>WFPF01000125.1 GCA_015487695.1 Chitinophagales bacterium
GAAGTAGCCTGTGCAGGAATTGATAGTATTCCTAAAATGACCAATGCTAAAATGAGTTTTTTCATATTTTTGTTTTTTTGACTTGAAGATAACGGTTTGGGCTATGCGTAGTGCGGGATTTCAAAGTGCTTTGTTTCCATTTTACAGCTGCGTTTAATTATTTGCATAATCTTTCTATTTACCACTATCGCCCGCATTACGTATAGCCCCCATCTAAAAGCCTGCGCCATTCCTTCGTAGCTTTTCATCAAAAAAAGGAGGTTTTTTCATGGATTCCAAATCTATCACTCAAGCTAAGTTATTCATTGGCATCGACATGCACAAACGCGCGAGGAAAGTGCACGGCAGCAGCTATCTCTTTGCCGGCAAGACTTTCACCATGCCGCAGATTACCGCCTCCTGTGCTCCGTGCCCGGCATCGGCCCCCTCGTGGCTTGTGCTATTCTTGCTGAGTTGAGAGATCTCAGGCGTTTTTCTTCCGTCAAACACCTTGCAGCCTATATCGGACTGATTCCCGGCATTCATCAAAGTGGCGAGAAACAGCGATTCCGGGGTATGACACCCAGGGCGCAATGAAAAGAGGACGCTATTCTTAAAAGGTCTCAAATGCGTACCGGCTCCAAGAAGTCAGACAGGACTTTTTTCTCCACGCCTGCCGGGTTTTTTCCATTCCATGGCATCAATTCCACCCCGTGCAAAGAATAATATGAGGGAGATATAACAAGACATACGGTCGAAAAGTGAATCTCTCCGGCTTTATTTTTTCAATGAAATATTGTATTTTGAAACAGTTTCAGGCAGCCCGGCATGACCAGGATAGCTTATTAAACCATTAAATATGAGCACAATAGGCATTATAATGAGTTTATTAGCTGAACTTTTAAACATATCCAATGACTCCATGTCCAAGGGGAGTGCCTTGATTATAAATACAAAGGAAACCATATAAAGAAATACGCTGATTGCGACAATTCATAACATACCATTCGAAAAATCATTTGTCATGAATAAATTGTTTTTATTGTTTCTAGCCCCGCTGCTTCTTTTTGCATGTAAAGACAAAGGAAAAACCCCGAAGCCTGATTTTGTAAAGGGAAAAAACTATTTTACAGTGATGGTCGATGGAGATGAAAGGGAATATTACGTCCACGTACCGGAATCATACAACGGGAAGGATCCCGTACCCTTGGTTTTCATGCTGCATGGCACATCGGGCGATGGAGAACGTTATTATAATATTTCGGGATGGAAGGCAATCGGAGAACAAGAAAACATCATTACCGTTTATCCTTCCTCATGGAGATACTGTTATATAAGTGATGGGAAGAAAAAAAACAATACCCGATGGAATACCCTGGATATGGAATACTGCGCCAACGAGAACCCGAGAGATGACATTAAGTTTTTGCGCACAATACTTGCTGAGGTAGAAGACAGATATCAAATCGATGAAAAACGCGTCTATTTAGTTGGCTTCTCCAATGGAGGAGGAATGGCATTCAGGTGTGCTGTGGAGATGGCCGATGTATTTGCGGCAATTGTCCAGTCCGCAGGGACCTATCTCAGGGATGACGACTTTATGCCGGCAAGATATGTACCTATTACGTATCAAATAGGAAACTCGGACAATAAATTCTTCGGGGCGGGCGCACGTCTTCCGCTTGCATCCTTTGACAGCTTACTGAGAAATGAACCTTCCTTCAAAAAAATAAGGCTCAATCATGCCCGGATATTAAAATATAGTACCGAGTTTCAGATATCCGGTGATACAGCGATTGCAATGACGGCAAACTTCCCGAGTATTCCTGAAGAGGACGACAGAGAGTTCAGGATTATACTTATCAAAGGATTGGAGCATCAATATCCGAATGGCTCCAATCATCCGTATAAGGCAGCAGAGGAAAACTGGGAATGGATGAAGCAGTACACCTTGCCCTGAGCAGCAAGTTAGGGCCTTGTGTAAGCTTTTGCCCTGCATTAATAAAACCCGCTGCCTTTGTCGCAGATTCGTTCGTGATTTTGTACGAAGCAGCATTGCATATGCACATGCAGATGAGAGGTTCGTTTTCGCCAAAGCTCTTTTGTCTTCATCCCGGCTTTCTCTTGCAATATTTCATTGAATTTGTGCCTCTAAACCAGGACTTCCCATCCAATGGATAACCGCATGGTTATGTGATCGCTGGCCGCGGCCCTATTTGGAATATTCTTTAAGAAAATCAACAGATGCATTTGTGCCATCAAAGCCGGACTTTTCAAGGGAGGGCCATCCATGTCCTTTATTCTCAATGACTATGGCTCTAACCGCGGCATTGTCTGTACACTCCTTATAATCAAGAATAAATACTCTTCCGTTTAGTCCATTGACGATGCTTGTATCCGCTTCCGTTTTGCAGCCATTGTTGTTTACCCAAATAGAGACGGATTCATCGAAAGATATGTCATATCTCTTCGGATTACCGGATGAATAACCTCCGTAGAATCTTACATTGGAATCATCCATTCCGTGGATCAATAAAATCGGTATAGGCCGGGAAGGATTGGCAACTATCCGTGTACCCGATGAGTCACTCGGGATCCCGCCTGCAGTCCCCTGGTTCTCAGCAACGGCAGCAAATATATCAGGCAATTCAACAGCAATTCTATGTATAAGCATCCCCCCGTTTGAACCACCTATTGCATATATGCGCCCGGCATCAATGTTCAATTCCACACTTAATGTGTCCACTATTTTTCTTATGAACCCGATATCGTCCACATTGTGCTGTCTTACCGGATTGCAGCAATGTATTGCATTCCAGGCTGCCGCCCCCCGGTTATCGTCAAAATCAGCTCCATTCGGAAAAACCAGAATCCAGTTTTCATCTTCGCATCTCTGAATAAGATCCTCTCTGTTGTTAAGCATATAGCCCATCGACAGGTTTCCCCCGTGAAAGGCCAGCAATAAGGGATGCTTATTTGAATGATCGTAGTTCGGGGGTATGATTGCTTTAAACCATCTCGTCATGGTGTCCACTTTTATGCTTACATCATATACTCCCGGAGTATGAAGAGTCGATTCATTCGGCTTTTTGACGCAGGCAGACGAAATGAGCAACAAGAGAAACAATAATGCAATACTACCTGTAATCCGAGGTTCAAGTCTTTGTTTTTCCATAGCAAGATATTTATTAAATAATACCAACTCGCGGTATGGATTTATTTGTCATCCACGCAAGCAATAGACCGTGCTTGACACTGCAGCGTTTAATAGGAGCTGATATGAGATCGATTTGTTGGCAGCGGGAGAGCACACGAAAGAAGTTATCAGGCCTCAGGTGAAACTTTTTCCTCCACGCCCAGAATCCGGACCAGTTTTTCCACCACATAGTCCACTTCCTCGCGGGTACTATACTTCGAAAAGGAAAAACGCACGTTGCTTCGCTCTTCAGGTGCCTCGAGGGCCTGCATCACATGCGAGCCGATGTCGGAGCCGCTGCTGCATGCGCTTCCGCCCGATGCAGCAATGCCCGCAATGTCGAGATTGAAAAGCAGCATGGATGATTTGGGCGAAGGCGGGAAAGAGACATTGAGGACGGTAAAGAGAAAATCGCCTTCCTGCACTCCGTTGAAGGCCACGCCCGGTATATTCCGGATCAGCGACTCTTTCATGTATTGCCTGACATCCCGTATGCGTTCGGCATGCGCTTCCATGCCCTCAATGGCCAGTTCCATGGCCCTGCTCAAACCCACAATGCCATAGAGATTCTCCGTACCGGCCCGCATATTGCGTTCCTGCGCCCCGCCATGGATGAAAGGTTTCATCATCCGTCCGGAGCGGAGATAGGCAAAGCCAATGCCTTTGGGGCCGTGAAACTTGTGGGCCGATCCGGTGAGAAAATCGATGCCGGTTTTCTGTACATCAATGGGGAAGTGTGCGATGGCCTGCACCGTATCGGAATGAAAGAGGGCTCCGTATTCTTTGCAGAGGGCCGCTACCCGCTCCGCATCCAGCACATTGCCGATTTCATTGTTGGCATACATCAGCGAGACCAGGGTCTTGCCTTTGTCTTCCTTCAGCAGGGCTTCCAGGTTTTCATAGTCCACCCTCCCATACTCGTCCAGTGCCACATAATCGGTGGCCACACCGGCTGCTCCGAGGTCTTCCACCGTGTGCAAGACGCAGTGGTGCTCGATGGGGCTGCTGATGATGCGCTTCACCCCGAGGTCCTTCACGGCACACTTCAAAATCATATTGTTCGACTCGGTGCCTCCGCTGGTAAAGAATATTTCTCCGGTGGAGGCATTCAGCAGTTCGGCTACTTTTTTTCTTGATTTTTCGATGGCCGCCCGCGTAAAACGCCCGAAAGAATGAATGGAAGAAGGATTTCCGTAATGATCCGTCATATACGGCATCATGGCTTCCAGCACTTCGGGATCGAGTGCCGTGGTGGCGGCATTGTCAAAATACACCTTCATGTATAAAAATTTAGCTCAAAATTAAGTATTTTGAATTTCAGAATTTTGCAATGCACTCCCCTATCGTCATTCATTTCTAAAAATGGCCTTATGTGCAAGTTTTCTTCCGCGCTCTTCCCGGGCTGGCAGCTTATTGCCGCCACGTTCTGGGTCTCTCTCTTCTTTTCTTCATGCGGGCAGCAGCCTGCACCCGCCACGGGCTCTTCAGCCGCTGCATCAGCTCCGGGCTTTGTCCGGCTTTCGCCCGAAGAGAGCGGGGTGGATTTCAGCAACCCCATCCGTGAAAGCACGGCATTCAACTACTTCAACTATCCCTACATCTACACAGGGGGCGGAGTGGCCGCAGGAGATATCAACGGTGACGGCCTGCCCGACCTCTTCTTTACGGCCAATATGGAACCCAACCGCCTCTACCTCAACAAAGGCAATCTACGATTTGAAGACATCAGCCGCTCGGCCGGAGTTTCCGGAAAAAAGGGCTGGACGACCGGCTGTGCCATGCTTGATGTCAATGATGACGGATTTCTCGACATCTATGTCTGTTATTCGGGTCCCCTGGCTCCGGATATGCGCAGAAACGAGCTCTTTATCAATGACGGAAAGGGACATTTTACGGAGTCGGCAGCGCGCTACGGCCTCGATGACCCCGGATACAGCACGCAGATCTATCCTTTCGACTACGATCATGACGGAGACATGGACCTCTACCTGCTCAGCCACCGGACGGACTTTAAAAACAGCAGCAAGGTACTGGCGCCCCGCCCCGACCGCACAGCGGAGGAATACGACAGCGACAAACTTTTTCGCAACAACGGTGACGGCACTTTTACGAATGTCACGTCCGAGGCCGGTCTGATCAATCGCGGCTTCGGCCTCAGTGCCCTCTTCATGGATTTCAACGGAGACGGCTACAATGACATTTACGTGGCCAACGACTATCTCGAGCCCGACTTTCTTTACATCAATGACGGCAAGGGGCATTTCAGCGACCGTTGCAATGCGCTATTGCAGCATATCTCCTTCTACTCGATGGGCAGCGATGCGGCCGACATCAACAATGACGGACTGGAAGACCTTTATGTGCTGGACATGGCCCCACCCGAGCATGCCCGCTCCAAGCAACTCATGGCCGGAATGGACAGCAAGGGATTTCGCGAGTTGATTGACTACGGATACAACTACCAGTACATGATCAACACCCTGCAGCTCAACCGGGGCGGAGGCCATTTCAGTGAGATCGCACAAGTCTCGGGCCTCGACAAGACCGACTGGAGCTGGGCCCCGCTTTTTATGGACTTTGACCTGGACGGGCTCCGGGATGTATTCGTGAGCAACGGCATCAAATACGATGTTACCGACAACGACTTCAAGATATGGCTCCGCGAGGAAGTCGGCCGCAAGGGCCCGGGCCTGCCTTTTGACGAAGTCATGAATAAAATGCCCCGCTCGCAGGTGCCCAACTTCTTCATGCGCAACGAAGGGCAGCTCCACTTCAAAAAAATGAACAAAGACTGGGGACTGACAACCTCTCAAAATGCCAACGGTGCCGCCTGGGCCGATCTGGACGCTGACGGGGACCTTGACATCATCACCAACAACGTGGAAGAAAAAGCCGGCATCTTTATCAATCAGGCCGAAAAGAACGGCCATCACTATCTGAAAATAAAACCGGAAGGCCCTCCGGGCAACCGCTGGGGAGCAGGGGCGGAACTTACGCTGCGAATCGGAGACGAGACACGCAGCGAACAGTTTCGCTGGGTGCGCGGCTATCAGTCTTCTTCCCAGCCGATCATGCATTTCGGACTGGGAAATCGGACGATGATTGATGAACTGGAGCTTCGCTGGCCCGATGGCCGCATCAGCCGCATGCAAAACGTGCCGGCCGATGCCACAAGCATTCTGCGCTGGACCAATGCCACAGAAGCAGCACCGGAGAACACCCTTCCCAAGCTCTTTGTCCGTGACGGGGATCATGGCATTCATTATGCACACCGGGAAAAGGCATATGACGACTTTGCCCGCGAGCTCCTCCTGCCGCACAAAGAATCGCAAAGCGGGCCGAAAATCTGCCGGGGCGATGTGAACGGGGACGGCCTGGATGATATTTTTGTCGGAGGCGCTGCCGGAGAGGCCGGAGCCCTTTTCGTACAGAAGCCGGACGGCACTTTTTACCCACAGCAAGGGCCCTGGGAGGCCGACCGCGGCAGCGAAGACCTTTCCGCGCTCTTTTTCGATGCCGATTCGGACGGTGACCCCGACCTCTACGTCTGCAGCGGAAGCAATGAATTTGAAGAGGGCGACCCGCGCCTGCGCGACCGCCTCTACCTCAATGACGGCAGCGGGCATTTCAGCAAAGCGGAGAAGGCGCTGCCCCCGCTTGCCACGGCAAGCATGGCCGTAGCGGCTACCGACTGGGATGGTGATGGCGATTTGGACCTTTTCGTGGGCGGCCAGGTGCGGCCGGGGCGCTATCCTTTTTCTCCGCGCTCCTATCTCCTCCGCAATGAGGGCGGCCGATTTCTCGATGCCACGGCCCAACTGGCGCCAGCGCTGCAAGAGCCGGGTATGATCAGCGATGCTGCCTTTGCCGATTTTGACGGGGATGGCGACCCCGATTTGCTCATAGCCGGAGAATGGACGCCCCTCCGCCTTTTCGTAAACGAAGGCGGGCATTTCATCGAGCAAAGTGTCGATGCCGGTTTTTCTAAAAGCAATGGATGGTGGTCGTGCCTGAAAATTGTGGACGTGGATGCAGACGGAGATGCGGACATTATTGCGGGAAATATCGGGGAGAACAATAAGTTTCATCCATCGGAAGAAAAACCGCTGCATGTCTATGCCTACGATTTTGATCACAACGGCAGCCTCGATATCGTCCTGTCAAAGACTCTGAAAAACAGCGAACGGGTACCCGTCAGGGGGCGCCAGTGCAGCTCCGAGCAGATGCCCTTTATCAAAGACAAGTTCCCCACTTATCACAGTTTTGCCACGGCAGATCTTGAGGAGATTTACAGTCCGGAAGAGCTGGACAGCGCCCTGCATCTCGAAGCCTACACTTTCAGCAATACCCTTTGGATCAATGACGGCAAAGGACATTTTGAAGTCCGAAAGTTGCCTGTAG
Organism: Chitinophagales bacterium; assembly: GCA_015487695.1. Lineage (GTDB taxonomy): Bacteria > Bacteroidota > Bacteroidia > Chitinophagales > S012-47 > S012-47. The sequence continues at coordinate 7,577 of WFPF01000125.1, forward strand.
AGGCACAATTGTCGCCCGTCAACGGCATGGTGGCCCGCGATCTGAACGCTGACGGACATATCGACCTGATCGTGGCGGGCAACCGCTTCGGCAGCGAAGTCGAAACACCCCGCTATGATGCAGGCTGGGGCCTCGTGCTGCTGGGTGACGGCAAGGGCGGATTTCGGGCCCTGGATGCAAAAGAGAGCGGATTTTATGCCGGAGGAAACCTCCACGGACTCACAGACGTTTATCTTCCCGGGAGCCAGGCCCTGCTGATCATTTCGGCAGTCAACAACGCGCCCCTTGAGTTCTTCCGAATCAAAAGAAAAGAAACACCGTGAAAATGAAGTCTGTGAGAATCTTTGCCATCGCTTTCAGCATCGCATGGCTGTTCTCCATGCCTTCCTGTCTCCAGATTGAGCTGAATGAAGATGTGCCTGCCTGCATAGAACATATGATAAAGCAACGCAGGCGCGCTCCGGTGCAAAACCCACCGGCATCGGTATGGAAATGGGAGGTGGACGGTCAGGTTTATTATTATTTCACCGGGGATTGCTGCGACCAGTTCAACGAGCTCTACGACAGCGAATGCAACTATGTCTGCGCGCCCGATGGCGGGCTGAGCGGACAGGGTGACGGACAGTGCCCCGCCTTCAACAGCCCCATTGTGAAAAGCCTTATTTGGCAGGATCCCCGAAAATAAAGGTGCACACGAAGACCTTTCTCCTTTGCGGGCGAAAATCCTTTTCTTTGTGAGAGAATCCTCTTTCTACAGCACCTTAGATGCCAATAAAAAACCCCATAGGAAAAAACGGAGCAGGCCACACACAGGGCAGCCAAGGACTCGGCACCTTTGAAGGGGTTTTTACTCCGTCCATTCTGACCATCCTCGGTGTCATCATGTATTTGCGCTTCGGATGGGTGGTCGGACACGTAGGATTGACAGGCACATTTATCATTGTCACCCTGGCCACGCTCATCACCTTTCTCACGGGGCTCTCTATCAGTGCCATCGCCACCGACCAGCGCGTAAGAACCGGAGGCGCCTATTACATGATCAGCCGTTCTCTGGGCATCGAGTCGGGCGGAGCCATCGGCATCCCGCTTTATCTGGCCCAGGCGCTGTCCATCGCCCTCTATACGGTCGGTTTTGCCGAGAGTGTGACTGAAGTTTTTCCTCAGCTCAATTTTCATCTCGTGGGACTGGTCACCACCCTGCTGGTGGGTGTGCTGGCCCTCGGCTCTCCGCGGGTGGCCCTGCGAACCCAGTATTTTATCATGGCCGGCATTGCCCTTTCGCTCATCTCGCTGCTGGCCGGCAGTCCGCTCGAAGGTGTTGCCCACGATGCGGCTGCGGGCCTCCCCGGTGAGAACCTCCCCGACTCCCCTTCCTTCTGGCGGGTATTTGCCGTCTTCTTTCCGGCCGTCACGGGGATCATGGCCGGGGTCAATATGTCGGGCGACCTGAAGAGGCCGGGCCGCTCGATTCCGCGCGGAACCATGGCCGCCATTGCCGTGGGTTATCTGATTTACATGAGCATTCCTTTTATACTGATTCAGCGGGCCGACATGGCCAGCCTCATCTCCGACCCGCTGATCATGCGCAGGATTGCTTTCTGGGGCGATGCCATTCTGATCGGTGTCTGGGGTGCCACCCTTTCGAGTGCCCTGGGCAGCGTCCTCGGGGCTCCGCGGGTTTTGCAGGCCCTGGCGCGGGATGGCGTCCTGCCCCGTTCGCTGCGCTGGCTCGGCAAGGGCCACGGCAGCGGAGATATTCCGCGCAACGGCACCCTCTTCACCCTGGCCATCGCCCTTTTTGCCGTGGCCGTGGGCAATCTCAACCTCATTGCCCCGGTGCTGACGATGTTCTTTCTGACTACCTACGGAGTGCTGAATATCACAGCCGGTATCGAGCGCCTGCTCGGAAGCCCCTCATTCAGACCGCGCTTCCGGGTTCACTGGAGCCTCTCGATGCTGGGGGCTGCCGGATGTCTGGGCGTCATGTTTCTCATCAATCCCCTGGCCACAGTACTCGCTTTTCTTTTTATCAGCCTGCTCTTTATCTGGCTTGAGCGCAGGGAACTGCGCACCTCCTTCGGGGATGTGCGCAACGGCATCTGGCTGGCCATCACGAGGGCCGGGCTCCTGCGCCTCAGCAGCGAGAATGTGAGCAAGTCGTGGCGACCGCACCCGCTGGTGCTCTCGGGAGCTCCCACAAGGCGCTGGCAGCTCATCGAGCTGGCCTCGGATATCACCCGCAACAGCGGACTCATGACCGTGGCCATGGTGGTCACTTCGCCCGATTTCAGCAGCAAGCGCATCCGCCAGTCGGAGCAGCATATCCGGAAATTTCTGAACAAAAAAGGCATTCGCAGCCTCGTGCGTGTGATCTCTGCGCCCACCCCCTTTGCCGGTGCCGAAATGCTCTCCAAAGCCTACGGCATGGGCTCCATGGTGCCCAACAGCATCATTATGGGCAACAACGAAAACAGGGATACGCTGGACGAATACTGCCGGCTCATCACCGGCTTTCACCGCCAAAACCGCAATGTGCTCATCCTTTCACCCTGCGAGGGGGCTCCGCCTTTCGGCAAAAAGGAGAAAATCGACATCTGGTGGGGCGGGCTCAAAGGCAATGGCGGACTTATGATCATCCTGGCCTACCTCATCCAGTCGAACCCCGACTGGTGGAAATCGAGCGTCACGCTGAAGATGATTGTAAAAGACGGCAAAGCACGCAAAGGCGCGGAAGAAAACCTGCAAAAGATCATAGAGCGCCTGCGCACGGGATTTCGTTTTGAGGTGATCGTCACGGAAGGGCGCCCTTTTCATGAGATCATTGCCGCATCCTCCGCTTCCAGCGATCTGGTTTTTCTGGGTATGGCCCGCCCCGGGGATGATGCGGAGGGATTCAGGCAGTATTTCAGCGATTATCAGAGCCGCATCCGAAGCCTGCCGAGCACCATCATGACCCTCTCCGCTCCCGATATCTCTTTCGGGGGCATACTCATGCGCGAAGACGAGTGGGAATCATTTGGGGCCTGAAGCCGGCTCGCCTTTTTCTGAGTGCAGCCGACAGCGTGGGCAGGGGTATGAGGGCATTAGTTTGACAAGAAATTAATGTAAGCCTCTGCTAAATCCATCCATATATTATTGCCAGATTCCTAGTGTTGAATTATAGGAAAGGATTGCCATAATGACCAAGGTTAACACGAAAACAATCGAGTGGATCAAAGGGTATTTCTTGAGCAATGGCTTTGCAGTACGGACCTAATATTAAAGTTCATGATCTATTAATCATAATGCTATTCAATTGTTTTCAAGCCTAAATCCTTTAAGAAAGCATTGTGCTTTTCCGTGCTGCTCTTGATTTTCTTTTCAATCTCAAGCAATGCGGTATTTACCCGGTCAAGGTCTATTTTTTCTTCCGGCATAGCGGTGCTTACATATCTCGAAATATTCAAATTGTAATCGTTCTGCTCAATTTCGGCCATTGCTACCCTCCGCGCATAGCGTTCTATATTCTCAGGGCGATTTTTGTACGTGTTTACGATTCGTTCAATGTCTTTTTCTCTTAAAAAATTCTGCCTTTTGCCCTTTTCAAAATGCTCACTTGCATTGATAAACAATACGTCATCTTCTTTCTTACATTTTTTCAGTACCAAAATACACACAGGAATACCCGTGGAGTAAAAAAGATTGGCAGGCAAACCGATTACCGCATCAATATTATTGTCTTTTAATAATTTTTCTCTGATTCTTTTTTCCGATCCACCACGGAATAAAACCCCATGAGGCAAAATGATCGCCATGGTGCCGTCATCTGCGAGATAATGAAAACCGTGTAATAAGAAAGCAAAATCGGCAGCTGACTTGGGTGCCAGTCCGTAGCTTTTAAACCTGAAATCTTCCGCCAAAGTATCGTTGGGCTCCCATCGCAGGCTAAACGGAGGATTGGCAACCACCGCATCAAACTCCACCTTTTTGGCAGGGTTCATTTCATTGAGCATGGGCCATTGATTGAGCAATGTATCCCCGTGAAAAATTTCGAATTCCGTGTCTTTCATACCGTGCAGCAGCATATTCATCCGCGCCAGGTTGTAGGTGGTGATGTTTTTTTCCTGTCCGTAGATTTTTCCGACTGTTCCTCCTTTATCTTTCATGCGTTTTCTCACATTCAAGAGCAAGGAACCGGAACCGCAAGCAAAGTCGAGAATTTTATTCAATTTCTTTTTGGGCCCGCTTGCGGGGTCCTGGCTATCCAATGTTACTATTTCCGAAAGTATGGAGGATATTTGCTGCGGGGTATAAAATTCACCTGCCTTTTTGCCCGAACCGGCCGCAAACTGGCCGATTAAATATTCATAAGCATCGCCCAGGGTATCCGTGTCGGTAGAAAACTCCGCAATTCCTTCGGCAATTTTTTGAACAATGGCACAAAGTTTTACATTTCTTTCTTCATACGTTTTGCCCAGCTTCTCGGAATTGAGATTGATTTCCGAGAACAAGCCCTGAAAGGTGCTTTCAAAAGATTCGTTTTCTATGTATTTAAAGCCCTTTTCCAGTGTTTGCAAGAGTTCACCGTTTTGGGTACGTGCCATTTCCGCAATATTGCTCCACAGGTGTTGCGGTTTGATCACATAATGCACCTTTCTGCGCATTTGTTTTTCAAATTCTAGCACATCATCCGGGTTTTCTTCATACCATACGGCAAGGGGCGGACGTTTGTCGTTCGCATCCAATGCGGGATAATCTTTGCCCAATTCCTTTTGGGCCGATTTTTCGTAATTGTCCGACAGATATCGCAAAAACAAAAACGACAGCATATAATCGCGAAAATCATCCGCATTCATTGCCCCGCGCAGTTCATCCGCTATCTTCCAAAGGGTTTTACCCAATTCCAGTTGTTGTGTTTGTGTCATATTATTTTTACTGTTTTATTCTGTTATTTCAAATAGTTTTGGATTAAATTGATAGTTATTCATAAAATCATCCAAAATTTTTCTAA
>WFPF01000126.1 GCA_015487695.1 Chitinophagales bacterium
GAAGATGCGCACTGACCTTAGCGCACCCCTGCTTCCGTCCATGGGGCAGCTCGACCCGCTGGACGGCCTTGTCACCTTCAGTATGCTCCGCGCAAAGATGAAAGAATGGAAGCTAGATGAGATCAGGCTCGATGCCGCCATTGACGACATGCGGGAAATCTGCGGACACATAAGTACCCTCACAGACGATCCCCTCGGACTGGGAGGGTTGCTGAGCGATTCCTATTTCCTCTCGGCCCTGATTGCATCCGGATACAACCGCGAAGACGAAGCCCGGCTCGAACGCATGCTGAGCGACTCTGCCAGGGGCATGGCTGCCTTTCTGGCCACCCCCGCCCTTCATCTCCCGGCTGCCCAGCGCCTCGCCTTCCGCGAACTGGGACTCGCCATCGGTTTGCATGCCCTGGATAAAAGCGGGGAAATCATAGAAAAACATAAAAGCGCCTTTGCACTTTCGTCCGGTTTGCAGGAGTTGCTCTCTATCAATCGAAAGTTTATTCCCGTGGGCGATGCCATCGAAATTTTCTGGCTGGAAGAGCAAAATCAGGAATCGCAAAGCTGGAAGGCTCACCTCAACATCAACACCGTAATGCTGGCCACGGCCCTCCTGCCCGATGGATATCTTTCATTTTAAAACTGAAAACAGGGGGCCATATCTGTCTACTCGACTTTGATGATGCGCAGCACACTTTGATGAAAGACAGCCCCATTGCCGCTTTCCACATCCACACGCAATAGGTAAACCCCGTTGGCCTTATTTTGCAGGGCAAAGACGGGAATGGCATAGGCCGTGCCGGGATAGGCATAAATAATATTGTTGTAGTGCAGTTGCCCGCTGATATCGTAGAGGCTATAAGTAACAAGCCGGGGCTCTTCGAAGCGAAATGCAATCTGAAATTTGCCCGTGGTGGGGTTGGGACTGACGGTGATCAGGCTGTCTTTCACCGTGGCCTCCTCGCCACCGGCCAGGTAAAAAGCCGCCTCTGAAAAGTTGGGAATACCGTATCCCACCCGGTCATCGGGATGCTCGTAGCGGTGACCGCTTCGCTCGATGGCGTGGAATATGTCCATGTTGTTGCGCTCGGGGAAAGCCTGCCAGAGACAGGCCGCCATGCCGGCAATAATGGGGCTCGAGAAGGACGTCCCGCTGCCTGTCCGCACCGAGTCGGCAAAGGACCAGAGGTAAGTGCCCCAGCCGATGGCTGCCACATTGGGTTTTATGTCCCCGTCAAATGCGGGTCCGTAGGATGAGAAATCGGCCGGAATGGAGTCCTGATTTACGGCCCCGATGGCCAGTACACTGTCGCCATCCGCAGGCGCCCCGATATAGTGCCAGTTGCTGTTGCCACTGTTTCCCGCACTGTTGACCATCAGCATACCCCGCGAAGCGGCTATATCGGCTCCGCGTGTAATGCGTGTGGTGTTTCCATCCATCTCATAGTAGTGATGGTCCATGGTCGAATCGTCAAATGTCGTGTAGCCCAGCGAGGTATTGCATACATCGGCTCCGATGCTGTCGGCAAATTCGGCTCCGGCTATCCAGTTGTCTTCTTCCACCAGCAGTTCGGAGCTCACATCTTCGGTGATGAGAAGCACATATGATGCCCGGGGAGCCGTGCCCACATAGAGGCCCGGCACTTCGGCCGCCATGGTGCTGAGCACGTAGCAGCCATGCGATGAGAAGCGATATACATCCTCTGCGGGGTCCACAAAATTGTGGCTGGCCACAATGCGTCCTTCTTCGCGCAGCAGATCAAATGCTTTGAGATATTCGACCCCGGCAAAACCGGCATCGAGGACGGCAATAAGCATCCCTTCGCCCCGGAATCCCATGTCGTGCAGGGCATCGCCACCGATCATGCGAATCTGCGTATAGGCCATTCCGTAGTTGTACTCGAGGTTGCGCCTGTTGAGCGTACGCGGTAGCGATAGTTTCATCTCCGGGCCCGGATCGAAGTGAAAACGTGCTACCCGCTGCGAGTTCTTCACAAAAGGAAGCTGCAATATCTGCTGAAGCACCGAAGAATCGGGTACGGTGACCGTTACGGCATTAAACCATTTCGAGCGATTGTGGATCTCGGCACCGAGGGCCCGTACTTGTTTAATATAATCCTTGCTGACCGGCAGGTCGCGATAATCGATGGGGATGTTTTGCCGCGCTCTTCGCTCCAGGGCACGGGGCGAAAGAAAATCCCCGGGTGCATCGATGCGGTATTCCGTGGCATCTTTGTCAAGAAATTGTATCCAGTACTTGGGTGTCGATTGCGCCACTCCGGCAGCCGAAGAAAAAAGGAGGAATAAAATAGCGAGAAGGTATTTCCTTATTCGTATCGTATCAGTCGCTGATGCATGATGTAGCCGTTCGTTGCTTTTTCTTCCCATGGTTCATTCGGAATTACACTTCCCACAAATTTAAGATTGAATTGTATGCGCTCTATCAGACCAATGTCACGAGCGTAACGGGCTTCCGAGTAATGGTACTCCAGCAGGTTTTCGTCATCTGACTCAAGGACATGAGCGGTTTTAGCAAATGAATTGGTTCCCAGATCATACGCTTCATCCACCGCAAGGAAAACATTGTTCCAACTGCGGTAAAAGGCAAAGGTATCATTGTCGGGAAGAAAGGCGGCCCCATCCCATTGCGTGCCCTTCACCGGTGGGAAGACAAAGGGGATCAAGCGAATGTTGTTGGCCTGGTATTCCAGGCGCTGGGGTGTTCTCACCAGCATAGTTATCTCGGGGCCCTCCCAGAAAGAAGCTCCCTTTCTGCGCCTGTACTCTTCGGCCAGGTGCACCGTGCGGCCTTCGGCATCGCGAAAGGTATCGGCAATTAGCACTTTCAATTCCCAGTGAAAAGTATCTCTTCCGCCTGCAAGAAGGGGACTGTAGATGACAGAATCTATTTCGTAAACGATGGTATGCCCGATATCGAGCGGGTAATAATCGTAGCCCCGGTCGAGCTGAAAGTCACTCAGCCGGGTGCAGGAAGTGAATGCCCATAAGGCAAGCAGTGAAATAAGGATCTTATTCTTCATCATGAACTTCTACGTAAGCGGCCCGAAATGGTTGGCTCCATTTGCATTTTGTAAATCTAACGCGGAAAAAGGCAAGCCGGTCTTCCGCTGTGCTTAATTTTCTGTCGAAAAAGCGGAAAATAGTCCTTTTTACTAATCGCAGGAGCGGGTAATGTGAAAATCAACACTCCGGCTCTGCCGTGTGCCTCTTATCTTGCAAAACTAAAATCCCCGTGGAATACGGAATCATCCCACTCAGCCTCGTTCCTGTCCGGGCCCGGGCCTCGGACGAATCGGAAATGGTCACCCAGCTCCTCTTTGGCGAAGGCATAGAGGTGCTCAGTGCCCGGGCGCAATGGCGCCACATCCGCTGCCTTTTCGATGACTACGAAGGCTGGATTGACGAAAAGCAATATGTAAAAACCGAAAAGAAAGTGCTCGAAGAGGCCCTTTTGCAGCCGGCTTACTCGCTGGAGATTGCTCACTCGATTACCAACCACACCCACCACATTCCGGTGGTCTTGGGTTCCTTTCTCCCCTATTTCGATGGCATCAACCTCAAAATGGCCGGCCGTTCCTATTGGTACAACGGACAAGCCTACACGCCTTCTGAAGCTGATGAGCCCCGCGCCCTGCTCGAGAAAATCGTTCTGAAATATCACTATGCCCCCTACCTCTGGGGCGGGCGTTCGCCTTTTGGCATCGACTGTTCGGGGCTCACTCAGATGGTTTACAAAATCCTCGGAGTTGCCCTGCCGCGCGATGCACGTCAGCAGGCAGATCACGGACGGGAGGTGGCTTTTGCCTCTACGGCCCGGAGTGGCGATCTGGCTTTTTTCAGCAATAAAAACGGAGACATTGCCCATGTCGGCATTGTGTTGAAAGACAAGCGCATCATCCATGCCTACGGCCGGGTGCGCATCGACCGCCTCGACCAACAGGGCATCTACAACGAAGAACTGCAAAAATATACGCATCAGCTGCGCATCATCAGGCGCATCTTCTGATCAGGGCCTGCTCAGTTTTTCTGTCAGGCGTTCGAGCTGCCCGAGGCGCCTGTTCAGTGCCTGTACCTGCGATTCAAGGCTGCGAATGCGGGCGTCCTTCTCTTCTATGAGTTCCTGTTGCTCCTGCATGGCCGATACGATAACCGGTATCATTCCCGTATAATTGACCGCTTCAAAGGAAATCCCTTCTTCCGGATCAGATGCCCTTTCTTCATCTCCATTTTCATTGATAAGTGGCAAATGATAACTCTCTTTCACCAGTTGCGGCAAAACCCGTTTCACATCATCTGCAACAAAACCATATTGTTGACTTTCCGGCAAATTCATGCGCAATTGCATATCCTTCCGGAAATGGTAACGCTTTGGATGCAGGGCCAAGACTGCCTGAAGCCCGTCCGACAGCGCTTCCACATCCTCTTTCAAGCGTCTGTCTGATGGCAGATAATTACCCGTTGCATATACATCGCCATTAAAATATCCTGCATAGCTGTTGCTTGCTGTCGGTGCATAGCCCATCACGCCATAATTCCAGTTACCCTGAGAAGCTCTTCCATATATACCCACGTTAACACGGGTATTGGTAATGGTAGAAGAGCCTACCACACCATAACAGTTGGGATTGGAACCTATAGAGGAAGGTTGTGCCTTTGCATACAAGCCATATATAGACCCGGTTGAAATACCTGATCGATAACCGGTACTAAGTATGTTAACATTTGCGTACCCTAATGCTCCGGTCACATATCCTCGATAAATACGAACATAATTGTCATCCTTATTAATGACGGATATGCCGCCAGTGTAGATATTTAGAGGTTCAGCATAAGGCAAATTAGTATACATTCTCCTATAAGATATCCCTTGTGCACTTGTCCGTACTCTCCAATAAACACTACCATTAAACATGTAATCAATTAAGAGAGAATCATATGATCCTCCTTCAAGAAGCAGTTGCGAAACATTATATGCAAACAATGGGTCTTTTTTTATGTGAAGCTGTGCCTCGGGTGTATCGGTAAGAATCCCAATGTGCCTGGATCCCAGCCCGATATGAAAAACAGGAACGCTGGGAGAGCCAAACAAAGTCGGCCGGGTAAATAAAAAGACATCCCTTGCATCTTCGTATTCGAGGCCCCATTGGGGATAATCCGGAGAATGTCCGATGAGCATGCGCCTGTCATTACTTGTTCCTGACGAAAACATTGTGATCATCGGTACACTGCTGCCCGCTATGGCAGGAAAAACAATGCCGGCCTGCGGATCTGCAAAAGTGAGGGTACCGCTGTTGCCATCTACCTGAAACTTATCGCCATTGCCTACCGTAAGGGACGCACTGGGACTGGCATCACCTATGCCTACGTTGCCTGCAGTGTAATAAATATTGTTTCCACTGCTCAGCCAGGGGCTTGTTGGCAAGTTCACCGAGCCACCGCCCTGACTTAAATTAAGTGTGCTACCGCTCAAAGAGAGGGATTGAATTTCATTTGTCGGATCGGCATCGGCATCGTCCACCTCGTCCGTGGATGAAATGACAAAATTGGGATAAGTTCCCGAAACCGTGGTAGCCCCGCTGCCGGTGATGACTACCGCATTACCGGGCTCCCACCGGCTTCCGTTCCACACAAGGGCCTGCTTGTTTGCCGCTGGATTGTCGCTTACGTCTGTCAGGTCCGAGAGCTTCATGTCGGTGGCAATTTTGCTGTAAGGCACCGAGCGGAAAAGCGAAGTGTCGATTTTTGACCCGTTGATTTCGGTGATCAGGTACATGTCATCAGCCGACCAGTCGATGTCCTCAAAAATGCCGATCTCTGCCGTTCCCTCGCCCATGGCCAGGTAGAATAGGCCGAAATCATTGGTTTTCGGCTTAAAAGTCTCTTGATAGACAATCGGGCCGGCTGCGCTTCCTTCCCGGAACTGAAAGCGTACATTGATATTGCTGTTGGCCAGTACATTGCCGTTGGCATCCCGCGCTACCGCCTGGTAATTGATGGCCGGGTTTTGTGCGAAGGATGCGGAAAGGATAAACAGAAGGGTTAGAATAATAGATATTGGTTTTTTCATAACGCTATATTTTATTATTCTTCAAAGAATATTTTCAGGAATTAAAATAAATAACAATTCCATATTAAACAAATTTTAGTACGCAGATATTCTTTCGTAATTTTTCAGGATGAAAATTCTGAATGCCGAAGAAATCCGCCTGGCCGACCGATATACGATTGAACATGAACCCATCGCTTCCATCGACCTGATGGAGCGGGCCTCCATGGCCTTCGTAAAGGCGTTTGAGGAGCATTTCCCCGCACCCCGGAAAGTCTGGGCAATGGCAGGAACAGGCAATAACGGAGGTGATGCCCTGGCCATAGCACGGCTCTTGTCGGAGAGGGGCTACGAGGTGCATGCCTGCATTGCCCGCTACAGCGAGCGCGCCTCGGCCGATATGAAGAGCAATGAACTGCGCCTTCGCAGAGAAAGCAATGTGCCGCTGCATGAAATATGGCCGGGCGATGCATTTCCCGAAATCGAAAGGGCTGCAGTCATAATTGACGGGCTTTTCGGTTCCGGGCTGAATCGCCCGCTCAGCGGATTTGCAGCCGAAGTGATTGAATATCTCAATGCGCTCCCCTGCTATCGCGTTGCCATAGATATCCCTTCGGGCATGTTTACCGACCGTCTTTCTTCCGCTCCGGTTTTTCGCTCCGACCTTTGCATCACTTTCCAATGCCCGAAACTTGCCTTTTTCATGCCCGAGAATCAGGATTACACCGGTTATTGGGAAGTAGTTGACATTGGCCTTGATCCTTCCTTTATCGAGCGCCTCGAAAGTCCCTGGCACATGACCGATCCGGAGGACCTGCAGTCCCTTTGGCGGCCCCGGAAGAAATTTGATCACAAAGGGAAGTTCGGGCATATTCTGCTGGCTGCCGGAAAACGCGGCAGCATAGGTGCAGCTATACTGTCGGCACGTGCGGCACTGCAAAGCGGAGCCGGGCTGCTTACGGCCCATCTGCCGGCCTGCGGATATACGGCCATGCAAACGGCCGTCCCCGAGGCCATGGTGCGTGTGGATGACGCGGAAGATGAAATCAGTAAAATTCCTCTCGATGAAAAATACAACTGCGTGGCAGCCGGTCCGGGCATGGGCGTCTCGCCTGCCACTGCCAGGGCACTGGAGGAGCTGCTTCGAAGTGTAAATGTTCCCCTGCTTTTGGATGCCGATGCCCTCAACCTGCTGGCGCTCCATCCCGAATGGTGGGAACTCCTGCCAAAAAACAGCATACTGACGCCTCATCCGGGCGAATTTGCACGGCTGGCAGGAAAGAGCGAGAGCCACTTTGAGCGGGTAGAAAAAGCCCGCGAAATGGCCATGGAACGAAAGGTCGTCATCGCACTGAAAGGAGCCTGCACGGCCGTCTGCCTGCCTGACGGGTACGTCTTTTTCAATCCGGGCGGCAATCCCGGGATGGCCACAGCCGGCAGCGGAGATGTGCTGACAGGCGTCATTGCCGCCTTTCTTGCGCAGGGCTATCCTCCGGCCTATGCGACCCGCCTCGGAGTTTATCTTCACGGCCTTGCCGGTGATCTGGCGGCTGAAGAGCATGGCGAACTGGGCGTGACAGCCGGCCGGATCAGTGAAAAAATCGGACAGGCAAGCCTCCTGCTGGAGAGCTGTTAAGAATGCTCGACAACGCAAGAGGGCAGGGTATTCTGATTTTATTAGGACGGATGTGCATTATTCTTTTAAATTAGTTCTAAACGATTTGCTTCTCTCCCTGTCTAAATGAAAATTTAACCATGAAATTGATACACCTGCTCCTCTGCCTCCTGCTTTTTTTCAATCCCCTCCGGGCTCAGAATAAGAATCTTTCAAACGGGCGCTTCTTTGACGGTGAGCCGTATCTGGCCATTCATCCGCAGGACAATGCACACCTGATAGTGGCCTGGATGTCTGTCGTACCCGGATCGCGCGTGGTCATCAAGACCCGCGTCAGCCTCGATGGCGGGCAAAGCTGGAGCCCGGCCACCGCTCTTCCGCATTCTGTATCAAGTTATACTTCAGCAGACCCCTCGCTGGGATTCGACCTCAACGGCAATTTATATGCCGTTTATGTGGATTATTCGGGTTCCAACAGTTCGCCCCTCGAAGGTGCCGTGATTATTTGTCAATCGACAGACGGGGGCTTTAGCTGGTCGACACCGCAAGAAGTAATAAACATAAATATTGAGCCCGGAAAAAGAGCCATCGACCGGCCCTGGCTGGCCATCGATCGCTCGGGAGGAGCCTATGACGGGCGAATATATGTCAGCACCATGAATGCGAAGGGTGCAAGTGCTCCTTTCCATCCTTATTTATCCTATTCCGCGGATGAGGGCGGGAGTTTTACGACCCGTTATCTTGACAGCAGCGGCTGGCTGGCCGGAAGTCTGATACCACAACCCATGCCTACCCCGGCCCTTGCCACTGACGGTATTTTCTATGCCATTTATCCCTCCTATGTATTGAGTCAGAGTCTTCTTCCTCAGTTTGTCCTGGCTGCCAGCAATGATGGAGGCCAATCTTTTGATTACCGTACTGTTTTCAAATCAAATACGGCCACGGGTGACAGCCTGGCAAAAAGCGGATACCTGCTCCGTTGCGATCCATCTGATGCCGCACATCTTGCCTTTTTCTTCCTCGACCGATCAGAGGGCGACCTCGACCTGTACATGACCGAGAGTTTTGATCGCGGACAAAGTTGGAGTACGAAAATCAGAATCAATGACGACCCCCGGGGCAATGGCATTATGCAGGACCTTCTCTGGGCCGACTTCGATGACGAGGGAAATTTGATTGCCGCCTGGCGCGACCGGAGAAACGGCAGCCCGGGCTCTTATATCAGCGACTATGAAATTTGGGCGGCCTGTCGCCACCGCGATTCCCTGCATTTTTCTGAAAACTTCCGGCTGAGCGACACGCTCATACCCTTCAGAGATATACTCAAAGGAAGCGGTAATGATTTTATGTGCATCCGCCTGCGCAACGACACCCTCCATGCTGTATGGGGAGATACGCGCGAGGATAAACTGAATATCTGGTATCAGAAAAGCGGCCCGGACGGCACGGTCCTTTCGGTCAGAAATCTGGCCGATGAAAAGCCTTCGCCCTTTCATATTTTCCCGAATCCGGCCCGGCAGCAGATCTTTATCCGGGGGAAAGGAATCCGGCAGATCCGGCTCTTTGACGCCAGGGGCCGCCTGCTCATGGAAAAACGCTTCAGCGGAAACAGGGAAAGTGTGGCCCTCGATACGGGCCAGCGGGATGCCGGAGTCTATATTCTGGAAATAGAGGGCCAGGATATCAAAACGCTTGAGAAAGTAATTCTTACGGAGTAAGTGCCCTTTGCTTTGCTCTCACAAATCGTGCGAATACGGGCAGGTGATCGCTTACGGTTCGCATTTCCGTCACGACCCTGCAATCGATGACCCGAAGCCGGGAGCGGTCGCTCAGGATGTAGTCGATGCGATAGGCAGGCGCTTCTGAGGGGAAAGTAAATTGAGCGGAAGAGGAATCTCCTTCTTCACAAGAATTTCGATATCCGTTTTCGAGAAACATTTGAACGGTTTTCTCGCCTTCCTGCGAGCGGGAATCTTTCCGGAAAGCGTTAAAATCTCCGGCTATGAGCTGCGGATGGCGTTCCGGATCTGAGATATAGTCGAGCAGTTCGCGGGCCTGTTTCTCGCGGGTACCGCGGTCATAGGCTTCGAGGTGCACATTGATGAGGCGGAGTGTATCGCTTCCCCACAGAATTTCAGCATCCTGAAACAGGCGCTGCAGATAGAATGCCTTCCAGTAGAAAGGCCGGGGCAGTGTAGCCCGGTGGAGTACGCGTTTGTTGCTCAGGATGGGGTATCGCGAGAGGACGGCCAGGCCGCTGTAGACCGAACCGAAGTGGACCCTTGGCGGCCAGTAAGGAAAGGGCACATAACGATCGTCCCAATTGACCGCCATGGCGGCATAGGGATATCCGCAGGCACGGGCTAAGCTGTCGAGCTGCATCATCCGGCAGGAACGGTGCGAGCCGAAATCCATTTCCTGGAAAAGAATCACATCGGGTCGAAGCTCCGTGATGACTTCTATCGCTGTTTGCAGATTGCTTTCAAAGAGCGCACAGGGCCGATCCACAGCCCGGTTGTTGCTCATTCCGCTGAGCCAGCCGATGTTGAATGTTATCACGCGCAGTGTGTCTGATGGGCTATCAGCCGGCTCGCTGCCGTAATCTCTGATCTGAGCATATTCATCGCCCGGGTGGAGCGGTGAAGAAGCCAGAAAATAAAAAGAAAGCAATGCGAGAAGCAGCAACAGAAGCCCTGAAAAGAAGTAGGCAATGCCTCTCTTCCGGCATTTCATCGAAAGGCCTCTACTCATCCCCGTAAATCTTTACCACGGCTTGCCCGTCTTTTTTCCGGTAGGCCCTGAACATCCCGTTGGTGTTGAAGTCCATGCTTACATTTCCTTCGGAATCAACGCCTATGAGTCCGCCTGTGCCGCCCATATCCTGCAGCCTCTGATGAATAACCTCATGCATGGCATCCTGCAAAGAAAGCCCTCCGTATTTCATCCGGGCCGCCACATCATAGGCCAGCACTCCCCGGATATAGTATTCCCCGTATCCGGTAGCTGAAAGCGCACAAACTCCGTTTTCGGCATAGGTGCCCGCACCGATGATGGGCGAATCCCCCACTCTGCGATAGCGCTTCAGTCCCCGCCCCCCGGTAGAAGTGCCGGCTGCAAGGTTGCCCCGGCTGTCGAGGGCTACGCAACCTACGGTGCCAAATGCAGGATGGCTCAGCATGATCCTGCCGGCACCCCGTTCATCCTTCATTTTCACCTTTTTGTACCATTCCCTGCGGGCAGGTGTAATAAAATATTCAGGCTCCACGATCTCCAGTCCCTGGTCTTTGGCAAAGTGCTCGGCTCCGTCTGCCACCATGAGCACATAACTTGAGCGCTCCATGGCCAGCCGGGCCGCTTTTATCGGGTTTTTAATACTGCGCACCGAGGCTACGGCTCCAGCATTCATATCCCTGCCGTCCATTATCGATGCATCCAGCTCGGCTATGCCCTCGCTGTTGAGAATGGCGCCCCGTCCGGCATTGAAAAGCGGACTGTTTTCCATATAAACGATCACGCTTTCCACCGCATCAAGAGCCGAGCCCCCGCTATCCAGAATGGCATATCCGGTGGCAAGCGCTTCCTGAAGCGCCTTCCGGTAAAGGGAATCGCGCGCAGGGCCGAGGTCTTCCCGCTGGATGGAGCCGGCTCCACCGTGAATGACCAGGGCAAAAGATTGAGAAGAGAGCAGCTGAGTGTAGAAGAGAAGACTTAGCAGTGCGAATAAAGTCCGTATTCTCATTTTTTTATTAATTTCTACCCCTAAATTAAATGAATCCCGTGAAGCAAAGACCGCAAGCGAAAAAAGTTCTGTGGGAAAGGACCCTGTTCCGCATTATATCCGCAGCACGGATTTGAAATTATTTTTCACGCTTTGCCAGGCAATCAACAACTTTACATGCATTATCAATTATCTTCATGGGTCAGAATTGAGGTTAATTGCCATTGGAACGATACAACAAAATACAGTATGCCGCAGCATATGCCCGCTATCTCGCTGCCGGCAAGTCGAGATGGAGTGTTCATTCCCCTTTCTTATATGAGGTGATCGAAAAAGTCATCCGCAACAAAACGCACGATCATAAACTGGCTCCCCTGCTGCGCTGGCAGGACAGCCTGAGAAACAACCCCGACTGGCTGGCCTGGGAGGAGCTGGGCGCTGGGAAGAGAAGGAATAGAAGGCGCATCAATCGATTTTACCGGCAGACGGTACGCCCATTTTCGCAATACCGGATTCTGAGCGGACTCGTGCGCTTCTCAGAAGCGCGAGAAGTGCTTGAGCTCGGAACAGGACTGGGGCTCAGTACATTGGCACTGGCGGCAGCCGGTGGGCATGCGCGGGTGCACAGCATCGAAGGAAATAAAGCGCTCTACGACTTTGTCCGCATTCACTCTGCGCCCTATCACTCCGGAAATATCGAATTTCACCATGGCCGTATCGGCAGTACATTGGCCCTTGTTTTGCCCAAAATCGGAAAAGTGGATCTTGTTTTTTTGGACGGAAACCACCGCTATCATCCCACCATCCGCTATTATGATCTTCTGCGGCCTTTTTTACATGAAGCTTCGATGCTTGTGCTGGACGACATTCACTGGTCGCGGGGCATGGAATGGGCCTGGGAGGAACTCTCGGCCCGGCCCGAGGTAGGGCTCTCGGTTGACCTCTTTCATTTCGGGCTCTTATTTTTCCGGCAGGACCTTGAGAAACGTCACTTCATTCTTCGCTATTAGGGCATTTTGTCTTCTTCCCATCCCGGCAGGAAAATAGACTGCAGGGCTTTTGCATTTTCGGGTTTGAGCCGGCCCGAAAGGATGAGACGGAGTTCGCGCCTGCGTTGGGCGCTTTCAAACAACTGCTTCTCGCGATCGGTTTCGGGCTCCACCTGAATGGTTTTCTTCGGCCGGCCACCGTTGTCGAGCGCTACAAAAGTGTAGAAAGCCTCATTGGACTTGTGCATGTTCGAATCTCCAAAACTCTGGGTAAACACTTCCAGATAAATCTCCATGGAGGTATTGAAAACCCGGGTGACAAAAGCATTGATGCTCACCACGTCTCCTTCGCGAATAGGCTGCTTAAAACTGACACTGTCGACAGCCGCTGTGACTACCTGCCCGCCACTGTGCTTGCTGGCACTGATGCTGCTGGCAATATCCATCCAGCGCAGCAGGTTACCCCCCATCAGGTTGCCATGCGGATTGGTATCGTTGGGCATCACCAGTTCGGTCATGGTCACCAGCGATTCTTTGCATTTTTTTTTCTCCATAGCCCTTGTATTTTCAGGGTGCAAAGGTAGTCAGTTTTGAAGAAGAAAGAGGATTTCCCCGGCTGTATTGAGCTCACTCCCGCTGCTCCGGCAGTTTGCTATTTGCGATTTATGATGCGCATCAGATAGGGCTGTATAAGCTGCAGGCTGACGGAATAGACCAGCACGAGCACACAGCCGATGAGGTTGAGCCACAAGTATTCTACCCACTCAAGGTTGTAAATGATCAGCACACCGGCCTCGGCCAGAATGGCGCCCCAGAAAATGGCAAAAGCACTGCGTACGTATTTCACCCAGAAAGCTACGAGGAATATGCCCAGAATGGTCCCGTAGAAGAGCGATCCCAGGATATTGACCGCTTCGATGAGATTGTCGAAGAGGCTGGCAAGTTCGGCAAAGACGATGGCCAGAATTCCGAACAAGAGGGTAAACGCCTTGCCGGCTCTCAGGTACTGGCGATCGCTGCCTTCGCGTTTAAATACCCGTTTGTAGAGATCCACCGTAGTCGTGGCTGCGAGGGCGTTGAGCTCGGCACTGGTGCTCGACATGGCAGCCGAAAAAATGACCGCCAGAAGCAGACCGATAAGCCCTATCGGCAGATAGGTCATGATCCAGGTGATAAAGACATAATCGGTATCGTCTTCCCCCTTTTCCATGCCGGGCACACTGAGAACAATGAGCGAATCGACCTTTGCCCCTATTTCCTTTTCTTTTGCCTGAAACTTACGAATCAGAGCCAGATGCTCGTCCACTGCCGGCCGGTCGCCAGTGTCAAAGGCGGCCGTCAGTCGCTTATACTCCCCGCTTTTCAGTTTAAAAACATGCGTACGCTCCCGGTCGAGGGCCTTCAGCTCGTCCGCATGGGGACTATGCATGGCCTGCTCCAGCGCGATTTCATTGAAGTAAATGGGCGGCTGTGTGAATTCATAGAAAACAAATACCAGCACTCCGGTCAGCAGAATGAAAAACTGCATGGGCACCTTGAGCAGTCCGTTGAACATGAGCCCGAGGCGGCTTTCGCGGACAGAGGTACCCGAAAGGTAGCGCTGCACCTGGCTCTGGTCCGTACCGAAATAGCTCAACTGCAAAAAGAGCCCGCCTATGATGCCACTCCAGATATTGTAGCGGTTGCCCAGGTCAAAATCCAGATCGATGATATTCATCTTTCCGGCATTCCCGGCTACGGTCAGCGCCTGGTCGAAGTTGACATGATCATAGAGATACCAGATCAGGAAGCCAAAGGCAAAGAACATGCCCGTGAAGATGACGGCCATCTGTTGTTTGTGGGTTTGAGCAACGGCTTTCTGCCCGCCACTGACCGTGTAAATAATGACCAATATGCCGATAAAAAGGATGGTAAGCCCGAGGCTCCAGCCCAGAATTTTGGAAAGGATGATGGCCGGGGCATAGATGGTAATGCCGGCAGCCAGTCCCCGCTGAATCAGAAAAAGCAGGGCCGTCAATATGCGGGTATTCACACCGAAACGGTCTTCCAGAAATTCATAAGCCGTGTATACCTTCAGGCGATAGAACATGGGGATGAAAAAGACCGAAATCAGTATCATGGCCAGGGGAAGACCGAAATAAAACTGTACGAAGCGCATGCCATCGTCAAAGGCCTGCCCCGGAGTGCTGAGGAAGGTGATGGCACTGGCCTGGGTAGCCATCACACTCAGGCCGATCGTCCACCAGCGGTCGGCATTGTCGCCCCTCAGGTAGCCTTCGATGTTTTTGCTCCCTCTGCTTTTCAGTGTGCCGTAGACGACAATGAAAAGCAATGTGCCAAGCATGACGATCCAATCCCAAAAAGCCATTCCTGATTAAATTGAATATCGTAAAGTGAGAAAATAGTAGATCAGAATCTGCAAAAGGAGAAAAAAGAGCAGAAAACGGTAGAAGCCCCGCCAGCTTTTGAAAATGGGCGGTCGCTGATCATCCGGCTGTTCCTTATTTTTCATTTCTCCGTTCATAAAGCCAGAATATTGGCCAGCAGTCGATAGGCACCGGGCACCCCGGCCGGGAGTTGCCGGAAAAAGCTAATGCCCGTGTAAACAAAATGACCTTTGCCCAGCGGGGCGATCAGCAGTCCGCCTTCCAATCCTTTCTTTTCTCCCGGGTCGCGCATGCTGAATACACTTTCATATTCATCGCCCCATTCGCTGGCAAAATATAGACCGCGCTCCTGCACCCATGCTTCAAAATCCCTGCTGTTCAGCTTATTCGGTTCGCTCAGAACGCGGCTCACGGGTTTTGTCCAAAGCATATCGGCCCGCTCATCGGTCACCCGGCCGCGGCCCAGCTTGAGACCGAACGGGGCAAAGTCTTTTTTCAGTAAGCCCCAGGTGGTCTGATATTGGACCACAAGGGTTCCGCCCTCCTCTGCATAGCGCAACAGTCGATCCCACTTCGGTACGAGCCATTTCTGTGTGTTCAGCGCCCGGATACCCACCATCACGGCATCGAGGCGGCCCCAGTCGATGTGGTTAAAATTGTTTTCGTCAATCATGACCACATGGTAACCCACCTGTTCGAGATAGCCCGGCACATCATCTCCGGCCCCCATGATATATCCGATATTCATTTCCTTTTTGCCTTTATCCAGGTCGATACGAATCAGGCGGGCAGCCGACTCGGGGAAGAGCGACTGCTTCGGTATGTGCTCGTAGTCAATCTCGTGATAGGCCCGGTCATAGACCTTTCCGTTGACTCTGAGGTGCAGCTCCATGGCACCCTCTTCATTGCCATTCCGGTTTATTATTTTAATCTTCACAGCGTGCGCATCCCCTGCTTTTTCCAGAAAGAGCAAAGAATCAGGTAATTCGTAGGCCCAGCCTTCTGTCAGCTTAGGCTCAATCTTTACGGAGAGACTGTCCTTCCAGGCGCGGACATTCAGGTAGACTTCTTTTTCGCTGAGTTCGGGCGTAAAAATGAGCTGCCGCGAATCGGCCGTGATTGTGGCCGGAGGCGCCACTACGAATGGATCACTTACCTCGCCCCGCACCCGGTCAACATAATTATATACCAGGTCTTTGCTAATGCTAAACTGTTCTCCGTCCAGTTCGAATACAAAACGGATGGGCAGTGTGGGCGGATTGATAGCTAACGTGCGAAGGAGCGGATTGCTCACCCGGTACATGCCGATGCCATCCATG
This sequence comes from Chitinophagales bacterium, assembly GCA_015487695.1. GTDB lineage: Bacteria > Bacteroidota > Bacteroidia > Chitinophagales > S012-47 > S012-47. Next base: position 16,090 of record WFPF01000126.1, read on the forward strand.
GGCTCGCGCAGCCAGTAGGGGTTGCTGTATCGAAGGCCTGGGGGCAACTTCAGCTTTACTTTTTCACTGAAAATCCGGTTGAAAGGGAGCGCCTCATCCACTTCTATGACCTGTCCGTCAGGCAGTGCCCATTCGCGCAGATAGATGGTGACGGGCCTTCGGGCAATGACCTGCAGCGTGACATCGAGGCTGTCGCCCGGAACAGCTGCCGAAGCTTCGGCATGAGCCGTGGGGTAAATGGCTGCGGTCATCAAAATCAGTTTTTCGAGCTCGGGCAGCTTGCGGGCTACCCAGTATTCTTCGCTGTGGGCATTCATCCAGCGATAGGCTTCGAGCAGGACAGGCAAAGAAGCTTCGGGTGCCTCCGGATCAAATTCAATCAAAGCCTTTTCGAGCAACTGCCCGAGTTCTTCACCTCCGGGCACGCGCGACCAATCGCAGACGATGCCGTCAAAAAGATCCTTGTCGAGGATGCCTTCCCCGGCCGGCATCTCCGACACGATGCTGTCGCCTGCTACGTATTCAAACCATTCTTCAATGCGGCCCATTGTCTGGGCAGCCCCAAATCCCTGGCTTTTGTGCTGGCTGCGGCTCATTCCGGCCACTTCGCCCATTGAGCGGCCCAGGTTGCTGTTGTACGCTCCGAGGTCAATCATCACCTTGCCGCGGGGGTCAAATTTCTCTCCCGATCCGCGGTAAAACCAGGTCGAAGTATTCCAGTAAAGGCGTTTTGCCTGCCAGGGTTCTACAAAAGATAGCTGCCACGAATACGCATTGGGGTCGGCTGCCAGGCGAAAAGCTTCTTCGGCCAGCATGGCCGATGCGGCATGGTGCCCATGTGTGCGGTAATGATATTTTGGCGGTGGAAAACGGGTGACAATGACATCCGGCCGGAACTTGCGAATAACCCATACCATATCTTCGAGCACCGCATCGCGGTCCCAGATTTCAAGCGTCTCTTCGGCCGACTTGCTGTAGCCAAAATCGTTGGCACGGGTAAAAAACTGTTCGCCCCGGTCGATTTTCCGTGCGGCCAGCAGTTCATTGGTGCGCAGCAAGCCCAGCAGCGGCCCTTTTTCCGTACCGATGAGATTCTGCCCCCCATCGCCCCGGGTAAGGCTAAGATAGGCAGCTTCCACTTTTTTGCTGTTGGCTGCCCAGGCAATAAATCTCGTATTCTCATCATCGGGATGCGCGGCCAGATAAAGGACCGAAGCCGGCACCAGCATCTTCTCCATTTCCTGCCTTATTTCACCAATGGAAGGGGGCCTCTTGTTTTGCCCCTGCAGGGAGAGGAAACTGAAGAAAGCCAGCAGAAGAATTAAAATCTTATTCATCTTGGGATCTGTTTTAGGAAGCGTAAATATATTCAATCACAGCGTGCTGCCTAAATGGAAGCGCCTTGCTATCTCTTCTTCTTTCGATTTACGGCTGATTTTGGCCGTTCAGCAGAAGAAACGGGCGCTCCCACCCTTCCGACCGGATGCATGGTAAGATTAAATTCACAGGGGGGTTATATGCCTGAGGAGTTTAGTCCGCGGGATTTATTGCCTGATAAATGCCCGGGTAATTTGCTTTTTAGCGCTTTGCACTTGCAGCAAATATAATCCTCGTGGCAGATCAGCAATAAAGAGTTGATAAGCGCTGCTTCCAGAAAGCTGACGGGTCTTGAGTATCCGGCCATCGCCTGCCATGATCGTCAGAGTCAACTCATCGGAAGGAGGAAAAGCCTCCTGCACATCCATATAGAGATAATCGCCTGCCGGTTGGGGATAGATATTAATGGCCGCTTTCTTCTCGGGGATCTTATCAGTTCCAACCCAGGCGGGGGTCCATTGGGCAATGTAGCGGGCTTCCACATTGCCGGCAATCGTAAAATCACCTGCGGCATATACTCTTCCTGCCGGCCCGATGGCAATAGCCCTGACATTATCGTCCGGGCCGGGGCTGAGGTCGTTCCAGTTGCCGTTCCAATAAGCGATATAGGGCATATCGAATCCCGAAGCACTTTGTGTGAATCCTCCGCCTAAAAATATATTGCCCAATGAATCCAGGGCAAGGGAAAGAACCAATCCGTTTTTTAAACCGCCTCCCACACTTTGCCAGGCACTGCCATCCCATAGAATAATATTAAATGATTCCACATTTCCCGCACCATGAAAATAACCTCCGACATAAAGGCGATCTTCTGCATCGAAGACAAGGGCAAATGCCGATTGCGTGGCACCGTAGAAATCAGGAGTAAATTTCTCCCAGATGCTACCATTCCACCGCGTCAACCCTTTTACAGCTATTCCTCCTGCACTGTTTATATAACCTGCCACATAAAGCAATCCGTTTTTGTCCTTCTTTATCTCACTGCAGGTACCTGTCAGTCCTGATCCAAGGGCTGACCATGCCCCTCCTTCCCATTTGGCAATTCGATGGGCTGTTTTTCCACCGGCCTTATCAAAAGCCCCTCCGGCATATACGGTATTGTTGTCGTCAATAAACAGAGCCAGACAATCATCATCCAGGCCACTTCCTACTGCCGACCAATTTCCGGTCAATTTATCCCAGCGGGCAATATTGGGCGTACTGATAAAGGTGCCGTTGCTGTTGTACGCATTAGAGAACGAACCGCCCACATAGAGGTATCTGTTGTTTTTGTCCATGGCCAAAGCATACACCGGCCCGTCCACTCCTTTGCCCAGGGGCAGCCATTCGCTCCCGTTCCACCGGGCTACATGATTGACTTCTTTCACATTGCCGAAACTCGTCAGGGCCTTTTCGAATAAGCCACCGGCATAGACATTGCCATTGGCATCGGTCGTGAGCGCATAACAAATTGTATCAAAACCAATACCCAGGGAAGACCACGTCTGGGCGCGGACAGGAAAGGAACTGAAGACCTGAAAGAGAAGAAAGCACAGTAAGATTAAATTTCTCATAGCATAAGGGGTTTAGATTTAGGGTTAATTTTATTCCTTTATATGATGATTCAATTCCGTCCCCGTCCGGCACATCGTCAAATACAACCCCGGCTTTTTGCAAGAACACAGAGACTTATCTTATCTCACCGGGCCGGATTTCCCGCACCAATTTTCATTTAAAACTTTGAAAAATAGCCATTTTTAATAATACTTTCAAAATTAAGCGGTCAAAGCTGTGTCATTCCGGGCCAGGAAGCTCTATCCGTCCAAGATAGAAAAGGAAGACAAGGAATTGCACGCTTTGCTGAAGAATGTAAGAACAACGATTGATTGCCATACTATCAGAATTTTTCATCTTATTCCTGTGGATACTGTTTCAGCCGGAATTTGAGATTACTATTGAAAACCAGACTTTAGATCAAAGCAGATAAGGGCATTAGGCGCAATGGGTATTGTCCTCACAGCAAAAGGGCCGTGCAATGTTTAACTCGAGGGGCTAAATCCTCAGAAAGAGGAAGTGAGACAAAAAGAGCATAAGTGCCCGATACTGACGTGCAGCCGCAGCTGCGGTCAGTATCCTGACAAGGCCGGCAGGGTCTTCGTCAGGAAGCGGGAATCGAATGCGGACGCGCCCCGGGGCGGTCGGCATCCTGACAACACGAAGTGTTCGTCAGAGCCCGGAATAGCCATTTCGTATGAATCTCATATCAGGAAAGGCAAATAAAAAAGCCTCCGACTGACGATGCAAGCGAAGGCTTTTTGTACCCGGGGAGGGAATCGAACCCTCACTCTGTTGCCAGAACTGGATTTTGAATCCAGCGCGTCTACCAGTTCCGCCACCCGGGCAGTAATAATGTCAAAGAAAGCCCTCTTTTGCAGGGCCGGCTGCAAATTTAAAACTTCCGCCAGAATATCCTCCTAATTGCCAAATATTAATCTGCGCACATCATTGAAGTTCGCAAATATCAATAAGGAGATCAGAATGACCATTCCGATGATTTGCGCCACTTCCAGCACCTTCTGCGGTGGCTCTTTCCCGGTAATCATCTCGAAAAGCAAGAAGACCACATGGCCGCCATCAAGAGCCGGAATGGGCAATACGTTCATGAAGGCAAGAATAATGGAGAGCCAGGCCGTCATGGTCCAGAAACGCTGCCAGTCCCAGCTGGTGCCAAAGATGCTGCCGATAGAGATAAAGCCCCCTACCGACTCCGAAGCTTTGATTTCATCCGAAGTAAAAATGAGCTTGATCTGCGCGATGTAGTCCGTAAACGTACGGTAGGCCCTTCGAATGCCGGCAGGAAGCGCCTTCGCCAGATTATAATGGATGGTATCGAGCTTAAGAAAATGACTGGGTGGATAGGGTATGAATCCGATCACTCCGTCATCGGGAACCCGGACATTCAGACGTACGGTGTCAGGCTCACGAAGTACGCTTAGTTCGATTTCCTCTCCGATGTGTGCCCGCTTGAGGCTGTCGAACTGGTCGAAGAAGATGGCCTCTGCGCCATTGATCGCAATAATTTGATCACCGGGTTGAAGACCGGCCTTTTCCGCTTCCGAGTCCCCGGCCACTTCTTTTACCACAACCGGAAAACGCGGTGCCACGATCATCGCCTTGCGGTGCTTCACCAGCTGACTGATGGTGCCCTCGGGCACTTCTAGTGTAACAATCTCCCCATTGCGCTCGACCGTGATGGTACGCGCCTCCCGCATGATAAGGAGATAGGGAATGCTTTTGAATTTTTCGACCTTCTCACCGCCAATTTCCAATATTTTGTCTCCGTCATGTATTCCTATGGCCCGGCCGATGGAGTCGGTATAGACTCCATATTTCACACTTTCGGCCGGGAGGTATACATCTCCGTAGCGATAGGCCAGACCGGCAAAGATGATGATCCCGAGGATGGCATTGACCGTAACACCGCCCAGCATGATAATGAGGCGCTGCCAGGCCGGCTTGGAACGAAATTCCCAGGGCTGAGGGGGCTCTTTCATTTGCTCGCGGTCCATCGACTCATCGATCATCCCCGAAATTTTTACATATCCACCGAGAGGAACCCAGCCGATGCCGTATTCCGTATCTCCGATCTGCTTTTTGAATAGCGAGAACCAGGGGTTGAAAAAGAGATAGAACTTCTCCACCTTCACCCCGAAGGCCCGGGCAGCCAGAAAGTGGCCCAGCTCATGCAGCACGATGAGAATGGACAGACTTAGAAAGAACTGTGCTGCTTGTATTAAAACTTCCATTTATATCAGAATTTAAAAAGTCAATTTTCGCTATGAGCTGGCAAAAATAAAAGAAAAGAACGCCAATATTCTTTATTTATTAAGCCATTGACGCGCATAGTTGCGGGCCGCTGCATCAGAGGCTTCATAATCGGGGATTCCGGGGCGTTCGAGAAAGGGAACCGCCTCCATAGTATCTCCGATAAGTTCTGCAATTTGCAGAAAATCAAGCGCTCCGTTCAGAAAGGCCTCCACAGCCACTTCGTTGGCTGCATTCATCACACAGGCAAGGTTGCCCCCTTTTTCGAGGGCGCGGTAGGCGTGTTTGAGCGTTTCGAAGGTTTCGAAATCGGGCTTTTCAAAGGTCAGTTGCGCAAAATCGGCAAAATCGAGGCGGGGATAATCGGCCGGCAGTCGCCAGGGAAAGCCCAGGGCATACTGAATGGGTACCCGCATATCGGGCAGGCCCATCTGGGCCTTCATGCTGCTGTCGGCAAACTGCACAATGCTGTGAATCACAGACTGCGGGTGAATGATAATATCAATTGCTTCTGCTTTCAGCCCGAAGAGCCAATGTGCCTCAATGACTTCCAGCCCCTTGTTCATCATGCTTGCCGAGTCGATGGTAATCTTGGCGCCCATGCTCCAGTTGGGATGCTTCAGGGCCTGCTCACGCGTCACCGAGGCGAGTTCTTTCCGTGTGCGCCCCCTGAATGGCCCTCCGCTGGCCGTGAGGTATATTTTTTCCACCGGATTTTGCCATTCTCCCACGAGGCACTGAAAGATGGCCGAATGCTCGCTGTCTACAGGAAGCAGCTTCACTTTTCGCTGGGCGGCCAGTTCGGTAATGATATCTCCGGCCACCACCAGCGTTTCTTTGTTGGCCAGGGCAATGTCTTTGCCAGCATCTATGGCACTTATCGTGGAACGCAGGCCCGCAAATCCGACTACGGCCGTCAGTACCATGTCGATGGGTTCCATGCGCACCACTTCTTCGAGTGACTTGCTGCCCGCATATACTTTTACGCCTTCGGGCCAGAGTGCATCCTGGACCTCCCTGTATTTTGATTCATCGCAGATCACCGCCACATTGGGCTTAAACTTTTTAGCCTGCTCGATGAGCAATGCGGCATTGCCGTTGGCAGTCAGCACTTCGACCGCAAAATGATCGGGAAAGCGCCCGATCACATCCAGTGCCTGGGTACCGATGCTGCCGGTTGAGCCAATGATGGCGATGTGTTTCTTTTTCTGCTCCATAATTTCAGCTTGGCTGCTCAAAGCTAAGGCAGAGCAATGGCTTTTCTTCGATTCGGATGCAGAAACTTTAACGCTTCAACTCTTCCTCCATCCTGTATTTTTCAAGGCCTTCGGCAAAGTTCCGGTCATTTGAGAGGCGCGGAATCTTGTTTTGCCCGCCCAGTTTGCCGCGGCTGCGCATCAGATCGCGAAATGCATCCCTGCGGAGGCGTCTGAGTTTCAGGGGCTGAAGAATTTTGCCCCGGATGAGATCATCATAATAGACATTGCGGCTGCGCAGGGCTTTATCGAGGTCGAGGCGAAATGCCTCCGGGTTTTCCGCTTCTTTGGCAAATTCAACAAACCATTCGTGATAGGGCAGGCCACCCTCGGGGGGCACCACCCTGGGGGCTACGTGAAATTCCTGAATCCGGGCTCCGTGTTTTTCGGCTGTCGTACGCATGGCCCATTCCACCTCTTCGGCTATCACGTGCTCGCCAAATGCAGAAATAAAATGCTTGGTACGGCCCGTCACAACGATGCGATACGGATCTTTCGACACGAAGCGCACCATGTCTCCGATATCATAGCCCCAAAGCCCGGCATTGTTGTTGATTATCAGGGCATAATTGGTATCCAGCTCCACCTCAGCCAGGCGCAGGCGTCTGGCACCCGGTTTTCCATATTCGCTCATCGGGATGAACTCAAAGAATATTCCTCCGCGCACATTGAGCAGGAGCCCCTCTCCTTCCTGCGTATCCTGATAGGCAATAAATCCTTCGGAAGCGGGATAGGTCTCAATGCTGTCGACAGGGCGCCCGATAAGCTCGCTGATAACCGGCCGGTAAGGTTCATAATTGACTCCTCCGTAAATCAATACCTTAAAGTTCGGGAAGACCTCCCCTACTTTGCGCCCCGTGCGTTTTACAATCTTTTCAAAATACATCTGCACCCAGGGTGGAATGCCACTGATCATGCGCATATCGGCATCGATGGTCTCGTCAATGATCTTTTCCAGTTTCAGCTCAAAATCCTCGATGCAGTTGGTCTCATAGCTTGGCAGCTGATTGGCTTTTGCGTAGGCCGGCACATGGTAGTTGACTATACCCGAAAGACGTCCGATGCGGATATTCCCGCGTTGTTCCAGTGCGGGGCTGCCGGAGATAAACATGATTTTACCGTCAAAAACCGATGCATCGTTTTTCTCCACCACATAAAACATGAGCGAATTGCGGGCCCCGTTAATGTGCGTTGGTATCGACTCTTTGCTGAGCGGAATGTACTTGGTGCCGGAGGTAGTACCGCTGGTTTTCGAGAAATATTCGGGCATGCCGGGCCATAACACACTGATCTCTCCGTCAAAGATTCGTTCGATGTAGGGCCTGATCTCTTCGTAGCCGCGCAGGGGCACCGCTTCCCTGAAAGATTCATAATCGTGAATGGAGGCAAAGTCGTGATCGCGCCCGAAAGCCGTTCGCCTGCCCTGGTCGAGGAGATAGCGAAAAATACGCTCCTGGGCTTCAAGCGGTCGTGCTATCCAATACTTTTCCTTCCGGACAATCAGCCGGGCATACGGCATGATCAATTTTGATTTCCAACCCATGGCACAAAGTTAGCGCGAAGATTCCGCTCTTCATTTTCAAATTGTATAATTTGGTGCGATAAAATGTAAAATTATATGCAGGAAAGAGGAAAATTCAGCAATAAAATTGGATTCATAGCCGCAGCAGCCGGTTCGGCCGTAGGGTTGGGCAATATTTGGAAGTTCCCATATGAGACCGGAGCCAACGGAGGTGCCGCCTTTTTGCTCATTTATCTGCTTTGCGCCTTTGTCATTTGCATGCCGATCATGGTGGCCGAAATAGCCATGGGCCGCCATGCCCGCCTCAATCCCTACGGCACCTTTAAAAAGCTGGGCAGCCGAACCTGGGGCATTGTGGGCCTGATTGGCATTATCAGCGGAGCGGTCATTCTTTCCTTTTACAACGTGGTCTCGGGCTGGGCTTTCGGCTATTTTCTGCAGATATCCTTCGGAAACCTTCTGCAGGAAGCCGATTTTTCCGCTTTCTTTACCAGATACATTGCCGATGTCGGGGACAACCTGCTCTACTCGCTGGCCTTCATGGTGCTGACGGCCGCCATTGTGCTGGGCGGTGTACAAAAGGGCATTGAGCGCTGGACAAAGATTCTCATGCCCCTGCTGATCGTCATTATGCTCATACTCATCGTCTACGGCCTCACCCTCCCGCATGCCGGACAGGGCATTGAGTTTTATCTCGTTCCCGACATGGGAGAAGTGACGGCCAATACCTTTTATATGGCCCTTTCGCAGGCATTTTTCTCCCTTTCGCTGGGCATGGGGGCCCTTATCACCTACGGTTCCTATATCAGCGATGACGATCATATTGTCAACTCGGCCGCTCTGGTAACCATCACCGACACGCTGATTGCCTTCATGGCCGGCCTGATGATTTTTCCGCTGGTTTTTTCGCAGGGCATTGAGCCGGGCTCGGGTCCCGGGCTGGTCTTCGTTTCCCTGCCGGGCATTTTCGAGGCCATGGGCCCCGGAATCGGCAATATAATTGGCGGAGCTTTTTTCCTCCTGCTTTGCTTTGCTGCCCTCACCTCCACGGTTTCCCTGCTCGAGATTCCCGTAGCTTTTATCACCGACCAATATAAGATCAGCCGGAAGAAAGCAGTAATCGGGCTGGCCACGCTCATCTTCCTGCTGGGACTTCCCAGCATGCTCTCACAGGGAGCGGTCGGCTGGCTGAGCGAGTTTGTCAGCTATGGCGGAAAAAGCCACGACTTCATGACCGTGATCATTGATATTTTCTCCGACATCGGACTGCCGCTCGGGGGCCTCCTGATTTCCATTTTTGTAGCCTATCGCTGGCGCATGCATAATTTCTCGGCCGAAGTAAGCAAGGGGAATCCGGGTTTTCCGGGCTCACGTCAGGAAAAATTTGTCAGCATTATGCTTTCATACGTCAGCCCACTGGTTATCTTCTTCATGCTTATGGTGATCATTATGGAAAAATTCTTTGAAGTGGATATACTTAGCTATCTCTTTTAAGATGCATTGCCCGGGCGCCCGCATTTCTTGGTATTTTCGCAGCATGAACGGAATAAAAAGCTGTGCCGCCCTTCTTCTTTTTCTCTTTCTCTTTGCCTGCAAGGCACAAAACCATGAAGAAATGAAAAACCCCAACAATCACCTCAGCGGCTCGGACAGTCCCTATCTGCTCCAGCACAAAGACAATCCGGTCAACTGGTATCCCTGGGGTGACGAAGCCCTTGCGAAAGCCAAGGCCGAAAATAAGCTGCTGGTCATCAGCATCGGCTATGCCGCCTGCCACTGGTGCCATGTGATGGAGCACGAAAGCTTTGAAGACAGTGTGGTGGCAGCCGTAATGAACCGGAACTTCGTATCTATTAAAGTTGACCGCGAGCAACGCCCCGACATTGATAACATTTACATGACGGCCGCGCAGATGATCACCGGCCGGGGCGGCTGGCCCCTCAATGTGATTGCCCTCCCCGATGGGCGCCCCGTGTATGCAGGAACCTATTTCCCAAAAGAACAGTGGATCAAGTTTCTCAAGTACTTCTCGAAAATGTGGAAGGAAGAGCCTGAGAAGCTTATCGAGCAGGCCGAAAAAGTGACTGCCGGCATTCAGCAGAGCGAGCAATTGCCGATGGTGACGGTAAAAGGAGAATTTGGCAAGGAGGACCTGGACAATATCTGGGAAAAATTTGAGAAACACATTGATCCTGTGAGAGGCGGACGCAGAGGAGCTCCGAAATTTCCGATGCCCGACAATTGGGAATACCTGATGGAATATGCCGCGCTTGAAGACAATACCCCGGCTGCCCGGGCGGTGGAGACGACCCTCGATGCCATGGCCCGGGGAGGTATTTACGATCATGTGGGAGGGGGTTTTGCACGATATTCCACCGATGATCAATGGCATATTCCGCACTTTGAAAAGATGCTCTACGACAATGCGCAGCTGGTCAGCCTCTACAGCCATGCCTGGCAATGGAAAAAGAAAGCCCGCTACCGGGAAGTGGTCTACGAAACCCTTGCCTTTGTCAATCGCGAGCTGCGATCGCCCGAAGGCGGATTCTTCTCCTCGCTGGATGCCGACAGCGAAGGCGAAGAGGGCAAGTTTTACGTATGGACAGCCGGGGAGATCAGGGAGCTGCTCGCTGACGATGCTCCGCTTTTCATGGACTACTACGATGTGCAGGACCGCGGCAACTGGGAAGACGGAAAGAATGTATTGCGTGTGGATGAAAACTTAGAGGATGTGGCATCCCGGTATAAGATATCCCTAGAAAAAGCAAAGGAAATCATTGAAAGGTCGAAGAAGAAGCTGCTGGAAGCACGCAGCCAGCGCGTCCGGCCCGGACTGGACGACAAAGTGCTGACGGCCTGGAATGCCCTCATGCTGGAAGGATTTACGGACGCCTACCTGGCCTTCGCGGAGCCCGAGTTTCTGGAAGCCGCTCTGGTCAATGCCCGTTTTCTGGAGAAGAACATGATGGGCGAAGACTACCGCCTGCTGCGCAACTACAAAGACGGAAATGCCTCTATTCCTGCATTTCTGGATGATTATGCCCTGCTCATTAATGCCTACATCAAACTCTACGAAGCCACATTTGACGAGCACTGGCTGGAAAATGCACAGGGCCTGGCTGGCTATGCCCGCGAGCATTTTTTCGACAGCAAGAGCGGGCTCTTTTTCTACACCAGCGACAAGGACCCCTCACTGATAGCCCGCAAGACGGAAGTGAGCGACAATGTCATTCCTTCGTCCAATTCGGCCATGGCCATGGCCCTCTTTCGACTGGGGCAATATTATTACAACGATGACTACCTTGCCATGGCAGAGCAGATGCTGCACAACGTAAAAGAACAGATCCTGCAGCAGCCGCCCTATTTCTCAAATTGGGCGCGCCTGCTACTTTTACAGGTTCATCCTCCCTACGAAGTAGCCATCACCGGGCCCGGAGCCCATGACATGATGCTGAAACTGGCCGCGCACTATCTTCCCGATGTGCTCTTTTCCGGGGCCGAGAAAGAAAGCTCGCTTGAACTGCTGAAAGACAAGTTCAGGAAAGAACTGACTATTTATGTCTGTCAGAACAAGGCCTGCCGGAAGCCGGTACACACGGCAGAAGATGCGCTGAAACAATTGCGCCCCTGAGCCATTTAAATCTTCGGCCGGGTTCTTTCCGTCCTCCCGGTCTGAAGCGTATTTTTGCACTGTTAACACATATGCTCAACCATTAATCCGCAGCAATGAAAATCCAGGGCCAGATCGTAGACATCCACGCAAAGCGCATCTTTAAAGGCGAAATAATCGTCAGAAACGGAAAGATCGAATCGATCAGAGAAGCCGGGCACAGTCGGGATGAGTACATCTTGCCCGGCTTTGTGGATGCCCACATTCATATTGAAAGTTCTATGCTCGTGCCTTCTGAGTTTGCCCGCATGGCCGTTCGTCACGGGACGGTTGCCACAGTCTCCGACCCGCACGAGATAGCCAATGTGCTCGGTGTGCCGGGGGTTGAGTTTATGATTGAAAACGGAAAGAAAGTCCCTTTTAAGTTCAATTTCGGGGCCCCTTCCTGCGTACCGGCCACTTCATTTGAAACCTCGGGGGCCGTCATCGATTCCGGGGCCATTGACAAACTTCTGCAAAAGGAGGAAATTCTCTACCTGACGGAAATGATGAACTACCCGGGTGTCATCCACAAAGACCCGGAGGTAATGAAAAAACTGGAGCTGGCACATAAATACGGCAAACCCGTTGACGGCCATGCTCCGGGCCTAACCGGCAGCGATCTCGATCAATACATCGCTACCGGCATCACCACGGATCATGAGTGCTTTAGCTTCGAAGAAGGCTTGGAAAAAATAGAAAAAGGGATGAAAATCCTCATCCGCGAAGGATCGGCAGCCAAAAATTTTGAGGCTCTTATCAATCTCCTGCCCCAATATCCCGGGCAAATCATGTTTTGCAGTGACGACAAGCACCCCGATGACCTGCTGCTCGACCACATCAACCGGCTGTGTGCCAGGGCCCGGGCCAAAGGCATGGAACTCTTCGACATTCTCCGCGCGGCCAGCCTGAATCCGGTGGAACACTACGGCCTCGATGTCGGACTGCTTCGCACGGGCGATCCGGCCGACTTTATTGTCGTAAGTGATCTCGATGAATTCGGGGTACTCGAAACCTATATCAACGGGCAATGTGTGTATTCTGACGGTGTATCGAAGATTGAGGCCGTGGACTTCGAGGTTCCCAACAATTTCAACATCGGGGCAAAGCAGGTATCCGACTTTCGATTCGAGTCTACGGCCGGGCAGATACGGGTAATCGAAGCGCTGGACGGAGAACTCATTACACGCGAGCTCATTGCCGAAAGCAAAATAAGAGACGGCAACCTGGTTTCCGATCCCGGGCGCGACATTCTGAAGATGACCGTGGTCAACCGCTACGAAGAGAAAGCCCCGGCCATTGCTTTTATTAAGAATTTCGGCCTGAAAGAGGGGGCCATCGCCTCTTCGGTAGGCCACGACTCGCACAACATTCTGGCTGTGGGCGTAAGCGATGAAGCCATTTGCCGGGCGGTCAATTTGCTGATTGAGGCCCGGGGTGGTATTTCTGCGGTCTCGGAAAAAGAAGAAAAGGTGCTTCCCCTGCCAGTGGCAGGTATTATGAGTGACAAAGACGGTACGGTGGCAGGCAAAGGCTATTCGGAACTCAGCCGGATGGCCCGCGCTATGGGTTCCCGCCTCCACGCACCCTACATGACGCTTTCCTTTATGGCCCTGCTGGTCATCCCCGAACTGAAGCTGAGTGACCGGGGGCTTTTCAATGGCAAGCGCTTTGAATTCACTCCGCTCGAGCTCAAATAAAGCGGAAGATGAGCAGGAAAAAAGAAAACATCGTTGTGCTCAGCGGAGCAGGCATCAGTGCCGAAAGCGGCATTGCCACTTTCCGCGATTCGGGCGGGCTTTGGGAAAAATATGCCATCGAAGATGTGGCTACACCGGAAGCCTGGCAACGCAATCCGGAGCGGGTGCTGCAGTTTTACAACGAACGGAGGCGGCAACTGCGCGAAGCAAAACCCAATGCGGCCCACAAAGCACTGGCCGGGCTTGAAGAAAAATTTGATGTGCAGATCGTCACGCAGAATGTGGACGACCTGCACGAACGAGCCGGATCGCACAGGGTATTGCATCTGCATGGCGAACTGATGAAAGCCCGGAGCACCGTTGACCCGCAGCTTATTTACGACTGGAACGGAGACATCCGCCCCGGTGATTGCTGCGAAAAAGGTTCGCAACTGCGGCCGCATATCGTGTGGTTTGGAGAAAGCGTACCGGCCATGGAAGATGCCATCCCCTACTTTCGCACGGCCGATCGCCTTCTGGTAGTTGGCACTTCACTGGCGGTCACTCCGGCTGCTTCGCTCATCCACTTTGTCCCCGATTCGTGCCCGGTCTTTCTCGTAGATCCGGACATCGGGCTTCTGCCACCTATTCCCAATTTAAGATACATTGCCATGAAAGCAGGAGAAGGAGTGCCCCTGCTCGTAAAGCAATGGCTCGAAGAAAAATGAAATTTACTATTGCCATTTCTGTGAAAATTATGAGTAAAAAAAGAAAAGCAAAGGCAAGAGCACACCGTCTGCTCATGGCCGGAAAGGCCCTTCTTCACCGGGCAGATGACGTCTGAAAGCGTTCGGGGAGGATAATTTGACAATAGATTGATTGAGCAATTGAAGAAAGAAGCCTTTTGAATAGATGAAAATGATATTTTTGATAGATGCGCAAAATTCTCTCTTCTCTGATACTGGCCGCTTTTCTCCTTATTCATGGCAATGCCTTTGCCGCTCACCTGGTCGGGTCCGAGATTTACTACGAGTGCATTAACGACAGCACCTACCGCGTGACCATCAAGGTCTACCGCGATTGCAAGCAGACGACAGGGGCCCAGTCATTTGATGCCCAAATTACCGTTGGCATTTATTATGGCAACGGGAGCCTCTTTCGATTTGAAACAGTAGCTCTCAGTGAAGAAAACGATGTGCCTGTCAATGTGGATTATCCCTGTGTGGACGAGCCGGATGTATGCATCAAGCAGGGAATTTATCGCTTCACTACGCAGATTCCGCCCTCGGAGTTGGGCTACGACCTGGTGTGGCACCGCTGTTGCCGTGCCAATGACATTGTAAACATCGTCAATGCGGGCGATGTCGGCATGTCGGTATGGGCACACATTCCGGCTGTAGAACCCAATCAGCCGGTCTGCAACAACAGTCCTAAATTCAATGCCGATCCGCCCATTCTCATCTGCACCGACCAGGATCTGGAAATAAATTCCTCTGCGAGCGATCCGGATGGTGATTCGTTGGTCTACGAACTTTGCGCCCCATTTGACGGAGCCAATACCGACCCCGGAGCACCGGTTACGAACATCCCCGATCCTCCTCCTTTGAATCCGGTCACTTTTTCTGCCCCCTATTCGGCCACATACCCGCTGCCCAGCAGCCCGCCCATGAACATCGACTCACTGGGGATCATCCGCCTAAAACCCACGCAGGCCGGTCGTTATGTGGTTGGTATCTGTGTCAAAGAATATCGTGACGGCAAGCTCATTGCCACACACCTTCGTGATTTTCACTTCCAGGTGCTTTTTTGTCCGCGCCTGGCATTTGTACAGCCCCTGCCCGACACGCTCGTTCTCTGCAAACCATTTACGGTCAATTATCAGGCAGATGCCACCAATGCCGTAAGCGTTTTCTGGGACTTCGGTGACCCGACCACGAGCAACGATACCTCTTCTTCTTTCAATCCAAGCTATACCTATCCGGCTCCGGGTACCTATACGGTCACACTCTACGCCCTCAATGCCCAGGGCTGTGGTGATACGGCTTATGCCAAAGCCGTCATCCGCAATGCGGTCAGGCCCGACTTCGATTATATCAAAGTCTGCCCCGGTGAGCCCGTGCAATTTACCAGCACCTCCGTAAGCGAAGCAGGAAATATTACACGCTATGCATGGAAGTTTGGCGATGGCGACACCTCGGACCTTGCCAATCCCCTGCATCAATACACTTCGGGAGGCAGCTTTACGGTCAGCCTGGAGATTTTTACGGATCAGGGCTGCTCGGAGCGCATTTTAAAACTGGTGACCTTCCATCCCAGGCCCGTTCCGAATTTCAACTATCAGAAGGTCTGTCTCAATCAGGCCGTGCAGTTCAACAATCAGTCGAGCATCAGCTCGGGCAGCATCGCCTCGTATCAGTGGGACTTCGGTGACGGCAGCCCGACCGGCAGCGGAAGCAATCCGCAGCACATCTACAGCGATACGGGGACTTATATTATCCGCATGATTGCCATATCCGATAAGGGATGCATTGATTCCGTCAGCAAAAGCCTTTATGTAAAACCCTACCCTGTGGCCAGGGTCATGTCGGACACGAGCACCTGCAAAGACAAGGGCATACAGCTCACGGCTTCCGGAGGCAGCAGTTATCAGTGGATGCCTGCCAACACCCTCTCACAGGCCAACATCCCCAATCCCATCGCCAGTCCGAAGGTGCCGACCATTTATACTGTTATTGTCAGTGACGACTGTGCATCCGATACGGCAAGTATTGCCATCGGCATTTATCCCGATCCGGTTCCTGATTTCTCCTATGTGCCGAAGTGTGCCAATGAGCCGATCAGCTTCAATGACCTTTCCGTTTCGGGTATTCAGTCCTGGAAGTGGGAATTTCCGGGAGGGAGCGTGGAAACAAGCAAGAACCCGGTTCATACGTTTAATGACAACGGACCGCACCAGGTCATCCTGACGGTGAGCAACCAGTTTGGCTGCGACTCGAGCATCAGCAAAGAAGTGATTCCTTTTGAAGTGCCGGATGTGAAGTTTCAAAGCATCAAACCCGCCTGCCTGCTGAAAGAAGCCGTTTTTATTGATGAAACCTTATTTGCCCGCGACAGTGCCGTAGCCTGGAACTGGACTTTCGGTGACGGCAGCAGTGCCAGCGGTGACACCAGTTCACATACTTACCAGAGCACGGGCAGCTTTCCGGTTACTTTGCGCGTCCTCAGCGACAAAGGCTGCATGGACAGCCTGACAAAGAATTACATCATTCCGAAGATTGTGATTGGAAGTGCCAGCGGTGACACCACCATTTGCGTGCATGACCGCGCCCGTTTGCAGGCCAGCGGTGGCATCTTCTACCGGTGGCTTCCTTCGGCCAGTGTCAGCAACGACAGCATTGCAGATCCATGGGCCATGCCGCTGGAAAATACGGTTTATACGGTGCTGATATCCGATACCTGCTATCTGGACACGGCCTATGTTGCTGTAAATACCTACCCCATTCCCGACCCCTTTTTCGAATTTGACCCGGCCTGCGAAAACG
Source organism: Chitinophagales bacterium (assembly GCA_015487695.1). Classification (GTDB taxonomy): domain Bacteria; phylum Bacteroidota; class Bacteroidia; order Chitinophagales; family S012-47; genus S012-47. The sequence continues at coordinate 32,919 of WFPF01000126.1, forward strand.
AAGCCATTGTTTTTACGGAAAACTCACAGCTTTCGGGTGATACGGTGATTAGCTGGGATTGGGACTTTGCCGGGCTGGGCAGTGCCAGCGGCAATCCGGTAGCTTTTATATTTGACAGCATCGGACCTTTTGAAGTGACCCTGCGGGTGGTCAACAACTTCGGGTGCGATACGACCGTCAGCCGAACGGTATCGCCCTATCCCCTGCCGCTGGCGGATTTTGCCATCGATAGCATCCCCTGCCCCTACGATGACCTTCCCTTCAGAAACCTTTCCAGCATCGTTTCGGGAAGCATTGCCGGCTATCAGTGGGACTTTGGTGACGGAAGCACGGGCAGCGGCCAGGACCCTTCTCATGTCTACGGAGTGCCCGATACCTATACGGTCGTGCTTACGGCTATCAGTGATTTTGGCTGTGAAGACACGGCCGTGGCGGTCATATCATTCAAACCCTATGTGCGTGCCTCCATTGCGGGCGATACTACGCTTTGCATTGGTGATACAGGCGAATTGACCGCCAGCGGTGGATATTTTTACGAGTGGAGCCCTGCCTCTGCAGGGATTTTCTCACCCTTTGATTCTGTGACGAAAATTCTTCCGGCCAGCAGCACCACCTATTCGGTCAGGGTTTCGGATGAATGCTACAGCGACTCAGCCAGCATTTCGATCGTTGTAAAGGCATTGCCGGATTTCAGCATTACTCCGGACACATCCATTTATCTGGGAGAACAGGCCCGGCTTTATATCAAGGCAGCGCCCGATGTGGACAGCTTCATCTGGTTTCCGGCTTCGATTCTGGCTCCCGGCAGCGACCCGCATGACAGCATCCTCTTTGCCCGGCCCGATTCCTCGACCTATGTTTTTATATTCGTGCGCAACATCGATGGCTGCCGGGGTGTGGACTCCTTATACATCACTATCCTCGATGGTTTTGTAGCCATTCCCAATGCATTCTCGCCAAACGGAGACGGGTTGAATGACCATTTCTTCCTTATCAGCAGAGGATCGGTGACGGTCAATGTCTTTCAAATCTATAATCGATGGGGCGAACTGGTTTACAGTTATTCGGGACCGGGTGATCAGAGTAGTGGATGGGATGGCAGCTTTAGGGGAAAAGCCCAGGACCCGGGCAATTATACTTATGTCTATGAAGTGGTTACCGATGATGCCTCAAGGCAGGTCTACCGTGGCAAGGGAAGCGTGCAGCTTATTCGTTAACAGAGTCACTTTTGATAAAGATATCCGAATCTTTACTACGGTCTGAATCTTTGGATTCATAGTAACTTTTATATACAGGGTATCTTTTGATAAAAGAAAGCATAGACTCGAGGGAGCGCAACCTTTCCCTCAGGCGTTCAATCTCATTCACAAGTACTTGAATATGTTTATCTACATCTTCTGAATCCATAATCTTATGAAATTCCGAAATAGATAATTTTTCCTTTAAAAAAGTTAAGTTTTCATTTAATACCGGGCTTTCCGATTCAAGTTTCGTACGATCTTCCGATGTGAGTAGCCGAAAGTCTCTTTTCATATCCGCTTTCAGATTGAATGAATCATCCGTCCTAAACGAGTAATGCTCTTCTTCGAACTGAATAGTCATGTCTCCCCGATTGCTTAGATCCTCCGCAGTAAGACCATGAATATCCACACCGAAAAGATTTGCGATTTTTCTCAGGGTTTTGTACGGAGGCATGGAAATGCCCATTTCATAATTGGAAATGGTTGTGCGCTTCACGTCCAATCTTTTTGCAAGATCCTCTTGTGACCATCCGAGCTTCTTTCTCAGGAAAGCAATATTGGCTCCGAAACGATCCATACGGATAAATATACGGAATAATGTCAAGATAGTTTTAAATGTCAAATATTTTGACTTATATTCGTTTCGCAATCTACATTTATTTGATATTGTATCATTTAAATGTTTTTTATCACCGTCAAAATTATTGACTTATGCAGACAAAAGAAGCTCTTCTATTTTCATCCGTTCAAATCGGTGATCCCAGTCCTTTTGGCAACTACCAAATCTACCCGCTCTTCCTCAACGGAGACTCACACCCCGCTTACACGACCCTTTTATCGCCCGGCAGCAAAGAAAAAATAAGAATAAGTGAGGAAGAAAATGCCCGGGTAGGTCGTATACAAATCAGCAATCAGGCTGAAGTGCCTGTACTCATTCCCAACGGCCAGGCGCTTATCGGAGCCAAGCAAAACAGAACCGCGAACCGCGACTTTCTGATTCAGGCCGGCAGCAGCTCTTTCATTGATGTATCATGTACAGAAAAAGGGCGCTGGAGCTTTCGTGGTTTTAAGAATTTCATTCCTTCTGATGACCTTGATCCTTTATGGATTAAGAAAGTGAAGATAATCGAGGAGCTAAAAGGGCTCGGAAAAATCAAAGCAGGAGAATTCCCCTTAAATCATTCTCTAAGTTTACAATCAAGAATATGGGATAATATTAATTATCACAGTAAATCCGGAGGTGTAGAATCCCGTACCTCCGCACTTCGGGATATTACGTTGAAAAGGGATGAAAATCTACGAAAAAAGAGGATACAAATTCCTGAACTTAAAGCGGATCAGGAAGGCATCCTGGTCACAAAGCGCGGCAATGTCATAGCTATGGAGTGCCTGAGGGGGCCGGAAAACTATGCCCTCTATCACAAAGCCATTGTCAGAAGTTTAACCTTCGAAGATTTTCAAATGGACCGTATCAGGGAAGAAAGTCATCCCGATCTGGTTTACGAGTGGCTCGATTCGTTGAACGAAATGACAC
>WFPF01000127.1 GCA_015487695.1 Chitinophagales bacterium
ATGTCATTCTGGTAAAACCGGGAGAGAAAATTCCGGCAGACGGCATCGTCTCCGAAGGAGAGAGCTATATCAATGAATCGATGCTGACCGGGGAGTCCAAGCCGGTGCTGAAAATGCCGGGAGACCAGGTAATAGGCGGCTCCATCAACGGAAACGGCTCCATCAAAGTGCGGGTGGAGCACACCGGAGAAGACAGCTACCTGAACAAGGTGATCACCCTCGTGCGGGAAGCCCAGGAGAGCAAATCAAAGACACAGAACCTGGCCAACCGGGCTGCCAAATGGCTGACCTTCATTGCACTCGGAGTGGGTTTCGCCACCCTGGTCATCTGGTTGTTGCTGGGCTTCGACTTTGTCTTTGCCCTCGAGCGCATGGTCACGGTAATGGTCATATCCTGTCCCCATGCACTGGGCCTGGCCATTCCGCTGGTGGTAGCCATCTCTACGGCCGTTTCGGCACAGAACGGCTTGCTTATCCGCAACCGGACGGCATTTGAAAATTCGCGAAAGATCAGTGCCATCACATTTGACAAGACCGGCACGCTGACCCGGGGCGAATTTGGGGTCACACGCTATCAGTCGCTTGATAGCCGCTACGGCCGGGATGACATTCTGCGTATGGCAGCAGCGCTGGAACAAAACTCGGAGCATCCCATAGCCACGGGCATCGTGAGCAAAGCCAAGGAACTGGGATTGCCCACGGGCCGGGTCGAAGATTTTCAGGCCATTACGGGCAAGGGGGTGCGCGGTGTGCTGGACGGCATGCAGCTGGTAGTTGTCAGCCCCGGATACCTCGAGGAGAAAGGCCTGAGCATGCCCGAAGAAGCCCGCGGAAACGAAGCCGAGACGGTGGTTTTCGTCATGGTCGATGGCAAAATAGCCGGCTTTGTGGCACTGGCCGATGAGATCCGGCCCGAATCATATGATGCAGTGAAAACCCTCCAAAAACACGGCATCAAAGTGCTGATGGCCACAGGCGATAACGAAAAAGTAGCCAAAGCCGTCAGCGATGCCCTGGGGCTTGACGGATATTATGCCGGAGTATTGCCCCATCAGAAAGTGGAGATCGTGAAAAAACTTCAGGCCGAAGGGGAGTTTGTAGCCATGACCGGTGACGGAGTCAATGATGCTCCGGCACTGGCCCAGGCCGATGTGGGGATTGCCGTAGGTTCAGGTACCGATATAGCGGCAGAAACGGCTGACATCATTCTGGTCAAAAGCAATCCGAAAGATATCCTGCGCCTCATTCTTTTCGGAAAAGCCACCTACAAAAAGATGATTCAAAATCTCATCTGGGCCACGGCCTACAACGTGGTGGCCATCCCGCTGGCAGCAGGCGTGCTTTATTATCAGGGCATCGTGCTGGGACCGGCCGTGGGAGCGGTCTTCATGAGCCTCAGCACGGTCATCGTGGCCTTCAACGCACAACTGCTGAAAAGAAGCATGAAACAATGAATTCCCCGATACCGCATAAAATAATTTCATTCACACTAAAACTTTTTAATTATGAAAGCTTTAAGAATTTCTCTGATTGTTCCGGCCCTCCTGGGCCTCCTTTTTCTTGCTTCCTGTTCTTCGACTCCTTCGGCAGAAAAAGCCCTGGAAGACGAAGCATTTCGGAGCGAACTATTTAATCAGATTGCAGGCAATCATGAATACATGAGCGAATTCATGCAAAAAGCCATGAACCATGAGCACGGTAAAATGATGATGATGCAGAACAAAGACATGATGGCCATGATGATGCAAAACAAAGAAGGCATGATGGGCATGATGAAAGATCATCCGGACATGATGCAGGGCATGATGAAGAACATGATGGACATGTGCAAAAAAGACAGCAGCATGTACGGAAAAATGGGAGGCATGATGATGCAGGACAAAGGAATGATGAAACACATGATGAGCATGATGCATGAAAAAGGCATGATGAGTAAGGACTGCATGATGCAGGGCATGAAAAAAATGGAAAGCATGCCGGACATGGGCGATATGGACATGGATCACGAGATGGGAGATGAAGGCCATATGCAGAACCACGAACATTAATTATTTCACCCTTTAAATCAATTTATTATGCATTGGATGAACGGTCATTACTGGGGCATGCATTTCTGGTGGTGGGTCTTTTGGGTCGTTCTTTTGCTCATCATTACCTATCGTCTCATACGGGACAGCGATGAGAAAAAAGCCCCGGGCGATCCGCTTGAAATACTGAAACGCAGATATGCCAGAGGCGAAATCAGCAAGGAAGAATACGAAAAGATGAAAAAGGATCCGGAGTAGACCTTCCGCTGCCAACCCGGGACTTGCAGGAATGTCAGAATTCCTGCAAGTCCTTTTTTTTACACGCCTTACCTGCCTTTCGGAAAGTCGACAGCTACTTTGTAAGCGGGGTCTTCCATCACGTTCACATCAATAATTTCGGCTGCATTTTTCAGCAATTGGCGGCAGTCGGGGCTGAGGTGCCTGAGATGCAGCTTTTTGCCCGCCTTCAGGTATTTCCCCGTAATCTTATTAAGTGCCTCGATGGCCGACATATCCACCACACGGCTTTCTCTGAAATCAATCACGACTTCGTCCGGGTCATTCTGCACGTCAAACTTTTCATTGAATGCACTCACCGATGCAAAAAAGAGCGGTCCGTAAATTTCATAATGCTTGACACCCTTCTCATCGATGTATTTGCGGGCCCGGATGCGCCTGGCGTTGTCCCAGGCAAAAACCAGCGCTGCTATGATAACACCCACTACCACCGCCAAAGCCAGATTGTGCAAGGCAATCGTAACCCCGGTAACAAGTACCATGACGATGATATCCGATTTTGGCATTCGCGTGAAGGTCCGCAGGCTGGCCCATTCAAAAGTGCCGATGGCCACCATGATCATGACTCCGGTAAGAGCTGCCATCGGCAGGCGCTCGATCAGTCCGGAACCAAAGATGATAAAGACCAGGAGCATGAGCGAAGCCACAATGCCCGAGAGCCGCGCCCGTGCACCGGAAGAGATATTGATAAGGCTTTGTCCCAGCATGGCACAGCCGCCCATGCCCGAGAAAAATCCGGAGAGGATATTGGCCGTTCCCTGTGCGATGGCTTCCTTGTTGCCCCGTCCCCGGGTCCCCGTGATTTCGTCAATGATATTGAGCGTCAGCAGACTTTCGATCAGTCCCACTCCGGCTATCACAGCCGAATAGGGCAGAATGATCAGGAGGGTATCGAGATTCCAGTGGATATCCGGGATATGAAAAGGCGGAAAGCCTCCGCGGATAGATGCAATATCCCCGACTGTGCGGGTATCAATACCAAAAATCACGACAATAAAGAAGACCAGCAGAATGGCCACCAGCGAAGCCGGAATGACCCGGCTGATCCTCGGCAGAAGCCAGATCACCAGCATGGCCAGAAAAACCAGCCCGAGCATGGTGTAAAGCGCAGTGCCGCTGAGCCAGGCACCTTCGGGAGTCTTAAACTGAGCCAGCTGCGAAAGAAAAATGATAATGGCCAATCCGTTGACAAATCCGAAAATCACGGGATGAGGAACGAGGCGCATAAGCTTTCCGAGACGCAAAAAACCGGCTGTCAATTGCAGGATGCCCGCCAGAATCACTGCGGCAAATATGTATTCCACCCCGTGGGAGGCTGCCAGGGCCACAATCACCACCGCCACGGCTCCGGTCGCACCGGAAATCATCCCCGGCCGCCCTCCCAGAACGGAAGTGACCAGGCCCATCATAAATGCAGCATATAGCCCCGTCAGTGGAGAAAGGCCGGCAATCATCGCAAAAGCAATGGCCTCGGGAACCAGGGCGAGGGCCACAGTGAGCCCCGAAAGAATCTCGGTACGGTAATCTACTTTCTGCCTGAGATCAAATAACTTAAAATATTGCTTCATACTAAAAAGGCATCTCCGGTAATACCGGCATGCTGAATCCTGATACGGTTTTATCATTAACTAAAAGGTCTTCCCCGGATCAGGGGACCCCTGCTTATTCGCGAAAATCGGAAAAGCCTGCAAAGAGAAGGATTTCGGGGCAATTTTTCTGCGTTATCCTTTTATTTTTTCAAATACGGCCCCGCAAAGGCAGGGAAATACCCGGCCGACAATAAAATAAAGCCCGGCCGCAGCGGCAGCGGGCTCTTTCTTTGGCAAACAACTTACAGCACTCTAGAGCAGGGTCTCGAAAATGCGCTGCGCCTTTTCCCAATCCTGCGTCTGAGGATTCCTCTTGCCGGGGTTCATGATTTTAAAACTTTTAATAAGCGCTACCCCGATTCCTCCGGCTATTTTCGGGAGCTCAGCCTCAATATCTTCCCCGATTTCATACTTCAGAGGTGGCAGGTGGGTGATGTGTTCCAGAATACCTTCCAGATCCAGTTCCTCATTCAGTTTTTCAAATTCACGAATGGAGTTGGAGAGCCCCTCGGTGATAGGCATATCCGTATACCAAAGCACATCCCTGCCATTGCTTTTTGCATTTTTCATGCCCAGCACCAGGAGGCGATAAATGGCATTGTTTGTAAAATCATATAATCGCTCAATGTCGGCCTTGTCCACGTCCATGCTTCCTGCCTTGCGGAAGAAAGCTTCAAATTTCGATACTCCTGTTAGTGACATATTATTTGATTTTAATTGTAAAAAATGAATCGATCTCTCCTTTTTTAATTTATTGTCTTCGATTCTCACATTTCAAAAAGACAATGCGCCAGATCAAAAAAGATTTCCATTCCCCCATAAATATTTTATCATCGCTATATTGCAATATTAAATTTTTATCGTACCTTTGCCACAATGGGACTTACAAAAAGTGAAATTTTTAGTGAAAAGCAAAACAAGCTGGCAGGCATTTTCAAGGTACTGGGTCATCCGGCCCGCATTGCCATTTTACAACAAATTATCGAACGGAAACAATGCATTAATGCCGGACTTGTAGCCGATCTTGGCCTGGCACAGGCTACCATTTCGCAACATTTACAAGAACTCAAAAAAAGTGGAATAATCAAAGGCAACATCAGCGGAAACAGCATGTTTTACTGTATCGACAATGAGGTTTGGAATGAAGTAAAGAGTGAAATCGCTTCTTTCTTTGATGCTTATGAGAGTCAAAATTCCTCCTGCTGATTTTTTTTAATCAAGAAACATCGTAATATTGCAATAAACAAATCAATTAATATGAAAACTGTAAAAATATTGGGCACGGGCTGCCCGAAATGCAAGCAAACCATTGAACGGGTAAATGCCGTAATCAAGGAAGACCACCTGGATGTGAAAGTGGAAAAAGTGGAAGACATCATGGAAATCATGAAATACAAGGTCCTCAGCACGCCTGCGCTTGTGGTAGATGGCGAAGTCAAAGTAAAAGGGCGTGTGCCTCGCCCCGATGAAATTCGAAAATATCTTGAAAATTAAAATGCTCATTCAAATGAAAGAAGTAAAAGAAATGTGTCCGGGCTCTTCATACAAAGCCCTCTATGATGGTGCCTTATTGCTGGATGTTCGCGAAAAAGACGAATATGATCAACTACGCTTTGAGGCGCCCCGTATCCTTCATATTCCTTATAGTGAATTGGACGAACGGTTTTCGGAAATCCCGCATAATCAACTCGTCATTGTCGCCTGTTCGGTAGGTGAAAGAAGCCGGACCGCGGCCTACTTCCTGCTGAACAACGGTTATACGGAAGTGGCCAATTTAAAGGGCGGAATGGCCCAATGGCTGCATAAGCAATATCCCGTACAGGGTGATAAATATGCAGAAGTGTCGGCTCCTTCGGGCTGTTGCTCGCCCGCGGAAACAAAAGATGCCGCAGAAGAGAGTAAAAAAAGTACTTCCTGCTGCGGAGGAAAAGAGCAAAAAAGCACAAAATCTTCTTCCTGCTGCTAAATAAATAACGAATATGTTTACCTGGCTGGAAAATATCGCACAATACATTGTCTATCAGCTCCTGGGGCTTCCCGAAGGCACCCATCTGGCCAATGCGCTGGAATTCTTTATCTACGACAGTGTCAAGATTTTGATCCTGCTGATCGTGGTTGTCTCACTGATGAGCGTGGTCAACAGCTATTTCCCGATCGACCGGGTGAAGAACTACCTCGCCACCCATAAGATGCACGGAGCGGAGCACCTGATGGCCTCCCTCTTCGGAGTGCTCACGCCCTTCTGCTCTTGTAGTTCGGTGCCGCTTTTCATCGGTTTTGTCAGCGGGGGAATTCCCCTGGGAGTGACCTTCTCGTTTTTGGTCACTTCCCCACTGGTCAATGAAGTAGCCATCGGTTTGTTTATCGGATTATTCGGCATAAAAGTGACCGCCATTTATGTCATCAGCGGCATCCTCCTCGGCACCATTTCGGGGATGATTCTTCAAACTTTCAGGTTGGAACGCTATCTGACACCCTGGACCCAGGAGATTTTGGCCAATGCGCACAGCGAGCAGGACGCCATGCATGAAGAGAAAATCCCTTTTTCACAGCGTCTTCCCATTATCCGGGCCGAAGTCGTTAAAATTCTGAAAGGGGTCATTCCTTACGTTTTGGTCGGGATCGCCATCGGGGGGCTTATTCACGGATATGTACCCGAAGACTTTTTTGAGAAATACATCGGAGCCGACAATCCTTTTGCCGTGCCGGTGGCCACCATTCTGGCCGTGCCGATGTACAGCAATGCTTCCGGCATCCTTCCGGTCATTCAGGTTTTGGTAGAGAAAGGAATCCCCCTGGGGACGGCCATCGCTTTTATGATGGGTGTGGTCGGGCTCTCCCTGCCAGAGGCCATGCTTCTGAAAAAAGTAATGACCTGGAAACTGATCGGTATCTTTTTCGGGGTGGTTACGATTTGCATTATCATTTCAGGTTATTTATTTAACCTAATCCTGTAATTTCAAAAAAACGCATGATATGAAACGCATTTTACAGCAGGAGCGGAATGAAATTACAGAGCATCTGATCTATAAGGAACTGGCCCGGTTCAGCAGCAATGAGAAAAACAAAGTCACTTTGAATGAAATTGCCGAAGAGGAATTGGGACATTATCATTTCTGGAAAAAAATCACCGGACGGGATGTGGAGCCATCCAAATGGAAAATCAAAAAGTACCTCTTTCTGGCTAAAATATTCGGCCTTTCTTTTGCCCTCCGATTGATGGAATCAGGAGAAGAAGAGGCCCA
>WFPF01000128.1 GCA_015487695.1 Chitinophagales bacterium
CCTCATTGGGGCGCAGGCTGCAGACCATGTTTGACAACTTCTCGGGCAGCATCGGAAGCACCCGGTCAACCATGTAAACCGATGTCGACCTGCGAAAGGCCTCCTTCTCGAGGGCCGAACCCGGCCGTATGTAGTGACTTACATCGGCAATGTGTACACCTACTTCGTAGTGTCCGTTGTCAAGCTTGCGAATGGAAAGGGCATCATCAAAATCCTTGGCATCATCGGGGTCAATGGTAAATGTGGTGACCTCGCGGAAATCCCTGCGTCTGGCAATTTCTTCCTTCGGAATATCCATGCCGATGCGGTCAGCCTCTTTCATCACCGACTGTGAAAACTCCAGCGGGAATCCCGACTCTACAAGAATCGATTTCATCTCCGCATCATTTTCGCCCAGATGGCCGAGTGTTTCCACGATTTCGCCCTGTGGGTTTTTCATATTATCATTCCACTCCACGATGCGTACAATGACCCGGTCTCCTTCTTTGGCTTTGCCAAGTTTGGCCGGTGGCACGAATATATCAATAGGTATTTTCCTGTGATCGGGCACCACAAATGCAAAGCCCTTGCCCATTTGTACGGTTCCAACGATTTCCCGCTGGTGGCGATGGATGATTTCCCTGACCTTGCCTTCCGGCTTTTTCCCTCTGATCTTTGTCAGCTCCACTTTCACCTGATCCCCGTCAAACGCTTTGTTGAGATTGCCACGTGAAATAAAGACATCGCTGTCCATCCCGGGGCTCAGCAGATAGGCATTGCCTGTGGCTGTCATATCAATGGTACCGGTCACATAGCGACCCTTGTCCATTTTATTGGCTTCGCTGAATTCCAGTCTGCCGTCTTTCAGTTCTTTTACTTCTCCCCGGGCCCTCAGATAATCGAGAGCATCATTAAATATGTGGGGCATGGTGGCTGCGTCAAGCTTTCTTTTCAGCTGCCTTATGCTTAGCGCTTCATTGGCGTTCTTCAGTACTTTTCTGATTTCTTTTTGGGTGTGTTTGACTTCTTCGAGTCTCTTTTGTCTATTACTCGTCTTCTTCTTCGACATATATTTATTTACATTCTTTAATCAGCTGGATAACGTATAGCTGTAAAATTAATTCATCTTCCACCCAATATGTAATAAGAAAGAGGAAGACATGACAGGGAAGAGCTGAGGCCGGCAATTATTTCAGTCCGGAATACCCGGAACACCTTCATCAACGATAATATGTTTCCTTAAAGCTTCTGGTGAAAGCTCAGCTGCAATTGACCTTTGCTCCAGTCACTTGTGATTTGCTGCATGTAGCCCAGTTGAAATTTCAGCTTTCCTGAGAGCTGATATCCCAGCGCAGCGTAGCTCCGATTGCGGTCAAAATAGCCAATTACACGATCTGCCACTATTCGTTCTCCATTGATAAACAGCTCATTATACAAGGAGAGGTAGATGCAGCCCTTTTCGAAGCGCTTTTTATTGATCGCGATATTGGCAAAGAGATTATAGCGTCCGCGTGTACGAATGATGCCCTCATCAAAAAATCGCTGCTCAAGGCGAAAACGGTGCATAAATTGTATGCGCTCCAGCCATTTGTGTAAAAAAAGTGCTTCCTGATAGATACGATGCTCCACACGAATGGAGCTGCTCTCACCAAATACACCGCTGCGTATGTTGGCATAGCCTGCCGTCAGTCTCCATTTGCTGCCCGCCTCCTGGTAGTAGATGCCTCCACGCAAGAGCAATTGCTCGAGATCGCCCATCAGATTCCAGTTCCGGTATTGAAAGTCACCCTGAACACCAAAGGGCCGCTCCCCTGCTTTCATCTCCCAGAAATACATGTACCAGGCTCCGGTCTGCGATTCATTGACCTGCCCGCTGGCATTCATCGAAAAAAAAGGAGAAAGCAGGCAGATACCGATGAGGCTTTTCAGCCAGGCACCATGGTTCTTTTCACAGAGATAATATTGTCTTCTCATGCTTTTGGGGATTTGCGCCAAAAATAGGAAGCGAGCCCCTGAATCAGGTGTCTTCAGCATGTGATCGGGGTAGTTCTAATTACATTTTAATATCGATATGCTCCATTACTCATTCTGCCACTCAGTTGACAAAAGGAAGCGCTGCAAGGGGGGGGGCGATAAGAGTGGAAAAGGTGGAAAAGAAACCTTTTTGAGTATAAATTCGCTCTTCTATAAACGCGGGGCAGAATGCTCCTTCAAAAAACGTCACATATGAATTTCCACACACGCAAATGGGTCAAACCCGAAGATTTAAACCCCAACGGCACCCTCTTCGGTGGCCGGCTCCTGCAATGGATTGATGAAGAGGCCGCACTTTATGCGATCATCCAGCTTGAAAACCAGAAAGTGGTTACAAAATTTGTATCCGAGATCAATTTCAACAGTTCGGCCAAGACGGGCGACATAATAGAGATTGGCCTTGAGCCGGTAAAATTCGGGAAAAGCTCACTCACTCTTCGCTGCGAAGTGCGCAATAAAATGACCTGGAAAAACATCATCACCATCGAGCGCATCGTGATGGTCAACCTGGGGCCTGACGGCAAACCCGCGGCACATGGAAAAACGCAGCTTGAATATGTAAAAGACCGCATGCCGGACGGTCTCGACTGATTGTCAGCATGTGCCGGGAAGAGCTGAACATTCTTTGCCTTACAAATTTCCTTCCTATCCATTAAGCCTTTAATTTTGGCGCAAAATCAATCGCAATGAACATACACGAATATCAGGGCAAGTCGATTATCAAGAAATACGGAGCACGCATTCAGGAAGGATATGTGGCCGAAAGTGTGGAAGAAGCCGTAGAAGCCGCCAAGCGCTTAAATATCGAAACCGGAACAAAATGGTGGGTGATAAAGGCACAGATTCATGCAGGCGGGCGAGGCAAAGGAGGCGGAGTAAAGCTGGCCAAGTCGCTGGACGAAGTACGCGAGCTGGCATCACAAATCCTGGGTATGCGCCTCGTGACACCCCAAACCGGGCCGGAAGGTAAAATCGTCCATAAAATCCTGATTGCCCAGGATGTGTATTATCCGGGCGAGTCGGAACCCGAAGAGTACTACATGAGCATCATGCTTGACCGCAGCAAGGACAGCAATGTAATTGTTTATTCTCCGGAGGGAGGAATGGACATCGAAGAAGTAGCCGAGAAGTATCCCGATAAAATTTACAAAGAATGGGTCGATCCGGCTGTAGGGCTGATGCCTTTTCAAACAAGGAAAATCGCATTTGCTTTTGGCCTTAGCGGCACGGCTTTCAAGGAAATGAGCAAATTCGTGAGCAGCCTCTACCGGGCTTTCAGCGAATCGGATGCATCGCTTCTTGAGATCAATCCGGTACTGAAAACAAGCGATGACAAGATATTGGCCGTTGACTGCAAAACGGCAATTGACGACAACGCCCTATACAGGCATCCCGACCTGGCCGATATGCGCGACCTCAGCGAAGAAGACCCGGCCGAAGTGGAAGCCGGAAAGTATAACCTCAATTTCATCAAACTGGATGGAAACGTAGGCTGTATGGTCAACGGAGCAGGACTGGCCATGGCTACCATGGACATGATCAAGCTGGCCGGTGGCGCCCCTGCCAATTTTCTGGATGTAGGAGGCTCGGCCAATGCCGAAACCGTTGAAGCCGGTTTTCGCATTATCCTCAAGGACCCGAACGTGAAAGCCATTCTTGTGAATATTTTCGGAGGTATCGTTCGCTGCGACAGAGTGGCCGAAGGAATTGTACAGGCGTACCAGAAACTGGGAGAAATCAACGTGCCCATTATCGTACGGCTGCAGGGCACCAATGCCGAAGAAGGTAAAAAAATCATTGATGAAAGCGGTCTGAAAGTCTACTCCGCCATCCTGCTGAAAGAAGCAGCCGAGCTGGTTGCCGAACTGGTCCGCAAGGCGGGATAGGAAATTCTTCCCTCATTTATTTTGTGTAGCCACACTTTCTTCGAAGTGTGGCTATTCTTTATTTCATAATTTATGCATAAATTAGAATTTAATCAGCGCATGACATAGTGTATAATACACTCAAAGCACCAATCTTTCTTGCATTTCTGCCCTTTCTGGCAGGAATTGTTTACTTCGTAAACCGGCCTTCCGAAAGCATCCTGTCCTTAGCTCCTTTCATGGTGCTGTTTGCCCTGCTCTTTTTAATTCATCATCTGTACCGAAATCCCTCTCAAAGCTTTGCAAGGATTTTTACTCTGCTCATGGTCTGCCTCTTTTTTCTTCTGGGCCTGCTGCGCAGCCATCAGCAGACCCTTTGTTACCGCGAGGACTTTGCCGGACAGTATCTTGATTCAGCCCGTGCCTGGGTACTCGTCTTGAGCGAAGAGCCGCTTGAACGCGAACGCAGTTACAAAGTTACAGGCCGCATCACAGCGGTACTGCTACCATCCAGGCAGATACCGGCCGAAGGACGCGTGCTGCTCTATTTTGCCAAAGACAGCAGCTCGGCCGGGCTCCGCTATGGTGATAAACTGCTGCTGCGACCGATGATAAGTGAACTGGATGGCCCTAAGAATCCCAATGAATTCAATTACCGCAAGTACCTTGGATTTCATCAAATCTATCACAGAGCCTTTGTAAAGGAAGGCGATTATAAAATCCTTGGAAATGAGGGTCGCCTCTTTTTCAAAAAGATTTATGCCCTGCGCAAATATCTTAGTGAGCTTCTTGAAGAAAAACTACCCTCCGAAAGTGCGCGTGCAGTTGCTTCGGCTTTGCTTCTCGGCCAGCGCGACCGGCTTGATGAAGCGACCATTCACAATTATTCGGCAAGCGGTGCCATGCATGTACTGGCGGTGTCAGGATTGCATGTCGGCATCATTTTTCTGATACTGCAGCTTCTCATTCCGGAGTTTTCCCGCTCAAGCATCTATAGCCGCTTTTTGCGCCCCTTTCTTTTTCTGGCCGGCATATGGTCATATGCTGCCCTCACCGGTCTCAGTCCCTCTGTTACCCGGGCAGCCACCATGTTTTCCTTTGTCATTGCCGGCTCTGTGCTCGACCGGAAGCTCAACATCTACCATTCCATTGCAGCCAGTGCCTTTTTCCTCCTCTTCATACAGCCCTATCTCATTACCGAAATAGGCTTCCTTCTCTCCTATTTTGCGGTCCTGGGAATCGTGTACATTCAGCCCAGACTGTATAGCCTTTTGTATTTCCGCAACCGTTTGCTCGACAAGGCCTGGGCTATTACAGCAGTCTCCATTGCCGCACAGCTGGCCACCTTTCCCATTGCCATTTTATTCTTTTATCAGTTTCCCGTTTTCTTTCTCATTTCCAACCTTCTTGTCATTCCGGCTGCCATGCTGATTGTGTCGGGTGGAGTCTTTCTCTTTCTCTTTTCTGCCATTCCTTCGCTTGGCAATGCCCTGGGGTATTTTCTTTCGGCTGTGATTGACCTATTAAATGCCGGAATAGCCCTAATCAGCCGGATTCCGGGAGTGCTCGCGGAAGGTATAGTGATAGATATTCCCCAAACGGTATTGCTCTATTTATTCCTTCTCTTTCTGCTCCTGTATTTCGCGCGCAAGTCTTTTGCCCATCTGCGTATTGCCCTGCTTTTTCTGATGCTATTTGCGGCAATCACTCAATACAGAAGTATCAAAAACCGGCAATACCAGGGCCTGACCATCTACCGTATTCGCGGACACAGTGCCGTTGCTTTTTTTAGCCACAAAAGCGCCTGGGTTCTGGCAGACAGCGCCCTCCTCTCCGACCGCAATGCGCTGCGCTTTCATATGCGGCATCACTGGTGGAACCGGGGTATCCGGCAAATACAGCGTATAGCACTGGACACGATGCCCGAAAGCTTTGCCATTCAATTCGGGAATCAGAAAATCGCACTACATCGCTTGCCGGCTCCGGGCAGGGGATACCTTATCCGAATTGGCAAGGCTGCCGGAAGCAATGCACTCTATGTGCTGGACGAAAGTATAGACCGAAGAAGAAGAGAAATGCTGCTCAAACGATTAGAGAAACTAAAGCTGCCCTATGTGGATTTAAGCCGGAGCAATGCCCTGAGCCAAACCTTCTGATATGAAAGTGAAGCGGCCTAGGCTATTACTGCTCTGAAAAAAGATTGCTTTATCTTTATTCCGACATAATACAAGCGCATGAACAATGAATTTGTAAGCCTCACAAAGGAAGGATCGAGCGGTCTCATCCACATGAAATGGGAAGAGAAAAGAAATGCACTGGGCCCGGAAATGATAGCGGCACTCAAAGAAGCTTTTCGTGAAGCAGCGGAAGACGAAAAGATAAGGGTAATTATACTGAGCGGAACGGCCAAAGCTTTCAGTGCCGGAGCCGATCTGGCCTACCTGAAAAAAATGCAGGGCTTTTCGCGGGAGGAGAATCTGAAAGACAGCCTCAGTCTGAAGGCCCTTTTCGAAGAGATCTATGCATTGCCTAAACTCGTTATTGCTCAGGTGAAAGGCCCGGCCATTGCCGGTGGCTGCGGACTGGCTACGGTCTGCGACCTCCTCGTCAGCACACCGGAAAGCCTCTTCGGATATTCGGAGGTGCGCATCGGATTTGTTCCGGCCATCGTGATGGCTTTTCTCCTGCGCAAAATCGGGGAGTCGCATGCCAAGCGTTTATTGCTGACAGGCGAACGCATCACGGGTACGGAAGCCTATCGCATCGGACTGGTCAATTACCTCTTCCCTGCCGATCGCATCGAGTACGAAAGCAAAGCCCTGGCGGCAAAACTTGCAAGCCAATGCAGCGGAGAGGCCATTGCAATGACCAAAAAACTGATTGCCCGGGTGCAGGACCTCCCCCTCCCC
Source organism: Chitinophagales bacterium (assembly GCA_015487695.1). Taxonomy (GTDB): domain Bacteria; phylum Bacteroidota; class Bacteroidia; order Chitinophagales; family S012-47; genus S012-47. Next base: position 6,788 of record WFPF01000128.1, read on the forward strand.
GAAGCACTTAACCTGGCGGCTGCAAGCAATGCCGAAGCCCGTGCGGGCAAAGAGTGCAAGCGGGGTGTCGCGGCTTTTCTCAACAAAGAAAAAATCAACTGGGACCAATGAAATATGATGCCAATACGGTCGAAGCCTATATTGAGATGCTTCCCTCCGATCGCCAGGTATCTTTTCAGCGCCTGCGGGAAATCGTAAAAACAAAGCTCCCTCCGGGATTTGAAGAGACCATGGCCTATGGCATGCCCGCCTATGTTGTGCCGCACGAAATATATCCGCCCGGTTATCATTGCAATCCACAGGAAGCACTGCCCTTTATCAGTCTGGCCAATCAGAAAAATTTTATTGCATTTTACCACATGGGCATTTATGCCCTGCCCAAACTATCTCAGTGGTTTCAAAGCGAATATCGCGCACTTTGTGGCAAAAAAGCAGACATGGGAAAAAGCTGCATTCGTTTCAGGAAAACAGCGGAAATCCCTTTTGATCTGATGGGCCGCCTGGCGGCAAAGATGAGCCCGCTTGAATGGATACGCATATATGAGAAAGAAATAAAGAAAAATGCCGGATAGCCTGGAAAAGCATATTTTCTTGCATCTTGGCATGGGCAAAACCGGCACCAAGTTCTTGCAGTACAAAGTCTTCCCCAAATTCAGGGGCATATGCTACGTACAAAGGACCCGTTACAGAAGGTGGGACCGGATCATTCCAAAGCTGGACTGTGAGCGCGTTCTGGCATCCAATGAATTTGACCGGCAAATGAAACGGGAATGCGAAAAACTGGCCCGCAGCTTTCCCGGAGCTGTTCCCATTCTTGTCGTAAGGCGCCATGGCAGTTATATTGCCTCTCAGTACCGAAGATTCGTGAAGAACGGATACCGTATGCCGTTTCAGGCATTTTTTGACCTTAAAAATGACCGTGGCTATTTTTCCATTGCCGACCTTTCTTATGGCAGGCAGTTGGCCATGATCGGGAAAATATTCGGAACGCCTCCCCTTTTTTTTATTTACGAAGAGCTAAAGACCAATCCGAAAGCCTTCGTTAAGGAAATGGCGGATGCCATCGGAGCGGAAGTCGATCTCGAAAAAATTGATTTCAAACCCCGCCACCGCTCCTACAGTGAAAAACAACTGAAGGCCATGTTGGCGGCCGGCAAGTATCTTAATCTGAAAAAGAGAAGAGTGTTTAAGAATCCGGGCCTGCACCTTTTATGGAGATTGTATATGGGAACCCTCCGCTACGGCATACTTTACGTTGCAAAATTTCTTCCTTACTCCCTTTTTCCCAGGTCACCCCTAATCGAACGCGAAGATCTGAATTTGATAGACAAGTACTTTGAAGAGGATTGGCAATATTGTTTGGACTATCGAAAGAGGCAAAAAGTTACTCAGAAATAAAACTCCGGGACAGACTTTTACGAAGCCATAATAATTTGCCGATCAGAGGACCCCGGGGATTACCCGCCCGCCTGCTCTTTTATTGCTGAATAATGATCTTCCTGTTCACTTGTGTGTTTTTACTTCGAATAATAAGATTGTAGACTCCCGGCCTGAGTCCCGACAAATCCATGTGGTAGCTTTTTCTGTTAAGATTTGATTCTATTTTTTCCGCCAGCACTCTTCTTCCGGGCAGATCATAAATCTCAATATCCACGGCATCCATCAGAAGTCCCTCATCAGAGCGGATATTCAATGATCCCGAACTGGGTATGGGATAAACCTGAACAAAGGCACCCGAACATTCTGCAACGCTAAGGTTTGAATAGCTGAAATTGCCGTTATAATCATATTGCTTCAATCGATAATATCTTGGACCGGGTATTTCTTCCGGGTCCGTATAACTGTATTGACGTATGTCGGAAGAATTTCCGGCTCCCTTCACTACGGCTATGGTTTCAAAATCAACGGCATTGACACTTCGCTCCAAAATGAAATATGCATTATTCCATTCCTGTTCCGTTGTCCATTTTACCAATGTGCTCCGGCCCTGACATTCGGCTGAGAACGCACTTAAACTTATGGGCAAAATGCTGCTGACCGAACCGCTCAACGCGATCGTAAAGTCACAATCATTGTTGGCAAATCCATCCACAGTAATGTAATAGGTCGTATTGCCGGGAAGGACCACCGGCCCCCATTGAAAGCGGGCGGTATCTCCGGGATTGTTGCAGTATTCTTCAAAATAATTGGCCGTATCGCAAGCCGGGCCCAGGAGACGATTGATCGAAACCTGAATGCCATTGTTCGAAGGAGAGCATACGATGTCTTTAAACTCTACAGTCACTACTCCCCCGCTTGCATCCGTGGTAAACTTATACCACACTGTATTTTCTTTTGTCACAGCGGGACTGCAGCCTGCAAACGCAGGATCCTCTCCCGTTGTCACCGTGGCATGACTGTTTTGGCTGGCCGTATTGTTTCCTATCGAAAGGCTTATGGCATTGCTACAATGATCGTTGCAATTGGCCCAGTTTGCCACATCTCCATAGCTCGTATCATTCTCTATCACATCATCGGCTATTCCATTTGGATTTTTACACCAAACTTTGACCGTGCTTGTATTTGATGGAACATATACATTGGGAATTACCACACTCTCAGTGGCCCCGTTGACGATATTGTAACCCGTGTAGGCTATGGGTCCGGTTACGACACCATCCAAGTCATAATAGAGATCAAAAGAGTTGATTGCCGGGCCGGCCGCACAAGCCAATTCATTGTTTTTCAGAGTTATATCCAGCTGATATTGTGATCCATAGCAGCCATTAACGGAGACGGTTCGCAAATCGATATTGGCATCGCTGATACGGAAGTTATCGAAAGCAAAACGCCCGTATGGATAGCTCGACTGATTATAATACGCCCGGCCGTAGATTCTGAATTTAACGCAACTTTGGCCTGCCAATGAGCATAGGCTGTGCCTGCGGTTTATCCAGCTGCTTTGTGAGTCCGAAGCAGCCGGTTTGTTTTGCCAACCGTAGCTGCTATTGTACCACAATGAATCGCTTTGAGATCCAAGCACACTCCATGTGCTCCCACCGTCAATGGAATATGTGATTCGGAAATAATCAGAAGTATTGAGTGAATACTTAATATCCAATGAGAGCAAAGGATTGCTTACTGAGCTGAAATCAAATACCGGACTTTCGACCCAGATATAGGTAGAGGAATTGCTTGCATCTGTCACGGTTCGCCAGCTTTTTCCATGACCTTCCGGACCGCTTAAGTAAGATGACGGCAAGACGGCATGAACAAAATTTCGTCCATTGTTTAAAGGCGGGACTGAACCTGAGTCGATCCAATAGTCCTGTCCGCTGTTGAAATCGGCCAAATAGGGATAGCTGCTGATACGCACCTGCTTGACCGTGATCGTTTGACGCAACGTATCGTTGAGCCGGTTAATATCATTGCTCAAATTTGTGACTACCTCAAAATTGTAACTTCCCGTAGCCGTCATATTTATCGTGGAAGTGAAGGTAAAATGCACCGTATCATTGCTTGGAATATTCACGCGGATGGTATCGTAAAGAGTCGTATTTAGTGCTCCGCTGATATTGCACGAAACCGGAACATTGCCAATGGCATTGCAACTAAAATTGTACACCGCCACCGTAATTTTTTCATTTGAGGAATAGAGACAGGGGTCCGGCTGCGGTGAAATAAACACGGTAGGTGCAACCCCATCGCCTTCTTTTATTTGAATGTCATCCAAAGCCATGCGGGCATATTGCGGATAAGAACTTTGATCATAATACGCCTGGGCATATATCCTCAGCTTGACACAAGCCTGTCCTGCCAGGCTGCAGAGGCTATGTTCCACTTTTTTCCACGTAGAAACCGGATTCGGATAGGAATATGACCAGCGATCATTAATATAATTATACCAGCTTGCGTCATTGGTGTTCCCGAGTCTGCTCCATGTGCTTCCCCCATCTATCGAATATTCCACATAGAAATAATCGCTGGAAGTAAGACTATGCTTGATGAAGAAACTCAAGTTGGGATTGCTCAAAGTACTGAAATCAAAGACCGGGCTTTCCAGCCATATTTTGGTAGAGCTGATTCCATTGGCGACCACATACCATGAATTCCCCTTGCCTTCCGGTCCATTAAGATAGCCAGATGGCAAGGCTCCGTAGGTCCAATTGCGCCCGTTGTTCAGCGGAGGGCTTGCACCCGTGTCAATCCAGTATCCGTTGCTGCTGTTAAAGTCTTCAAAATAAGGATAGCTCGTTATTTTGGGCCGGTCCACCACGATATTTTTCCGCAGCGTATCGTTGCCATTGTATGTATCCCCAAGCAAGGAGCTGTAGGATGTAAATTGATAGGTTCCCAAGGCAGTCATATCAAAAGTGCCGGGGAAAGTAAAGTGCAATGAGTCACCTGCCGGAATAGGACCTGCAAGCGTGCCGCTCAAAGTTACTGTAACCGGGCCGCTCACCTCGCAGCTAAGCGGTACATTTGAAACTGCATTGCAAGTCCAATTATATACCGCCACTTTTACCTGTTGAGCGGTAGAGAAAAGGCAACCCTGGTCTACGGGTTCAAGGTAGGCGATAACACCTACATCGTTGCCATCTTTTATCTCTATGTTATCAAATGCGATGCGGCTATAATTGGGGTAACTTCCCTGATCGTAATAGGACTTCGCCTTAATGCGCAATTTAACACAACTCTGACCTGCCACTACGCAAAGGTTGTGATGCATCTTCGTCCATATCGTATCCGGATTTGAGTAGGTCAGGGACCAATAGCTGCTATTGTTATACCAATCCGGTTCCGAGCTGCTTCCCAATACAGTCCAGGTACTTCCCCCATCGGTTGAATATTCCACGCTGACCGGGTCAGACGATGTAAGACTGTGCTTCATATCGAAATAGAGCTGCGGACTGCTCAGCGCACTGAGATCAAATACGGGGCTTTCCACCCATATGTAGGATGACCCTGTGCTGAAATTTTTGGCATACCAGCTCTTGCCGTTGCCGTCACTTCCTCCCAAATACCCGGCCGGAACCGTATCATACAGAAAAAGGCGCGTGCTCACCGGTGTGCGCGATACCCAGCCGCCATTGTCACTTTCAAAATCTTCGAGATACGGAAAAGTGGCTATCGGAATTTGATTAAAGCGGTTCCTTATGACCGTATCATTGCTTCGGTCTTTTTCATTTGACCACGAACTGTAGATTTTTAGAGTATGTGTACCGGTAGCACTCATATCCACTCCTGTGGCAAAGGTGTGGATGATTTGGCCGAAGGATGGCAGCGGCCCGGGAATAGTATCATAAACAAAGACACTTCCGTTGAGAGAGAGAACAAGAGGTATATTGTACAAATCCCGGCAGCTCTTGTTCAGGACTTCTACCGCAATACTTTCATTGCTACTATATGAAGTGCACGAGCCGGCATCATTGAGAATGATTTCAGCCATCTCGATGTCTTCATTCTCACCGGCACTAATTCTGAAATCATCAATCGCGGCACGGGAATAGTTTGGATATGCGTTTTGGTCGTAATATGCCCGGCCTTCGATTCTGAAAATCACACAAGCTTCCCCTGACAATGAGCAAAGCTCATAATTCACACTGTCCCAAGTGGTTACTGGGCTCGTATAGGAAGATGCCCAATTGTAGGTCTGATTATACCAGTTGGGGTCGCTGTTGCTGCCCAACGTGCTCCATGTGCTTCCCCCGTCTATCGAATAAAGAACCCGGACATAATCCGAAGCCGTCAAGCTGTGTTTAATCCAAAAACTGAGATTTGGGTTCGTCACATTGCTAAGATCAAAGACCGGACTTTCTATATAGCCTGTCTGCGAGGAACCCGAAGTGTTGACCATCCTCCAGCTTTCGCCCCTTCCGTCCGGGCCATTTAAGTAGGAAGCAGGCAATGCAGCCCGTTGCCAGAGTTGAAATCCCGGATTGCTAATCCAACCCCCGTTGCTGGTATTGAAATTCTCATGATACGGGAACGAAATCACTTTGAGGCGGTCTACCAGAATACTTTTTTGAAGAGTGTCATTGCCCGTATTTACATCCCCCGTCAAAGCGCTCCAGGTGCTGAAGTTGTAGGTGCCGAGCGGAGTCATGTCAAAAGTACCCGGAAAGGTATAATGAACCGAATCACCGGCCGGAATGGGGCCCCCAACCGTCCCGTTTAGTGTGGTCGAGGCTGCCCCGCTGACCACACAAGTTACGGGCACATTGCTCACCGGAGCACAACCCCAATTGTAAACCGCAATTTTTACCTTTTGAGAGGCTGAAAAAAGGCAACCCAGATTTACCGGTTCAATAAGCGCAATCACTCCCACATCCGGCCCATCCTTGATCTGAACATTGTCAAAGGCAAAGCGGCTGTAATCACTATAAACACTTTGATCATAGTATGCCCGGCCATAAATCCTCAGCTTCACACACGAGTTACCTGCTAGTGCACAAAGGCTGTGCTGTACTGCCGTCCATGCACTATCCGGATTGGTATATGTGCTTGCCCAATAATTTGAAGTGTTATACCAGTTGGGTTCACTTCCGCTTCCCAGTTTTATCCAGCTTGTGCCTCCATCCGTAGAATATTCCACCCAGGTACCGTCCGATCCTGTCAGGCTGTGTTTGTAGTCAAAATACAACTGAGGGTTGCTCAAAGAAGAGAAATCAAAAACCGGACTTTCGACCCATATATATGAGGCGTTGTTGCCATTGTACGAACTGGCATACCAACTCTTGCCTTCTCCCTGACTGCCCGCGAGATAAGGCAATACACCATATTGATAGTGACGGCTTGCGATCGAAGTTCGCGAGACCCATCCTCCGTTGTCCGTGTTAAAATCTTCTGAATAAGGAAAAGTGCTTATGGGGATCAGGTTGTATCGATTTCGCTCGGCCGTGTCATTGGCTGTATTGATTTCCGAAGCCAGTGAAGTATAGACCTTGAGGTTGTGTGTGCCGGCAGCACTCATATTAACGGTAGTGGCGAACTGATAAATTAAACGCCCGAATGCCGGAATGGGTCCCGGAATCGTCTCATCGATCACAGTTCCTCCGTTCAGCTGAAGATGAACAGGGGCATTAAAAATGGGCCGGCAGGTATTGTTTAATAGCAGGGCCGCAATGGTTTCGTTGCTGCCGTACGAAGCACAATCGCCCGCATCATTTAAAATAATTTCAGCCACCTCAAGGTCATCGCCCCGGCTGGCGCTGATTCGAAAATCATCAAATGCGGCACGCGAGTAGCCGGGGTAGATATTTTGATCGTAATAGGCCTTTCCGTTTATCCTGAAAATAACACAACTATCACCCGACAGTGAACATAGCTCGTAGTTCACACTGTCCCAAACGTTTACCGGACTGGTATACGAAGATTTCCACCCACCATTACTATTGTACCAATTCGGATCAGCATTGCTCCCCAGGGTTGCCCATGTGCTGCCGCCATCCGTGGAATAGCTTACCCAAACCAGGTCCGAGTTTGTGAGGCTGTGTTTGATCCAAAAGCTGAGATTTGCCTTGGTTACATTGCGTAAATCAAATACCGGACTTTCGACCCAAAATACACCGGAGCTGTTGCCCGATTCCGTCCACATTCGCCAACTGCTTCCTCGTCCATCCGGGCCATTGAGATACCCTGACGGAAGACTTCCGTATTTCCATTCTCTTTTCTGCCCTGCCATTACGTCATAAGCGCTGTCGTGCCAGCCCCCTTTATTGCTGTTGAAGTCCTGGTAGTAGGGAAAGGTTGTTACATTGCGTTGAATACTTGTCTCAAAGGTGTCATTGCCAAGATATTGATCTCCGGGGAGCGCAGAATATATTTTAAAGACATAAACGGCCTCTGCTGACATATCAAAACTGCCGCTAAAGGTAAAAACGACCGAGGCACCGCTTGCAATCGGACCGGATACATTTCCGGTCAGTGTAGCGCTTGTTCCGCCACTGATCTCACAGGTAACGGGAATATTTGAGATGGAACTTACACCTTCATTTTTAATCCTGATACTGACACTTTGTGTGCTGCTATACGAGTTGCTGCAATCCGGCCAGGATGGGGTCAACAGCCGGGTGACGCTCGCGTCATTGTCTGCATAAATTCGTATATCGTCCAGGTACCAGTATTTTCCCGTTTGCCCTCCGTCTGTGTAACGAAAACGTACTTTCACATCCGTTTGCCCCGCTGCCCAGCTGCTGATATCCAAGGTGGTATCCTGCGGAGCGGACAGGCTGCCTTTGCTAACCTTCTCATAGTCAAAAATGGTTGTCCAGGAACTGCCTCCATCGCTACTGACTTCTACATAGCCATGAGTAAACTCAACACCAAACCAATGATGCACATAATTGAGATAGACACCCGTGCGTCCGCTGCAATTAAAAGAAGGTGTGATAAGATCGGATTCATTGGGGGTGGTGGCAGCCCCGAGGGATTCATCGTCAAACACCGCATAATAGCCACCCGAGGTACTTGAAAATGCCGGAGTGTTTCGAATCAACCAGGTAGCCGAGCCCTGTATGGCTGTAGTGCTCCAACCCGCTGGCATGCTTCCACCGGCAAAATCTTCATCAATCAATATGTCCGCAAAGAGATTGAATTGCAGAAAAAGAAGAACAGGAAGAAAACCTATTCGAATAATGTACTTAATTCGGTTAAGAGGCATCAGCGGGAGTGATCTGTTAGTCAGGAGTATGCATAATCAAGCAGGCTCTTTAAATACCCCTGTGAGTTAAACATCTAACAAATTTAATAAAATTTGAATGCTTTGTCCATTTTTCCGGCCTTCCGGCAACAAAGCCATATCATATCCTGTCAATTTATCCGTACCTTTGTCTTAATGAAATTTGAAGAATTTAAGCTCCATCCAAGGATCCTCGAAGCCCTTTCATACATGGGTTTTGAAAAAGCCACCCCCATACAGGAAAAAGCCATCCCCGCCATCATGGAGGGCCGTGATGTGCTCGGAACTGCCCAAACCGGTACGGGTAAAACGGCTGCCTTTATCCTCCCTGTATTGAACGAACAAATGCAGGAACATAAGCGGGAAACCAATACCCTCATCATCGTACCTACCCGGGAACTGGCCCTGCAAATCGATCAGCAGATACAAGGTTTTGCCTACTTCCTGCCGGTCACTTCGGCCGTGGTTTACGGAGGAGGCGACAAGCATGACTGGACACAGCAAAAGAAAGCCCTCACGGAAGGTGCGGACATTGTGGTGGCCACTCCCGGCAAACTTCTCGCCCATATGAATATGGGTTATGTGAAGTTTAAAGGAATCAAGCACTTCATTCTTGACGAGGCCGACCGCATGCTCGATATGGGCTTCCTCGATGACATCAAGCGCATCGAGCAGGCCATTCCTTCGGAGCGGCAGACACTGCTCTTCTCTGCCACCATGCCAAAAGATATTCGTAAGCTGGCCTCCAGCATTCTCAAAGACCCTGTGGAAATCAGTTTCGGACTGTCCAAACCGGCCGAAGGCGTCATGCAGGCTGCATATCTGACCTACGACCAGCAGAAGATAGCCTTTGTCAAACAGCTGATACGTGACAAAGACAATTACACGCGCATCCTCATCTTCACTTCAACCAAGAAAAAAGTAGGCGAGATTGTACGCGAGTTGCGCAATCCGAAGTACCGGGTAGAAGGCATTTCTTCGGACCTTGACCAGCGGGAGCGCGAGGAGGTACTGATGCGCTTCAGGGCGAAAAAAACCAAAGTGCTCGTGGCAACGGATGTGCTCAGTCGCGGCATCGACATCAAAGACATCAATCTCGTGATCAATTTTGACGTGCCGCAGGATGCCGAAGATTATGTGCACCGTGTGGGCCGTACGGCCCGTGCCGAAACTACGGGTGTAGCCATTACGCTGATCAATCCGGCCGATATGCACAAGTTCTCACGCATTGAGAAACTCATTGAGCGCGATTTGCCCAAACTGCCCGTACCTCAGGAACTCGGGCCCTCGCCCGAGTGGGGTGCACGCTCGCAGGGGGGTGGCCGCAATTTCAGAAACAAAGGAAGAAGACCGGGGCACGGACGAAAATAATTCAAAGAGCCACCTTATTTTTGTCCCGCATCAAAGAGTAAGCAATGGGACGAGCATTTGAATACCGCAGAGCGGCCAAGGAAAAAAGGTGGGACAAAATGTCCAGGGTCTTTCCGAAACTTGCCAAAGCCATTACCATCGCTGCAAAAGAAGGCGGATCGGACCCGGAAATGAATGCTGCGCTGCGCCATGCCATACAGAATGCGAAGGCGCAGAACATGCCCAAAGACAATATTGAAGCAGCCATCAAACGAGCCGATGGCAAAGACGCAGAAAGCATCACCGAGATTACCTATGAAGGAAAAGGCCCCCACGGAACCCTCTTTTTTGTAGAATGTGCTACCGACAATCCGACCCGCACGGTCGCCAATGTGAAATCCTATTTCAACAAAGCCGGTGGCGGACTCGTCCCCTCCGGATCGCTCGAGTTCATGTTTTCACGCAAGGCGGTATTCCGTCTCGATAAGCCGGAGAATGTGGATCTGGAAGAACTGGAATTCGACCTTATCGATGCCGGAATGGAAGAACTGGAGGAAAATGATGGACTCCTTGTCATCTACGGAGACTATAAAAACTTCGGCACTTTGGCCAAAGCACTGGAGGACCGGAATCTGGAAATCAAAGAAGCCCGGCTCGAACGCATAGCGACTTCTCCCATTGATCTGAGCGAAGAGCAGATGCAGGAAGTAGAAAAGATGCTCGACAAGATTGAGGAAGACGAAGACGTGCAGGCGGTGTATAGCAACATCAATTGAGAGTCTCACGCAAAGCGAACATCTACCGGGCACTTACTTCCAATGTCGGAAGGCAAGTATAAAAAACAGACATTTCACGGACAATTGCTTTTCACTTTGTCTCTTTCATGACAGAGGCACAAGACTGTAAATCATATATTTACGATTGTGAAAAACGCTGTTCCTCTTATTGCATTTTTAATTCTTTCCCTCTTACTGCCAGCCAAAGCTGCTGCCCAGACCTGTTGTTCGGGCGGAGTGCCGCTGGCCGGGGGCGTTCGCCTCGGCATAGAATCTCCCGGGGATGTTCAACTGCAGATATCCTATGACCTCAACTATCTGAATACATTGAGCAATATCAGCGAGAACCTGAATGACGGAGACCGCAGGCGCTATGTGAACGCCATTTTGCTGGAAGCGGCCTATCAACCCGGGCGAAAATTCCTGCTGGGCTTTATGCTCACAGGCGTTCAGCAATACCGGGAAATTTATCAAAACGGAACTTTGACAGACGCCACATCGGCAAGCGGTATGGGCGATGCGCTGCTTTATGGCCTGTACCGGTTTCTGAACCGAGACCGGCAGCAGGTCAGTGTGGAATGGGCCCTGAAATTCCCGACAGGCTCCGACCTAAAGCGATCCGGACAAGGTTTCATTCTGCCGGCCGATATGCAACCCGGCACCGGATCCTGGGATCAATTCCTGGGCATTAAAAGCAATTTAGAACATTTTCCGCTGACAGCTTGGGCTTCACAGGCCGGCATCCTCTTCCGCAGGAATGGTACAAATCCTGATTTCCGCGGCTCACAGGAATACCGTTTTGGTCATTCGCTTAATGCTTATTGGACATTTGGCCGTCAATGGCTTTGGGGCAAACAGCTTATGGACCTGAGCTTCGGGCCCGCTCTTCGCTGGATGGCAAGAGACCGGGTCGATGCCGGCAATATCCCCAATACCGGTGGATTTTGGCTCGATGGCAGCCTCGGTCTCAGTTGGATATTCAACAACAGCAACAAAGTTACCTGGGGGCTTACCCTCCCGATTGCCCGGCAGCTCAACGGTATTCAGCTGAGCACCACAGCTTCCACTTTCCTCCGATTTCACCATGTATTTCATTCCGAAAAATAAACCCCTATGAAAACACTCCTTTATCTCTTGCCCGCCCTCTCAATTTTGCTCTGGACCTCATGCGTACCCAAAGAAACCGGACCGGGCGGAAATTATAAAAACGTACCCTACGACCCCGGGCGCTGGCTCGTGGATGTGGAAGATGTTTTTGACGGTGGGCCGGGAAAAGATGGCATTCCAGCGCTGGTTAATCCTCCGGCCGTGGTGGTCGACAGCATCGATTTCCTAAAGAATAGCGACATGGTGATTGGTTTCCGCGTGGACAATGAATATATCGCCTATCCACAGGCCATTCTGGACTGGCATGAGATCATTAACGACCAGCTGGGAAATGCGGAATATGCGGTGGTTTACTGCCCGCTGACCGGCACAACAGCCATCTGGAACAGGGTACTCAACGGGGAAACGACCACTTTCGGAGTCTCGGGCCTCCTCTATCAAAACAATATCATACCCTATGATCGGGCCAGCAACAGCAACTGGTCGCAAATGCTGCAACAGTGCATCAACGGCCCCCTCATCGAATATATTCCCGAAACCCTGCCCTTTATCGAGTGCAGCTGGGAAACCTGGAAAAAGATGTATCCCGACTCGAAAGTGACCGGCAGGAATACGGGCATCACAAGACCCTACGGCAATTATCCCTATGGCGATTACAAGGTGAATGACAAAGTCTATTTCCCGCTTGAAATCGAGAATACGGCCTATGAGCGCAAAGAAAGAATCCATGCCGTGCTCAACGGGCGAAGGATGATGATCTTCGATCCGAAAGTGTACAGTGACTCCCTGCGTCTCTTTGTAAATGAATATGAAGGAAGCGACTACCTGACACTGATTGCTCCCCGCAAGCAGATTTTTAGCAGCTATGTGCTCAATGAAAGTCAGAAATCTCTGCAGTTTGAAGCCCTCAATGATGTGCTGCCACTTGCGTTTAAAGACAATGAAGGCAATAAATGGGATGTTTTCGGGCGTGCCGTGGAAGGGCCCCGACAGGGCGAACAGCTGGAATTTGCAAATCAAATGACAGGCTATTGGTTTGCCCTTTCTTCTTTTTACCTGGTCACAAAGAAAGTACGCTGATTTCCGTTTTCGCTTTTATTACTGCGGCCTTCTCTTAAATGTGACAGTTACGAGAGAACGATAGATATTGACTTTAACGAGTTTGCCGTCCTTATAAAAATACTCGTTGGTCTTGCCCTCCGGGGTATGATATTCGTACTCATGAAGGCCGTCTTCCTCGATCCGGCACATCACCAGGTGGCTCTCCGAGAAAATTTCATCGATACCCAGCGGCTCTTCAAAGTAAAGCTGAATGGAAGAGGCCGTGATTATACCCTTATGCCAGGTCACATCCCCATCGCGATTGACCATGCGATAAGCACTCCCCCGCTGCTGAGCGATGCTGAGTTCCAGCACATCATCGTATTCGGTGATCTTCGCCCAACTCTTTATCATCACACCATCCCTGAAATGGGCTTTTACATGGGTTGTTCGCTGGTAATCATAGAGCCATGAATCATACTCGGCAAAGGAATAGACTTCATAGGTGGTCATCCCGTCCTCAATCCACTTGTCGGCTTTGATATGGCCAATGCGGCTGCCGGCAAAGTAGATATCAAAGTAGATACTTTCTTTGGGTATGGCTTCGTGGCCGCTGGGCAAAAAACTAAGAAGTAGAAAAAGGAATCCGGTCATGGAATCTTGTACATTATTTATAGAGGCCAAAGATGGCCCGCAATCAATCTAACCGAAACTACGCTGAATTCGTATTCTCAGTGCACTAAATTATTCCAAATTGTTGAAAATGGTGACTGAGGTGTTTTCTGTGAAACAGTACCCAGTCGTCATAGTCAAGCGGTCCGAAAACCGGATGCAGCGGGCGTTCCCTGTCAATTTCTTCTTTCCGGGATGCGAAGAGGTAAAGTTCATCAATCAACTTTTGCCGGGCCGTCTCCAAATCAGCAAAGCGCAGGGGCAAAGGCGCATTTTCGGGAATACCTTTAATTCGTATATCATGTGCAAAAGCTTCTTTTCCACGCAAAAAGGCAAGACGTTTCGGCAGGGTTTCTTCGCGTACGAGCAAAACAGTCCGGAGTTTTCCGTTTGATATGCGAAAAACAGTAAGCAGATGCTCCACCATGTGCTGCGCTCCCATCAGGCCCCACTGTGCCCTTGTATACTTCGATAGGCTATTGATCCGGTCGACAATTTCTTCGGGGTCGAATGCAATAAATTTTTGATCCATAACTCCTTTTCTTATCTCCCTGCAATTAAGGAGCGTTTGCTGCCCCTTTTCTTTTTTCTTGCCTGCCCGCCTTTCTGTGCAAAAGAGCGTGGAAGGAAGTTCATCCTGCGCATTTAATTTCAGTATTTTTGCCAGCGATGCACGAAAAGATACTAATTCTCGATTTCGGTTCACAATATACACAACTGATAGCCCGAAGAATCAGAGAACTGAATGTATACTCTGAGATTGTACCGTACAACAAAGCCGGAGAAATCGGTCCGCATATAAAAGGAGTCATCCTTTCGGGAAGCCCTTTTTCCGTTCTCGATAGCAATGCCCCCCGTCCCGATCTAGAGAAGATCATGGGCAAGGTGCCCCTCCTGGGCATTTGCTACGGTGCCCAATGGATGGCCCGGCACTTTGGTGGCGAGGTAGCCCCTTCGGCCAAACGCGAATACGGACGGGCTCATCTGCGGGAGTTTGACCGCGATGACCCGCTCTTTGAATTTATTCCCGAAGACTCGCAGGTATGGATGTCGCATGCCGACAGCATTCTCGGCCTGCCGGAAAATGCGCGCATCATTGCCCGCAGCGACTCCATCCCGGTGGCGGCTTATCGCATGGAAGATTCCGGCCTTCCGGTCTACGGCATACAGTTCCACCCCGAAGTAACCCACAGTGTGGACGGAGCCACCCTGCTTGAAAATTTTGTCATCCGCATTTGCGGCTGCCGGGGCGACTGGACTCCGGCATCCTTTGCACACGAGAGCATTGAAAGGCTGCGCGACACACTGGGCAGCGACAGTGTGGTCATGGGCCTTTCGGGCGGTGTCGACAGTACGGTAGCCGCAGAACTCATCCACCGGGCCATCGGAGACCGCCTTTACTGCATCTTTGTAGACAACGGCCTTCTGCGAAAAGACGAATTCAGCGAAGTACTGGAGTCGTACCGCCACATGGGACTCAATGTCAAAGGGGTCGATGCGAAAGAACTCTTCTATAAAGCATTGAAAGGTCTTCGCGATCCCGAAGAAAAAAGAAAAGCCATCGGCAAAGTATTTATCGATGTCTTCGAAGAAGAAGCCCGCCAGCTGAACAATGTGAAGTGGCTCGGGCAAGGCACCATTTATCCCGATGTGATTGAGTCGGTATCGGTGCACGGCCCTTCGGTCACGATTAAATCGCATCACAACGTGGGCGGGCTGCCGGACAAATTGCAACTTCGCGTGGTAGAACCCCTTCGAAGCCTCTTCAAAGACGAAGTGCGGAAAGTGGGTCATGAGATTCACATTCCACCTGCCATTCTGATGCGTCATCCTTTTCCCGGTCCGGGGCTGGGAATCCGCATTCTGGGCGAGGTAACTCCCGAAAAAGTAGCTGTTCTGCAGGAAGCCGATGAACACTTCATTCGCGGCCTGCGCGAAGATGGACTTTATGATGAGGTATGGCAGGCCGCCACCATCCTCCTCCCCGTGCAATCGGTAGGTGTGATGGGTGATGAACGAAGCTATGAAAACGTGGTGGCTTTGCGGGCTGTCACTTCCCGCGATGGCATGACAGCCGACTGGGCCCGGCTCCCCTACGATTTCCTGGCAAAGGTCTCAACACGTATAATAAATCATGTCAAAGGCGTTAATCGTGTAGTCTACGACATCAGCACAAAACCTCCGTCAACCATTGAGTGGGAATAAGTTAAATATCATCCTCCTCCTGCTGCTCATCGGAAGCTTGCAGGCATGCTCTCTTTTTGAGCAAATCAGCCGGACACCTGCGCCCCGTAAGCCGGTGCTGGTGAAAAATGACAGCAGCGGCCATGCCGTGGCTGCCAATACCGGTAATGCGGGCGATACGCTCCTGCCCGAAAAAGAAAAAAGCAAATATCTGAAGGAGGAATATCACCTGGCCGTATTGCTGCCGTTTTATCTGGACAACAGTTACCTGACAGCGCTTGACCCCGAAGAAAAGAAATATTCCTACCGGCCCATGGTGGCTACCGAATATCTCCAGGGCCTGCTCATCGCCATCGAAGACCTGAAGAACAGTGGCATCAACCTGAAAGTCAGCATTTTCGATACGCGCAACGACTCAGCTACTGTCCGCGACATTCTGAGGCAGGAAGCACTAAAAGATGCAGATCTCATCATAGGGCCTCTTTTCCCGCGCAATCTGGCACTGGTGGCACCCTTTGCCGCGAAGCATCACATTCTGCTCATCTCTCCCCTCTCTTCAAAGGTGCCGCTGCGGGAGGCTACTCCTGAGTTTATCAAGGCCCGGCCGGGTGACGATGCACATGTCGAACGACTGGCGCGTTATGCCGCCATGCATTTCAGGCAATATCCCACTTATATTTTCCATACCGCGGATCCGGGCGAAAAGGCCCTGGCAAACTACATGGCCCGCATCTACCGCGAATCGCTTCCCTACGGAAATGAAGAAAAAGAACTGCACCTGGTCGAACTGGAAGAAGACGGGAGCTTTGAAAAAGACCTGCTCTCGGCCCATGACACCAACATTGTACTGGTACCGTCCAACAATGAAATATTTGTCACCAATATCCTGCGGGGGCTTAACAACGTTACCGAAGGCGAAGCCTTCAATCTGGGCTCAAACAGCAAAAAAGAAGATATCAAATACCTTGTCAGTCCCGAAGACATCTTTCTCTTCGGCATGCCCTCCTGGATCGAAAAGTTTGCTTCTTCCCGCTTCGACTATCTCAATACCCTGAACTTTTATACAACCCGGGAATTCTTCTACGACACGGCATCTGCTGCCTACCGGCACTTCCGGGGCGCTTTTATTGACACGTTTCACTATGCCCCTTCCCTCATTTCAATGAAAGCATACGACATATGCTTCTATATGGGTCACTTGCTTTCGCGCTACGGAAGCCGCAGCATGGACTATTTTGATTTTTACCACCATGCACCCATCAACGGGCAAATAGAAATTCGTCCGGTTTACCGCATCGACCCGAAGCACGGGAAAGAAATTTTACATCATCATGAGAATCGTTATGTGCATATATTGCGATTTGATGCGTATAAATTGGAACTTGCACCCGGTTTCCTCTCGAAGTAGGCTTAACTTACACAAAAGATTCAAATGAAACATATTTTTACACTGATAATCTGCTTTTTATCTATTGCTATTTATGCGCAAGATTCTAAAAATGTCGAACTCGTCAGTCATGTTACCTTTAGCGAAAACCTCAATGACATCTGGGGATATACCGCCCCTGACGGCACCGAGTATGCCCTGGTCGGAAGCACGGAAGGCACCTATATCTTCGACCTCAGCGATCCGGCAAAGCCCAAAGAAGTGGCTTATGTAGGAGGTGCCAGCAGCATCTGGCGCGACATTAAAGTGTGGGACCACTACGCCTACGTCAGCAATGAAAGTTCGGGGGGGCTTCTGATCATCGACCTGCAGCAATTGCCCAATTCGGTCACTTTCAAGCGATGGACCGGCAGCGGCAATGTAAGCTTCAGCAGCGCCCACAATGTCTTCATTGACGAAAAAGGATATGCCTACATCATCGGTGCCAACTACAGCCGCGGAGGGGCCATCATTGCGGACGTACACACAGACCCCTGGAATCCGGTGGTGGTCACTGTTTATGACGAAGGATACATCCACGACCTCTATGCCCATGGCGACACCATGTGGGCTGCCGAAATTTACAACGGCTGGTTCAGTGTGGTGGATGTGAGCGACAAGACTCCGGATTTCATCCCTGCCTCCAAAATCATGGCAACCCGGATGACTCCCAACACTTTTACCCACAATGTCTGGGTCAGCCCGGACAACCGCACCATCGTCACCACTGACGAGGTTTCGGACGGGAAAGTTGCCGCCTATGATGTGAGCGACCTCAGCAATATCGAAGAGCTGGATCTCTATCGCTCCAATCCGGGGTCGTCTTCCATACCGCACAATGCTTTTTTTGACGGAGATTATGTAGCCGTCTCATGGTATCGAGACGGTATCCGTATTCTCGATGCGGCCAAACCGGGGACCCTGGTCGAAGTGGGTTTTTACGACACAACGCCCCTTTCCGGGAACGGTTTCAACGGGGTCTGGGGCATCTATCCCTATTTTGCTTCAGGCCTTTACCTCGCTTCCGACATTGAAGGCGGACTTTTCGTCCTGCGCCCCACGCTTGTACGCGCGGCCTATCTCGAAGGGATTGTTCGCGACAAATCACAGGCCCGCCTCAGCAATGTGAAAGTCGAATTGCTCGGCCCGCAAAACGTGACGGAGTACAGCGATGGCTTTGGCAGCTACAATACCGGTGTGGCCGATCCGGGTATCTATGCCGTAAAATTCAGCAAAGCCGGCTATGCAAGTCGCACCATTAAAAGTGTACAGCTCAGCAGCGGGCAAACCACCACCCTCAACGTAGAGCTCGAGGCCCTGCCAAGCTATAGCGTCAGCGGTACTGTGATAGAAATGGGAACCGGCATTCCTGTTCCTTTTGCACGCGTACTGGCCAAAAATGAAGAAAGTGCATTTGAAGTCCTGGCCGATGCCAACGGAGCCTTCACCTTCAGCAGCCTCTATCAGGACACTTTTACCTTTTTTGCAGGCCAATGGGGATATCACGAAAATGACGGCCTTGAAATCTACATCGGCAGTGCCGGGGTCAGTCCGCAGATTGAACTCGCAAAAGGATATTATGACGATTTTCTCTTTGACCTCGGATGGAGCGTTAGCGGAGATGCCAGCACAGGCATCTGGGTGAGAGATGTGCCCGTGGGTACTGAATTCAATGGTTTTCAGTTTAATCCTGACCGCGATGATTTTGATGATCTGGGAGAAAAAGCCTACATCACGGGCAACGGGGGCGGATCGGCCGGCTCGGATGACGTGGATAATGGTTACACGCTTCTCAGCTCTCCTTACATCAACGTCTCTTCCTACAATGAACCCATTTTAAAATTTAAAAAATGGTACATGACCGGAGGAGGAGGCAGCAGTGTCAACGACAGCCTGAAAGTCTACCTTCACAACGGACAAAAAACCGTTCTTGTGGACCTCAGTTCACCGGATGACATCGGCCCGTTCTGGAATCCCGTATCTGTTATTATTTCCGATTACTGGGACATAAGCGACAGTTTTCAAATACAGGTTCAGGCAAGCGATTTCGCCCCCGGGCACCTCATTGAAGCCGGCCTCGATGTCTTTGAAATAATTGAAGGTTCCGGAGTAGCTCCGGTGGCTTACTTTAATATGGACAGCCTCCGGGGTTGCGCACCCTTTGAGTTCACACCGGTTGACAGTTCCAGCGGACAGATTGACCAGTGGATATGGATCGTAAGCGGCACGGCAAGCGATACCTTCTACGGCAAGTCAGCCACAATCAGGCTGACACGGGCAGGCAGCTATGATCTGAAGCTTATCACCACCAATGCCTTCGGACAAAGCGAACACCTCGAAAAAGGACTCATTGAAGTCTATGAAGCACCGGTGCTTGTTACAGGCTCAAGTCCGGCCCACACAGGCCAGAATGACGGCAAGGCCTACACCACGGCAAGTGGCGGGTTGCCGCCTTACAGCTATCAGTGGAGCGATCCGGCCGGACAAAACAGCGACACGGCTGTGCAACTGGCTCCCGGCAGCTACCGCGTAACGGTGAGCGACAGCCGGGGCTGCACTAGCGTAGATACGGTGGAAGTAGGCCTCGCCACGGGTATTGAAAATGCGGATTTGAACATTGGCATCTACCCCAATCCCTTTAGTGATCACATTCGATTAGAAGCCACAATCTCCATCGAACGGATAGAGCTCAGGGATGTCACGGGGCGCCTGCTGCAAACAGAATGGATAAATGCAGGAAGTGCAACAATGAAGATGGACGAAAAGCTTCCTTCGGGCATCTATCTGCTCCGGATTTATCCGGAAAGCGGAGGCCTCGTTGAGCGAAAGCTCGTCAAAGATTAATAAATACTGTGAATGAAGGGGCTCTTTGCCCCCTTCACAAAGCATCTGTGAAACGGGAAAGGCCTTTTGCCTTTCCCACCTTCCTTTCTCCCCTTATGCACCCCCGATTAGGCAGATAATCGCTCCCGATTTCAGGAGATTTACACTATATTTGCCCCTCGATTTTTATCAAACCAGAATATAGGGATTTCAAAACGAAGAAGTAATGCAAGGCAAAGGAATCATTAAGTTTTTCACGATCGTTCTGACCATCGTTTGTATCTACCAATTGTCATTTACGCTCAAGTCTTATCAGATAAAAAAGGAAGCCGAGCAATATGCCGAGACGAAGGTAGCACCGCTGGAAAACGAACTGGCACATTTAAAAGAAACACGACCGCTGGTCTACCTCGATACGGTCAACCTTCTGAAAAAGCGCTTCAAGCAAAAATTCCTGGATTCTTTGGCCAACGAGGAAGTATATAATCTGGGATTTGCCCAATACACCTACAACGAAGTAAAAGAAAACGAAATCAGCCTCGGACTTGACCTTCAGGGGGGCATGAGTGCCATCCTTCAGGTATCGCTCAAAGACCTACTGATCAACCTTGCCGGACCGAACAAAAACAACCCGCAATTCAGAAAGGCCCTCGAAGAAGCCGAGAAGATGGAACGCAACAGCGAGGCCGACTTCATTGAACTCTTCATTACGGCCTGGAGCAAGATCAACGACAATGCCCGCATGGCTCCCATTTTTGCCACCAGGCAGAATCAGGGCGTCATTGAGCCCGACTTCAGCAACGAAAGAGTAGCCGAGATTTTACGCGAACAGGGCCGCGATGCCATCGACCGTACCTACGACATCCTCTATGCACGTATCGACCAGTTTGGTGTGGTTTCGCCCTATATCGCCAAACTCGAAAACTCCGACCGCATCATCGTGGAACTTCCGGGTGTCGACAATCCGGCTCGTGCCCGCAGACTCCTGCAGGCTCCGGCCGATCTCTCCTTTTGGGAAACCTACAAAACCAAAGAAATTGTCAACTACCTCATCGATGCTGACCGCGTAGTGCGTGACATCATGGGACTGGAAGATACCGGAACAGCGGAAGAGCCACCGGTAATCAATAACGAAGACAACTCTCAGGTAGAGGAAGTAGCAGGCGACAGCAACCTGATTTCACTGGAAAGTGACAGTGCCACGGCAGAAAGCGACTCCTTTGATTTCAATAACCTGGAAGCGGAAACACCGGGTGACACCACCGGAGACTTTGATTTTGAGGCAGCCAAAAAGCAAAATCCGCTGCTCATCCTGCTCAACTTCAGCGAATCACTCTACGAAACACCCTTCATCGGATATGTGCGCACGCAGGATACTGCGGAAGTAAACCGATATCTGCGCATGGAGGAAGTTAAAACAGCACTTCCGCCCGACCTCCTTTTGCTTTGGGATGCCAAGCCGGCAGAGAACGGATACTGGAGGCTTTACGCGATTAAGAAAAACCCCCTTGATGACGAGCCTCCGCTGAGCGGAGATGTCATTGTGGATGCCCGCCAGGACTTCGATGAACTCGGACGGCCTGACATTACCATGGTGATGAACTCCAGAGGAACCCAGGTATGGGCCGACCTGACGGCAAGCAACATCGGCCGTGAAGTAGCGATTGTTCTCGATGGAAAAGTTTATTCGGCTCCGACCGTGCAGGGTGAAATACGGGGAGGAATCTCCCAGATCTCAGGAAACTTCACCGTAACCGAGGCAAAAGACCTTGCAAACATCCTCAAAGCAGGTAAACTGCCGGCTCCCGCCCGCATCCTGCAGGAATCCATTGTCGGACCGACCCTTGGTAAAGAGTCCATCCGGGCAGGTGTTATCTCTGTTGTCAGTGGTCTTCTGCTTGTGCTGCTCTTTATGGTCTTCTACTATTCCAAAGGCGGCCTCATTGCCGATGGAGCCCTGGTGATCAACATCTTCTTTATCTTCGGAATACTGGCCTCTCTCGGGGCCACCCTTACCCTGCCGGGTATTGCCGGTATCGTGCTTACCATCGGTATGGCGGTGGATGCCAACGTAATTATTTTTGAACGGATAAGGGAGGAAATGCGCAAAGGCAAAGGTGACCGCCTGGCAGTCATCGATGGATACAAAAACTCTTATTCGGCCATTATTGACGGTAACGTGACGACTTTCATCACAGCTGCTATCCTCTTCTACTTCGGTTTGGGACCGGTACTCGGTTTTGCCACTACGCTGATGATCGGTATTCTTTCATCCCTCTTTACGGGCGTTTTGCTCACACGCATCGCCTACGACTGGATGCTGAAGAAAAACTGGAAAATCAGCATTGGCACGAAGTGGACCATGAACGCCTTCACCAATTCGAAGATCAAATTTCTGGAAAAGAGAAAGCTCGCTTACATCCTTTCGGGCACCCTGATCCTTATCGGTCTGGTATCCATTTTTGCCCGAGGCTTTGAGCTGGGTGTCGATTTCAAAGGAGGTCGCTCCTATCATATCCGTTTCGACCAGCCGGTGCAGGCAGAAGCCGTTCGTGAATCGCTCATGCAAGCCTTCGAGGGAAGCGTACCGGTGGTAAAATCCGTAGGAAGCAGCAACGAGCTGAAAATCACGACTGCCTATCTGATCGACAGCACGGGCACGCAGGTTGACAGCATTGTGGAGGCCCGGCTTATGCAGGGGCTGAAACCTTTCTTCCGCAATACGAAAGACCTCAATTACGACACCTTCATTTCCAACTTCGTGATGGAATCCATGACGGTGAAGCCAACCATTGCCGATGATATTAAGAACACTTCGATCCTCGCCACTATTATCGCCCTGATTGGAATCTTCCTTTATATTCTGATCCGATTCCGGAAATGGCAATTCAGTACGGGAGCCATCGCAGCATTGGCGCATGATGTCCTGGTGGTGTTGGGAATATTTGCACTTTTCCACGGTATATTGCCGTTCTCCATGGAGGTCAATGAATCTTTCATTGCGGCTATATTGACGGTGATCGGTTACTCAATCAACGATACAGTGATTGTTTTTGACCGGATCAGGGAATACCTGGGATTGCATCCCAAAGCCGGATTCGAAGAAAATATCGACAATGCCCTCAACTCCACTTTGAGCCGGACGCTCATCACATCGGGAACCACTTTCCTCGTGTTGTTGGTGCTCTTTGTCTTCGGAGGTGAAGCCATCCGTGGGTTCTCCTTCGCCATCCTGCTCGGTGTGATTGTCGGTACCTACTCCTCTCTCTTCATTGCCAGTCCGGTGATGTACGACCTGAGTGGCGGATCGCTTGAAAAAATCAAGAAATAAGATAAGAATAAGACAACCCTGAACGGAAAAGGCTGCTTCTGCAAAGAGGCGGCCTTTTCATTTTTCAGTACAAATGTCAGCGGGCTGATGCTCTGCGCAGCCTGTCGTTGATGGCACGGCCGAGGCCTTTATCGGGCAGCCACTCGGCCAGAATATATTTGACAGGAAGGGCATCGAGGGTGCGAAGCCCCATAAAAAGGCGCTGGGCGGCCTCCTGTAAATCGCCCCGGGCCGAGAGGGTAAATACTTCCAGAGCTCCCGTTTCCTTGTATCGCGAGCGGAAAGAAAGAATGGCAAAAGGAGCATCCACCTGTGCCGCCAGTGCAGCCGGATCACCGATAAGGACTTTCTTCGAGGGACTGTAGTGTTTTTTCAGCATTCCCGGTGCCGAGGGATCGGATGCTGTGGCTGCCGCATAATTCAAAGGCCCGATGAGCGCCTCGATGCACTCGCTTTCCAGTCCTCCGTAGCGATAGAGGGTCGCTCGCCCTTCAGGAAATCCTATGATGGTCGATTCCAGGCCCACACGGGTCACTCCGCCATCCAATATGGCATCAATGCGCTCGCCCAACTGTTCGGCTACATGGGCCGGTGAGGTGGGACTCACATATCCGAAAGGATTGGCACTCGGAGCCGCCAGCGGAAAATCGAGCATCGCCAGCAAGGTCCGTGTCAGCGGGTGATCGGGCACCCGTATGCCGACAGTGTCCAGTCCGGCTGTCACGAGGCCGGGAACGTTTTCTTTCCTGGGCAGGACAAGCGTAAGGGGCCCCGGCCAGAATTTTTCGGCCAGCAAACGGGCTTCCGGGTAAACGGTTCGGACCAGTTGATCGAGTGCAGCGGCATCAGCGATGTGAACAATCAGGGGATCGTAGGACGGACGGCCTTTTGCCTCGAATATCCGGGCCACGGCTTTTTCGTCAAAAGCATTGGCTGCCAGACCGTAGACCGTCTCGGTGGGAATGGCCACCAGTCCGCCCCTTTTCAGGACGGATGCAGCTTCTGCGGGGCTCCGGGTGATCCGTGCAGCCACAGCCCTATTATTTTTCGGGATTGCCCTTGCGGTAATCCGCGAGGAATTTCTCCAATCCGATGTCCGTAAGCGGATGCTTGAAGAGGCCTTCGATGGTCTTCATCGGACAGGTCACCACATCGGCTCCGGCTTCGGCACATTGTACAATATGGAGCGAGGTGCGGATGGAAGCGGCCAGCACCTGGGTATCGAAGCCCTGTATGTCGTAAATGCGTACAATGCGGTCGATCAACTCCAGCCCGTCCCAGTTGGTGTCGTCCAGGCGGCCGATAAAAGGCGAAAGAAGATAGGCCCCTGCCTTGGCCGCCAAAATGGCCTGCCCGGCCGAAAAGACCAGCGTACAGTTGATCGGGATGCCTTTATCACTCAATGTGCGGATGGCTTTGATTCCGTCTCTTGTCATCGGAATTTTGACTACAATGTTCGGATGTATCTCCGCCAGCTCCTCGCCTTCTCTTATCATGCCGGCATAATCGGTCGATATAACTTCGGCACTTACGTCCCCGTCACCTACCGACTCGCAAATGGCCTTGTAGTGGTCTTTGATCGCTTGCTTGCCCGTGATGCCCTCTTTGGCCATGAGGCTGGGATTGGTTGTCACTCCGTCCAATATGCCCAGGTCATAGGCTTCTTTGATTTCTTTGAGACTGGCGGTATCGATGAAAATGCGCATTTCTTTTCGTTTTAGTTGAAGGAAAAACTCTTACCGGGTCCGGATGATTTCAAGATTCAAAAATAAAAGCTGCGGGGCATATCATGCCACCCGGAAAGAAAAAAAAGGGCAAGAACCCACATCACACCGCTACGACCACCTACCCTTGCTACCTTCCGGTCCTGGGGGATTCAGCAGGAGCTGGTTGCGTGAGCCTTGCCCGGCTGCAAAATTAAGCATTGCTGCCTTCTAAAGAAAAATTAAGGATGAAAGTTTCCCGGTGAATGGCAATTAATGCGTAACAGTGCTTGCTTCGGGGCTTTCAGGCGCCTTTACTTCCAGCACTTCCCCTTCGAAGCAAAGGGTCTTGCCGGCCATCGCATGGTTGAAGTCCATGGTCACATCATCTTCTCCGGCTTCCAGCACTTTGCCGATGTGTTGCCTGCCGTTCTGATCGCTGAGCGTAAGAAAGTTGCCCTTTTTCAGCAATTTCTCTTTCTGATCTCCCGTGCGGTCAAAGAGTTCCATGGGCACCCTGATCACCTGATCGGGATTGTAGGCACCATAGGCCTCCTCAGGGCCCAGGCAGAAACGAAAACGGGCCCCCGCCTCCATTCCCTCAAGCGCGGCTTCAAAGGCAGGCAGCATGCGCCCCGTTCCGAATACGAACTCAAGGGGCTCTCCCGACCCCGTCTCCTGAATCAAAGGGCCTTCCGCACTTCCTTCGTGCAGGCGGTAGCTTACTTTTACTTGTGCTCCTTCTCTTATTTTCTCCATTTTCTCTTACTTTCTTAATGAAAAGGCCGCGATTCCCTGACCGGCCGTGCGATGTGCAAACCTAATTGTTTTGCCGGGGAAAAAGAATTGCACAGAGCAGCTTCTTAAACACTGCATGCCCGGAGACCGGGACGCTCATAGCAGCGTCATATGGCTTTTTTATCGGGATTTTTGAAAGGGTGTCAGCCTGAGCCCTGACGCTCGCTCCGGTCGGTCTGGACTTCGCCCTGACGCTCGCGATGCGCGCGCATCTTCGAAAGCTGTCATGCAGAGTAGTCCCGATGATCCTTTCATCGGGACGTATCGTCCCGGTGCTCATTCCACTCGACCGGGATCTTCGAAAGCATGCTTGAACTACTATGTTTTTCTTGATTTGTCTATCCTTTGGAACATTCCGAACGAGCACAGCGAGCTTCGGAACGATAAACTCCCTGACGCTCATTTCATTCGGTCAGGGCAAAGC
>WFPF01000129.1 GCA_015487695.1 Chitinophagales bacterium
CATCAGACGGATCGGCAAATTATGTAATGGCCAGCAACGGATCCGGTGCACTGAGCTGGGTAGATCCGGCCACTCTTCTCACCGGTGACTACTGGTCGCTGAGCGGCAATGCAGGAAGCACCGCTGCCAATTTTCTCGGAACCACGGACAATCAGGCGCTCCACATCCGCACCAACAATATTTTAAGAACCCGCATCACTACCAAGGGACAGATAGAAGTGTTCAATACGGGCCGATCTGTTTTTATCGGGGAAGGGGCCGGAGCCGCAGACGATCTCAACAATAATGCCAATGTCTTTGTGGGCTATCTGTCCGGCACCGGCAATACTACCGGATTTTACAATACGGCCATCGGTTATCGTGCGGCAAGCAGCAACACAATTGGAGGATACAATACGGCTGTAGGAGCTAACGCTCTTGATGCCAATACCACGGGTGGAGGTAATACAGCTTTGGGATACAATGCTGCTACCACAATTAGCAATGCAAACTTCACCACGGCCATCGGTTACCAGGCACTGGAAGCAAATATTGCAGCAAACAACACGGCCGTAGGTGCCTTTGCACTGGATGCCAACACTACCGGTACATATAATACGGCTCTGGGATACAATGCCGGGACCAGTTTAACCACGGGTTCGGGAAATGTATTTTTAGGATACAATGCCGGAGCCAATGAGTTGGGCAGCAATAAGCTCTATATTGAAAATACTTCAAGTTCCACGCCCCTTATCTACGGAGATTTCGGGACGAATATTTTACGCATAAACGGCACCCTGCAGGTCAACAATCCCACAACTACCGGATATGCATTCCCGGCATCAGACGGATCGGCAAATTATGTAATGGCCAGCAACGGAGCCGGAGCGCTGAGCTGGGTAGATCCGGCCGGGCTTCTCACCGGTGACTACTGGTCGCTGAGCGGCAATGCAGGAAGCACCGCTGCCAATTTTCTCGGAACCACGGACAATCAGGCCCTCCACATCCGCACCAACAATATTTTAAGAACGCGCATCACTACCAAGGGACAGATAGAAGTATTCAATACCGGCAACTCCGTCTTTATAGGAGAATCAGCGGGAGCAAATGATGACCTTTCGACCAACTACAATGTTTTTATGGGTTACCGGGCCGGCCAGGCCAATACAAGCGGAGCCTACAATAGTGCCATAGGAGCCAATGCCCTCGATGCAAATACCACAGGAAACTATAATATAGCTTTGGGACACAATGCCGCCACTTTCAGTACCACTGCATCAGAGATCACAGCCATTGGATACAATGCACTCGCAGCAAATACAGCCAGTGGTAACACGGCTGTGGGAGCCTATTCCCTCGATGCCAACACCACCGGCACATATAATACGGCCTTGGGAAAAAATGCAGCTAGCTCTAACGTAAATACCAGCGGAATTACAGCCATTGGATACAGTGCACTGACAGCAAATACAGCAGGATACAACACGGCCGTAGGTGCCTTTGCACTGGATGCCAACACTACCGGTACATATAATACGGCTCTGGGATACAATGCCGGGACCAGTTTAACCACAGGTTCGGGAAATGTATTTTTAGGATACAATGCCGGAGCCAATGAGTTGGGCAGCAATAAACTTTATATTGAAAATACTTCAAGTACTACGCCTCTTATTTATGGCGATTTTGCTGCAAATCTTCTGCGAATAAACGGTACCCTGCAGGTAAACAATCCGGCTGCCACCGGCTATGCTTTCCCGGCCACTGAGGGCACATCGGGCTATTTGCTCTCTTCCGATGGGTCGGGTACTCTCACCTGGACCGACCCGGCCTCTTTAAACGATGCCGACTGGACCGTTTCAGGTGTTAATCAATACAGTGCGGTTTCGGGAAATGTGGGCATTGGCATTACAGCACCCACAGAGAAATTACAAGTGAACGGCAATATTTATGCTTCCGGAGGCGACTTCTATGCAGCTGTCGGCAACGGGGTCTTTAATGCCGGAGGAGGCATAATGAGCGCGCTCATCAATACTATTTCAGACAATACTCCTGTGTACAACATGGTTAACGGAGATGAGGACCTCCTCATCCAGGGCGATCTGGAGGTGCAGACCAATGCATACAAACCCGGAGGAGGCTCATGGTCAACCGTAAGCGACAAACGTCTGAAAAGAAAGATCAGCCCCTATACGGATGGACTGAATCTGCTTCTTAAAATCAATCCCGTTTGGTTTCAGTATACGGAAGAGCTGGGCTTGCCCGAACCCGAAAGAAAATATGTCGGTGTGATTGCTCAGGATATGGAAGAAATTTTACCCTACACTGTGGAGGAAATTATGATTGGAAGCCTGCATTCCGAGGATGAAAACGGCAAGGAGGTCATCGTTAAACAGGGAAAACCCTATCTGACCTTCGATCCCTCTGCATTGAATTATCTAACCATAAATGCCGTGAAAGAACAGCAAAAAATTATTGAGGCTCAGTCCAGAGAAATTCAGAATCTCAGGGAGCAAATTCAACACCTGGAGTCAGAGTTTGCCAGGTTTAAAGAAGAGATTCAAAAATCCCGGGAATGAATGGCCGGACAATGAGCAACAAGACATTGTTGTTATTTCCTGCACTTTTATATCCAAAGAAGGAGGGATTCAGAAATACGGCAGCACATTCAAGACTCATCCGTTTCACCCGTCTAAGTCAGCCGTAAGCACAACTTGAATGAAATACGGTTCCCCAAATGCAAAACATGGTTTCGTTCAAAAAACAACGGATCAATAAGCACGAAGGAATAATAAGATGCGGGAGATCTCAAAATTAGTTCTTCGCAGCACAGGCGGAATCAAAAATCAGCAGAAGTCATTTACCTTTACAGCTAAATTTTTTGCGCCATGCGCTATCTTTTGCTGTTGCCGCTTTTTCTTTTTGCCTTCACGCGGGCTCACGGGCAATTGGAGGTAGATACTTCCTGGATCCATTTTAATAAAAGCAACTCGCCCCTGCCCGAAAACTACATATCGGATATCGAGTTTGACGACTCGGGCAATGCCTGGCTGGCTGTCTGGGGCGGTGGTGTCGCCAGGCTCAGCAAAGACCGGAAGCATTGGAAAATATACAATGCCCGCAACTCCGGCCTCGACAACAACCTGATCACGCAAATGGCCTTTGATCAAAACGGCATCCTCTGGTTGGGCACCGATGGCGACCTCACCCGTTTTGACGGAAAACAATGGAACCGCATCCATCTGCCGACCAGCGAAAATATCATCTTGTGTGTGGAAGTAGATCCGGAAAACCGCGTATGGATCGGCACCTACGATCAGGGCCTGTACCGCTATGACGGCAAGCAATTGAAAAAAATATGGGGCGGACGCAAATCCATGGAATCGGGCGTGAATGACATTGCTTTTGACAGTGCCGGCAATGTATGGATCGCCACGCGCATTGGTATTTTGAAGTATGATACGAATGAAACCTGGACCCTCTACAATGCGGAGAACTCGGGCCTGATCAACGACCCCTACTATCAGATCGAGGTGGACGGCCGGAACCGTGTATGGGCTGCCACTTATCCTCCGGGTAATTTCAGCATGTATGACGGGAACTGGCACAACTTCAGCGAACCCGTCCCCCCGGGAAGCAGCGAAAAATCTTTTCCCGGCAACTACATTTATTCCATGTATCTGATGAGCGATCACCAGATACTGAGCGGAAGTCAATATCACGGTGCGCTGGCCTTCTTCGATGCCGAAAAAGATGAAATTTTCAAAGTGCCTACGCCCCTGAAAGACAGCGATATGGGCGTTTCTTCGGTAGAAGCCGACAGGTTGGGCAACATTTGGGTCGGGAGCTGGAAAAACGGGCTATTTATCCTTGACAACCCCGAACCCAAAGTCAGGAAGACGTATCTCGACTCATTGCAGGCCGGTCGCTTCGAAATGCGGAAAGTGCGCAAATTCAAAGGGCTTGAAGTGAGACACCAAAGAGTGGAACTTGAGATATACGACAACCGGAAGATTGACGGAGACATCGTCTCACTCAGTCTCAACGGGCACTGGATCCTCCGCAATTATGAGCTGAAGCGCGAACCGCTTACCCTTGAATTGTGGTTGAAAAAAGACTTTGACAATTATCTCATTCTGCATGCCGAGAACCTCGGACGGGTACCCCCTAATACGGCTGCCATCCGCCTGATTGACGGTAAGAAAAAGTCGAGTCTTATACTAAAGTCGGATTTTTCGAAATCGGGCGCCATCCTCCTGCGCTACGTAGCACCCGAAGATTAATCACTGCCTGCTTTCCTTCCAGGCATCGTGTATGCGCTCCATCTGCTCGATATGCAAATAGGGGTGTCGCGCATAGATGGAAAGCCAGTCATCGAGGGTGATGGCCCCGAGGTCCATATGAAAGGCATTGTGCGTAGCCCAGATCAACTCCGGTACCGATTTCAGCATTTTGTAATTGTATTTTCTCAGAAAACTCATGAGATTCAGCGCTTCTTCCGGGTCCTGCGCGTGGTAGTCAAGCTCTCGCACCCAGGCATTCTGGTTGTAAGGTTCCAGCTCGGCACCGTTTTCGGCAATGATCCTGCGGCAGCGCATGCTCGAAACAATATCGCTGTCGCATAGATGAATAAGAATTTCATGAATGGTCCAGCTCTTTTCGTCCATCCGGTATTTCCACATTTCAGCAGGAAAACGCCTTAATGCTTCACGAACGGCATCCGGTGCTCTCCGGTAGTCTTCCAGCAGTTGCTCTCTTTGATTCATCGGAAATATTTTTCACTTTGAGTCAGAAATTTACGGGAAAGTTATTTTATATTCTCGGGAGCGGGCTTCCCGTAAGAAAAATTAACCCTTTGAAAGAGAATGAGATATTTGCGTCCCTGATACAGCGCCTCGAAAAAGCGCAGGCTTCGGGCCTGCCCGGTTATCGCGGACAGGCGCTCATGGCGCC
The DNA here is from genome assembly GCA_015487695.1 of Chitinophagales bacterium. Lineage (GTDB taxonomy): Bacteria > Bacteroidota > Bacteroidia > Chitinophagales > S012-47 > S012-47. The sequence continues at coordinate 4,930 of WFPF01000129.1, forward strand.
CCGCATGGCTATCAACCACGAGCAGTTGAAAAAGCAGGCACACGATGCCCGGCATGCCGCTGTGCTGCTCTTGCTCTATCCTGCACCTGCCACCCATCTGGCACTCATTCAGCGGGCCGAATATCCCGGCCCGCACAGCGGGCAAATCAGTTTCCCCGGAGGAGAAATCGAAGCCGGAGACCGGGATGCAGCCGCTGCCGCCCTGCGCGAAACGGAAGAAGAAATAGCCGTGCCCCGCGAGCACATCCGCCTCATCACCTCCTTAAGTGATCTTTACATCCCGGCCAGCCATTTCGTGGTGCATCCTTTTGTCGGAATTTCAGATGAGCGCCCCGCCTTTCGCCCCGACCCCGGAGAAGTGGCGGCAATCATCGAAGTGCCGCTCGATTTCTTTTTCAGAAAGGAAAATACCGGCATCCGTAAAATGCAACTTGGAAACGGCCTCACTGCCGATGTCCCTTATTTTGACATCAATGGAAAAACACTCTGGGGTGCCACGGCCATGATACTGAGCGAGTTTCTGACCCTTCTGGGGAAAGCGCCTAATGTTTGAAGCGGACAAAAAGGCGTCCGAAATTCTTTGAGTCTTTGTCGATGCGGTGATAGCGCTTCTTTACATCCTTTCGTTCGAGATAGCGGATCACTTTCTTTTTCAGTTGCCCGCTGCCTTTCCCCGGTATGATCTCGAGCATTTTCGCCCGGCACTGCTCGGCTTCATCAAATGCCTCATTCAGTGCTCTTTCTATTGCGCCCGAATTGTTGTAAATTTCATGAAGATCCAGCTTGATTTTTGACATGGCAAAGGCTGTTTTTTAAATTTTTCAGGCTTAAATTTACAGATAGCCGGCAAAGCGCAAATAGAGGGCGTAGCAGAATATTACCTTTGCCACGAAGATCATTCATTTCCAGTTATACCTTAAACGAAAATTATGGCAACACCGAATCAAGATAAACTGAAAGCGCTGCAGCTGACAGTTGACAAGTTGGAAAAACAATACGGCAAAGGGACCATCATGAAACTGGGCGACAAAGCCATTGCCGATGTTTCCGTGATCCCCAGCGGATCGCTCACCCTCGACATAGCCCTGGGCGTGGGGGGCCTGCCGCGGGGCCGAATCATCGAAATCTACGGACCCGAATCTTCGGGAAAAACAACCCTGGCCATTCATGCCATAGCCGAAGCGCAGAAAGCCGGTGGCATTGCCGCATTCATTGATGCCGAACATGCCTTTGACCAGCACTACGCCAAAAGCCTCGGGGTGGATGTCGAGAATCTGCTCATATCCCAACCCGATGACGGGGAGTCGGCCCTCGAAATCACGGAGCACCTCATACGTTCGGGCGCCATTGACATTGTAGTGGTTGATTCCGTGGCGGCCCTCGTACCGCGGAGCGAACTCGAAGGAGAGATGGGCGACTCCAAGATGGGCCTGCAGGCCCGCCTCATGTCGCAGGCCATGCGCAAGCTCACCGGAACCATCAGCAAAACCGGCAGCACCTGCATCTTTATCAACCAGCTGCGAGAAAAAATCGGAGTGATGTTTGGCAATCCGGAAACCACCACAGGTGGCAATGCACTGAAATTTTACAGCTCCGTACGCCTCGACATTCGCAGAACCGGCCAGATCAAGGAAAGCGGAGATGCCGTGGGCAACCGGGTGAAAGTGAAGGTGGTCAAAAACAAAATGGCACCGCCTTTTAAAATTGCCGAATTTGATATAGTCTATGGCAAGGGCATTTCAAAGACCGGAGAAATCCTCGACCTGGCCACCGAGCTGGACATCGTTCAGAAAAGCGGCTCGTGGTACAGCTACAAAAACGACAAGCTCGGTCAGGGACGCGAGGGCGTCAAAAGCCTGCTGGAAGACAACCCCGGCCTGGCCATCGAACTCGAAAAAGCCATCAAGGCCAAGATATTCGGCACGGAAGAAGAAAGTGCGGAAAAGTCCTGAGGAAACAAAGAACTTCAGAGATGATAAGAGAATGAGCCGGAGCTTTTCCGGCTTTTTCTATTTCCGGTATTGCCCGATGAGGCGCTCCGTGGCTTCATCCAGCAATCGATACACCTCCTCAAAACCATCGCTGTTCCAGTAAGGGTCGGGGACTTCAATACTGGAGCCGGGATAAAATTCAAGGACACGCCTAAGCTTTTGACGATCCTGCTCATTTCGCGCCATGATCAACACATCCCGGTAGTTGCTGTCATCCATGGTGAGTATCAAATCGTAGCGATCAAAGTCCTTTGCCGAGAACTGCCTGCCCCTGAGGCCGGAGATATCGATGCCGTGCTCAAGCATGGTCACCTGTGCCCGGCTGTCGGGAGCCTCGCCCACATGCCAGGGACCCGTGCCGGCCGAATCGACTTCCCAGTCAAGTTTCAGTTTTTGAATCTTGTCACGCAGGAGCCCTTCGGCCATGGGCGAACGGCAAATATTTCCAAGACATACAAAAAGCACTTTCATCTTTCCGCTTATTTTTCCCCAAAAATACATGCTTCGCACGAGCTTCCCCGCCTCCGTGGCCATCCATGGTGCAGAAGGAATCCTTGCGCTATTTTTGCCTTAAGGAAATTTATTTTTCAATGGCGGGTTATCCACTCCGTCACAGCGCAGCAGGCAGCTTATGAAATACACGGCAATACACGATACTATTTCGGCCATCTCAACACCACAGGGAGAAGGAGCCATCGGCATTGTGCGGCTGAGCGGCCCCGAAGCCATCGCCATTACCGAGCGAATTTTCTTTGGAAAAAAACTTTCGGAGCAGGCCGGCCATACGCTCCACTTCGGCAGCATACGAAATGGAGAAAAAATACTGGATGAGGTGGTGGTGGGCCTCTTCAGAGCCCCGCATTCCTACACCGGAGAAGACGTGGTAGAGATTTCCTGCCATGCCTCGCCCTACATCATGCAGACGCTTCTTCAGCTCACTTTTGAAAAAGGGGCCCGTCCGGCAAAACCCGGAGAATTTACCCTGCGGGCCTTCCTCAACGGGAAAATGGACCTTTCGCAGGCTGAAGCCGTGGCCGACCTCATCGCATCGGGCAGCGAGGCAGCGCACGAACTGGCGATGAAACAGATGCGGGGCGGATTTTCGGGGGAGATCAGCCGCCTGCGCGAGCAGCTCATTCATTTCGCCTCCATGATCGAGCTGGAGCTGGATTTCAGTGAAGAAGACGTGGAGTTTGCCAATCGACAGGAACTGATCGATCTGGTAGAAAATATCCGCAAACTGATACGAAGCCTGAGCGAATCTTTTCGCCTGGGCAACGTCCTGAAAAACGGAGTGGCCACTGTCATTGCAGGGCGCCCCAATGCGGGCAAGTCGACCCTGCTCAATGCCCTGCTCAAAGAAGAGCGTGCCATCGTGAGCGACATACCGGGCACCACCCGCGATACCATCGAAGAGCTTATCAATATTGAAGGTATTCTATTCCGCCTCATCGACACGGCCGGCCTGCGCGATGCCAGCGATAAAATTGAAGCCATGGGCGTAGGGCGCACCTGGGAAGAGATCAATCGCTCGACCCTGGTCATCTATCTTTTCGACCTGGCCGCCACCGGCCCCGAAGCACTGGAAAAAGACCTGAAGCGACTGCCCGGGCACATACCCGTGATCTTGGCGGGCAACAAGAGCGACCTGGCCACAGCAGAAAAGAAGGAGGCCATCAAAGCCCGCTGGCCCGGAGCCCTCATCCTCTCATCTCTGAAAGGGGAAAATCTGGAAAGCCTGAACCGCGCACTGATCGGGGCGCTCCGTGCCGAAAACTGGCAGCAGGAGTCTACCATCGTAAGCAATGCCCGCCACTTTCACGCCCTGCAAAAAGCCGATGAAGCCCTGCAAAATGTACTGGACGGAATCGGGCAGCAGGTATCCGGAGAGTTTCTTGCCCTGGATATCCGCACGGCCCTCGATGCTCTCGGAGAAATATCGGGAGAAGTGAGCAGCGATGACCTTCTGGGCAATATATTTTCTAAATTTTGTATCGGAAAGTGAATTTAGAAGTGATCCATTGCAGAAGTGTAATTTCCGGGCGATGAAACAATAAGGATTGCTTATAATGAGTTTATTCACTACTTTTAATATCCAATTCATCTGAAAATGAGGCAACTGGCCAGGAAATCGGGGAAAGCATTTTTTGCAGCATTCTTGCTGCCGATGCTTAGTGTATATATCCTCACGGTCTCCTGTGCCCTGGGCGATGTGCTTGATTGCTGCGATGATATGATGGTTGAGATGCAGGCGGTCAGCAGCCACCATGACGAGCACGGACATTCGGACGGCCACTCGCACGAACAAGGCAAAGCGCATCAGCCAGCTGCAACACATCACCATGGCAACTCCACCGAAGATGAGGACTGCTGCAATGACCTCACGACAAACTTTTTCAGCATTTTTCAGGCTCAACATCAGGTATTGAGTGTTGAGCTCGCAAGCGGGTCGGTTCTGCTGAACTTTACAGCTCCGGCCACAAGGATTCTGAATGCAGTTCTGAGCAAGACTGGCCCGGCCGCATACAACGGCTTTAAATTGCCCCTAAAGACCAATCTTACAGGTGCTTTTCTTCGCATTCTGCACCAGTCTTTTCTGAATTGATTCACCGCTTCCTCACGTAAGCACCCTGTGCTTGTCGGGCCGGCCGGCATCCTCCTGCATGCCCCGGGCCTCTGCTCTCCTCTTTTTTTTACGGCAAATCACTTCCCAAAGTACACCCTCTTGCTGTTGTGCCCGCCTTCGTCTGCATGCATCGGATGAAGAGCAAAGGACAATCGGCAATTCACGGAAACAAATAGCATTGAACTCACATAAAAATAAGAAGTTATGAAAACGATAGATGCCAGAAAACTCGGACGCGCATTCGGAGTTATGGGAATCCTCTTCTATTTCGGATGCATATTGCTTATGGCTTTGGCCGGAAGCGATGGAACGGCCTTCTTTTTCAACACCCTGCTGCACGGACTGGATGTAAGCGGCATCGTGCGACCGGACGTGCCTTGGTGGGAAGCGCTTATCGGAATTACGGAAACCTACCTGCTGGCCTGGATAGCAGGTGCCGGCATTGCCACTATTTACAATTACAGCACAAGAAATCAATAAAATGAAAAGAAGAGCAAAGTTTCTTGCAATCATGCTCCTGCTTTGGAGCGGCACAAGGCTCCTGGCACAGAATGAGGGACAGATCTACCGCACAATGAACGGCCAGCTGACCATCACCGGATCGGTTGGCGATTCCGTACTCATGATGCGGAGCAACGATTTGGTCATTTCTCTGGATTATGAAAGCGCAGAACTCGTAATCCGCCTGAACAAAGAAACCCTCGGAAGAGAGGGCGAGACGGAGTCAGCAAACAGCCTGAGCAATACCTCCTCAGAGGTTTTGTTTAAGGGCAAACTGGGCATCGATTACGTCATCACCCAAAAACACCCTCCACTCGATTTCGAAGTGGAGGGTTATCTCTTCAACGGTAATGAAAAAAGCTTTGTCACAGGCAACGGACACCTTGAGCATATTCATGCCAATGAATATGCCTGTATTCTGAATCTGGATTTTTTCATTTCTCCGGATCTCCTGTCGATTGACTGGCCGGGCGAAGAAAAAGTAAAAGTGCAGATCATACAGACCGTACTGAAACGCAGGGATGAATAATTAAGAAATCATAAAAAGTAAAAAAAAAATAAAATGAAAATTCAAAAAAATAAACTTTCGGCTACCCGCTCTCTGTCACTGCTCTCACTCGCTCTTTGGATGTTCATGTCTGTAGCAGGATATGCACACGGAGGCGAAAAACACGAAAAGAAAAAAGAAAGTGTGACACAGAGCGAGGCGGGCAGCAACATAGAGGGAAAACATGATCACGGAGACGAACACGGAAACAGCGGGATGGATATGCAGGCGGAGAAAAAAGTAATGGCTCCGTTGAGCGATTTTCCAAATCTTCATCCGCTGCTGGTTCACTTTCCGGTGGTATTGCTCGTGCTCGCTCTGATTACTCAGCTCTTCAGCTTTTTTGTTTATCAGAAGGCCCTGAGCTGGGTCACCCTTCTCCTGCTCCTCTTCGGATTTGCAGGTGCCTGGGTGGCCAGCGAATATGCCCATCCGCATACTACGGGACTGAGCGAATACGCCTACAAGGTCCTGCTTGAACACGAGCGCTTTGCATCCATCACGGTGTGGAGCAGCGGCATTGCCCTTCTTCTGAAAATCATTTCCCATTTCTTTCTGAGGATGAAGCTCTGGACGGAAATACTGGTAGCTCTTCTGCTTATCGTCTCTGCCTCAGCCGTATCGCTGGCCGGCCATCATGGCGCCCAGCTGGTGCACATCGAAGGGGTGGGACCGATGGGAAAATACCTTGAGACAGGAGATCACGAACATTAAAATAGTGTCATTGGTAAACCAATAAATCAACGCATATGGATCACCCAAAAAAGCACAATGAACAGCACGAATCCATGAAAGAACAGCACATGGATCATAGTCAAAACCATGGACATGATGGGCATGGTGGAAAAAAGCATCACGGGCATGAAGAGCATCACCGGATGATGATACGTGATTTCCGGAAGCGATTCTGGATATCGACTCTTCTCTCGGTGCCTGTATTGTTGTTGTCCCCGATGATTCAAAATTTTCTCGGGATCGACATTCAATTTCCCGGAAGCATTCTCCTTTTATTTATACTCTCATCTATCGTCTATTTCTATGGGGGATGGCCCTTTTTAAAAGGGCTCAAAGATGAAGTAAAGTCCGGCAATCCCGGTATGATGACATTAATTGGTGTAGCCATCAGCGTGGCCTATGTCTACAGCAGTGCGGTGGCCTTTGGCCTCGAGGGGAAAATGTTCTTCTGGGAGCTGGTGACGCTGATAGATATCATGCTACTGGGGCACTGGTTAGAGATGAAATCGGTGCTGGGCGCCTCGCGGGCGCTGGAGCTGCTCGTCAGCATGCTGCCCTCCGAAGCCCACCTTGTGGAGGGTGATAATGTGAAAGACATTCCGCTCGAAGCGCTGAAACCGGGAGATGTGATTCTGGTAAAACCGGGAGAGAAAATTCCGGCAGACGGCATCGTCTCCGAAGGAGAGAGCTACATCAACGAATCGATGCTGACGGGCGAGTCGAAACCCGTGCTTAAAAAACAGGGAGACCGCGTGATAGGCGGCTCCATCAACGGAAATGGCTCCATCAAAGTGCGGGTGGAACACACCGGAGAAGACAGCTACCTGAACAAGGTGATCACCCTCGTGCGGGAAGCCCAGGAAAGCAAGTCAAAGACACAGAACCTGGCCAACCGGGCGGCCAAATGGCTGACCTTCATTGCACTCGGGGTGGGTTTTGCCACCCTGGTCATCTGGTTGTTGCTGGGCTTCGACTTTGTCTTTGCCCTCGAGCGTATGGTCACGGTAATGGTC
>WFPF01000130.1 GCA_015487695.1 Chitinophagales bacterium
GTTCGGCTCTGTATCGCAAAATGCCTGCCAAATTTATAGCTCCTTGGGCAAGGTGTACTTTCTTCCCTTGTTTATTTCTTTCAGGTAGTCCATAAGTGGTTCGAAATACTGCAACATGGGCCTGGCCGACAATCCGCTTCCCAGGGTTTCCTTCATCAGCTGCTCCCAGTCTTTCGTGGCACCGGGACGCATGAGGCTTTTCAGAAAATCGCCCGTGGCCCTACTTCCATGGTAATTGCTTGCATGGGGGTTCTGTTTCAGAATATTGCGGGCAATGTGATCATGAAATTGAAAGAGCAGGACATAGGAGATGGCATAGTCGTAATACTGTGCCGGGTCATTATTGATATGTGTTTTTGAGCTGGCATCACAATATTCCTCTCCGCGTTCATAGGGCGGCACAATGCCCTGAAATCTCTTTTTGTATTCCCACCAGCGCGCATTCATACTGTCGGCCGGCAGGTTTCTGGCATAAAAGTCATGTTCGAAATGAGTCATCACGCCTGAGCTCCATGGGATGAAAACGATATAGTTCAAAGCCTCCTTCAGCATGGTCTGCATACTGTCGGTCTCCAGGTCATTGGGCAGAAGGTTCATCTCCTGCAGAAAAGGTTTCTGCAAACTGGCAAGACCGATCAGGCTGCCCATGGCCTCGTGAAAGGCACGGTTGGCCCCTTCCCGCAATACGACAGGCACCTGAGGATTGGAATATTGCAGGTAGTAGTAAATATGTCCCAGCTCGTGCAGGACGGTTTCCCACCAGTCTGTGTTGGGCACCACACTCATCAAGCTACGCACATCGTGATCAAGGTCCATATGCCAGGCCGATGCATGGTTGTTCTTTTTATAATTGGCATTTTCGGGGAGCGGGTAGAGGCTGCTCTTTTCGTAGAAAGATGCCGGCAGCGACTCATAGCCCAGGCTCTTATAAAACGCTTCTCCCTGACGAACTATCCACTCTGCCCCTTTGGCTTTCAACTTCCCGTCAATACTCATTCCACTTTCCGGAGCCAGCCCCAGCCAGTCCTGGCCCCAGCGATTCGGCAGCCAGTGGGCCGGCAGATAATCGGGCACCGGCTCGTGGTAGCGGGATGCCAGCTCATAGCGTGCCCAGGTATGCAGTTCCCTGTAAAGAGGCCATACTTCCCGGATCAACTTTTCATTCAGCGCCATCATCTCATCGGCCGTCATTCCATAATCGCTGACCTGGTAGCTGAAGTAGTCGTGATAATCCAGCGCCTGAACGCTTTGGTTTCGAAGATTTCTCAGATTAACCAGGTTTTCCTTCAGCTCTTTGCCGACCGATTTACTGCATTCCCATGCTTCCAGCCGCTCCTGCGGATCATCGGAGCTGCGCAGAATCCCGTCCAGGTCATTGGTCGACACTTCTTCTCCGTTGAGAATGAAGCGATAACCGTAAAGCAATTCGGTCTGCAGAGCATTGGCTGCGATGAGCTCGCTGATCACATCACCGGCAGTAGCCGGATTGGCCCCTGCCAGATACAATATTTTTTCAAGCTGCCTTACTTCCAGCTCACTCAGTTCATCGCGGTGCTCCAGAAAGGAACGGGCTTGCCGGATCACTTCCTCGCTGCCCGTATAATCGGCAAAGGCCTTGTTGGCCACTTCGGCCTCGTGGCGGGCTGTGGTGTCACCTTCTACAATATGTGTATTCAAAACCCATTCGGCTTCGGCCGAGGCGGTGGCAAGCTCCTGGTATTTCTTGTTGTACGATTCCAGGAAAGCATTCGCATCATCCGCCACACCGGTCTTCTTTTCGCTTTTGCAGGAATGGAGCGCAAAGGATAAAACTCCTATCAGGCAAAGGATTTTCCATCTTTTCATATTCATCGTTTTTTTTCCAAAAATATAAAACAAAGATCTGCCGGCCCGGGAGCTGCTTTTTCTGCCCCTCTTATTGTTTAACTTTGAGATCAATAATCCGATAAAACACTATGATGAAAAAGATATTGCTCCTTCTTGTCCTTGCATTTGCGCTTCTGCCGGCCTGCAAAAACAATGAACAAAATGAAAATGCGGAAAACCCGGAAACGATGAATTCTTCCGACCAGGACATTCAGAAAAGAATTGAGGGATACGCCCATTTCCCGCTGACCAGCGACCTGAGTGCCCTTTCTGAAAATCAGAAAAAGATGCTGGCGAAAATGATTGAAGCAGCCCGCTACATGGATACCCTCTTCATCTGGCAGGCCTATGGCGACCCGAAAGAACTTTTCAGCATGGATGTTTCGCCCGATATGATGGAATACATTCGCATCAACTACGGCCCGTGGGACCGGCTTCGGGGCAACGAAGCATTTGTGGCGGGTGTGGGGCCGAAGCCGGCAGGAGCCAACTTCTATCCGCGCGACATGAGCAAGGAAGAATTTGAAGCTGCAGACCTTCCTGACAAGCGCAGTCAGTATACCCTTATTCGCAGGGGTGAAAACGGAAAACTCATAAGTATCTGGTATCATGAACGCTGGCGGGATTTGCTGAGCAAAAGCGCAAAACTCCTGGAGGAAGCCGCCATTCTTGCCGAAAGTCAGGCCTTTCGAAAATACCTTCTTCTGCGATCCGAAGCCCTGCTCAGTGATGATTTTATTCCCAGCGACCGGGCCTGGCTGCTGATGGACGACAATCTCCTCGATCTGGTAATCGGCCCGATTGAAACCTACGAAGACGAGCTTTTCGGTTACAAAGCTGCCTACGAAGCTTATGTGCTGATCAAAGACAAGGAATGGAGCAAACGTCTGCAGAAATTTGCAAGCTACCTGCCCTATTTGCAGAAAGCCCTGCCAGTGGCCGATGAATACAAGCAGGAAGAGCCCGGTACCAGTGCTCAGTTAAATGCCTACGATGCCGTTTTCTATGCCGGCAACAGCAATGCCGGAAGCAAAACCATTGCCATCAATCTGCCCAATGACGAAGGCCTGCAACAGGAGATCGGTTCCAGGCGCCTACAGCTCAAAAATGCCATGAAGGCCAAATTTGACAAGATTCTCTTGCCCATAGCCGATGTCATTATCGAGCCTTCACAGCGTGGGAATATCAATTTTGATGCTTTCTTCGGCAATACAATGTTTCATGAAGTGGCCCACGGCCTGGGCATAAAAAATGTACTTGACGGCAGCAGCACCGTAAGAAATGCCCTCAGAGATCTCGCATCGGCCATTGAGGAAGGCAAGGCGGATATTCTGGGTATTTATATGATCACCAAACTCAAGGAAGACAAAGGAGAACTGGCCGATGTATCGCTCGAGTCGTACTATACCACCTTCCTTGCCAGCATCTTCCGTTCCATACGCTTTGGTTCGTCAAGTGCACACGGAAAAGCCAATCTCATTCGCTTCAACTTCTTTAAGGAGATGGGGGCTTTTGTCAAAGACAAGAATGGATTTTACAAGGTGGATATGGAGAAATTCAAGGATGCAATTGACGCGCTCTCGGCCCGCATTCTGACCTTGCAGGGAGACGGAAATTACGAGGCAGTAAAATCCTTTGTAGAGCAATATGGTCAGATGGGTGATGAACTGAAAAAGGATCTGGAGCGCATCAACAAAGCGGGGATACCCATTGATATCGTTTTTGACCAGGGGAAAGAAGTACTCGGCCTATAAATAAAAATCTTCGGTAAGAGCTGCAAAGCGTGACGCCCGCCTGCCGGATGCGTCTTTCATGATCAGCTCATCCCGCACAAAGGGGCCTTCCTCCGGGGAAAAGGCCAGCAAGATTCTTTTTGGCACAGCTTCTACCGTGTCGTGAAGGGCCGTTTCGCGAAGCAGCCAAAGCCCGGCTGACATCGAACGAATTACAAAACTCCGGGCCGAATCTGCCGGCAGAATAACACAGAAAAATCCCCCGGGAGAAAGCATCTGAATGGCCGCTTTTATGAGCTCTCCGGGCTTCAGGCCGCCTTGGTGCCGGGCCTCCTGCCTCTTGCGGTCTGCAGGCAACAGGGCTTCTCCGAAGTAGGGTGGATTGCTCACGATCAGGTCAAAGGCAGCATCAAAGCCTCTTAACTTCTGGATGGCCGTCACGATCAGCTGAATTTGCGCAGTGTAACGACTCCGGGCAAAATTGCGGCCGGCCTGAGCTGCTGCTTCGGGCTCCTTCTCCACGGCCAGTATCTGCGAACCCGAAAGCCCTTGCGCCAGCATGAGTGAAAGCACTCCGCTGCCACTTCCGATATCCAGCACCTTCGCTACTGAGGGCCTGCCACTCTGGGATAAAAACGTTTCTATAGTCCACGCACCCAGGGCAATGGCATCGCTGCCCACTTTCATGGCACAGCGGTCCTGTTCAATATCGAATTTTTTAAAACGGAAAAGCGAATCGCCCATGATGCAAAGCTATCGCACACGATAGATTTCCTGCTGCAGGATCATTCCGTTCATATGCAATACTGCCGTGTAATTGCCCGGCTGCAGATTGCTGCTTTCGGCCCTGAAAGTAATCTCGTAGCGCCCGGCCGGCATCTCGCCTTCTTCTTTCAGCACCCGGTAAACCGTGCCGTCCGGATGATAGAGTACCAGTTTGCCTGTTCCGCTCTTTTTCAGCCGCACCCGAAAGACCATGCTCAGCTTTCTTATCATGGATCCCGATTCAATGACTTCCGGGCGATAGAGTGGAATCTGTCTCTCCGTCATTCCGGCCATGAATTTCCGAATCTCATTTACGGCTTTTTCGTCCTGCCCTACAATGTTTTCATAGGACTCCGCATCCGTGAGCATCCACATGGCCGCCTGCCCCTCATTGTTTTGATATCCCTTCTCTGCCAGAAAATCAGCCAGCCCGGTCATTTCGGCTGAGGCCAGTCCGTTGACCCGGAATTGGTCTCCCACCGATGGCGCAGCATTGTATTTTTGTGTACACATCGTAAAGAGCGGTAAGCCGATGCTTTTGCCGGGCAGCAGGGACAATACGCGCTCTTCAATTAATATCTGATCCTGCACCCCCGTGTCTTGCGAAGCAAAGAAAGTTCCGGGACGGAGTTCGATGCGCAGAGGCCGGTCGAGGGCAGTAAGTTCCAGAAAAAGAGTCCTGCCCATATTCATTTCATGCTCACTGGTATCAGTGTAAGCGGTCACACTCACTTCGATGAGGCCCAGGTGCAGCGCCTCGTCAATCGTAAATTTTTCCGCAGGAAATAAAAGGGAGTTGAGGAGCAGAAAGAGGATGATAAACATAGGAGGCAGGTTTAATACTCCCTCTTAACGCAGGCATTCTCTTTTCAGGTATGGCCAATTATTGAAATACGAATATCCTCGTAGGAATAGAGCTAGAGCATGATTATTCCTTCGATCTCGCTGGCTCTCTTATATCGGTCAATTACTTTCTCCGCATTGTACATGTAAGGTTTGGCCGTCACACTGGCATAATTGCCGTTTTTTGAGATTTTGGTCTGAGTGTCCTCTTTATCAAACATGGCCAGAAGCTCGTCAAGGCCGGCCAGCGGCACGATAAATTTATACATGTAAATAGCAGGCCATTCAAGCATTTCAAGCTGTTCGCGCAGGCCTTCGTATCCATCCTTTTCCATTCCTTGTTAATTTCTTTTTGTGAATATCCAACATTTAACAAATGTTATGTGTTTAATAGTTCAACGCTGTCATCTTTCCTTTATAGTTTTATGTCCCGAATATGAGGTTACAGGTATTAGTCGCATTTATCATCCTACTTTTTGATTTCAGGCCACACGACAACAAGCAGATGGCGTCTGTCTATCCACCTGTTTTGTCGCTGGAATCGCTGATGCCCGTTGACAGCTTTGTAGCCGAGCCCCTGCCCGAAACGCTTTCCGATCGCATTGACCGTTTCTTCTCGAAACGGGCCACTTGGAATCAGTTTAACGGTGTTGTTCTTTTCGCCAAAGACGGGAAGGTTTTCAGCAAGGCCTACGGCTTTAAAAATCTTCGCACAAAAGACAGCCTGAATGTTCATACAAGCTTTCAGCTGGCTTCGGTATCAAAGCCGCTTACGGCAACGGCCATATTGCAGCTCATCGAGAAGGGCAAGTTGCATCTTGATGATCTGATTGACCAATACCTGCCCGATTTTCCCTATCCGGGCATCACGATTGAAATGCTGCTGACCCACCAGAGCGGCCTTCCCAATTATTTGTACATCACCGATGACAACTGGGATGATGAAGAAATACCCCTGAGCAACCAGGAAGCTTACGAGATTTTCCTCTGCGAACAACCGCTCCGCTACTACCGCCCGGGCAGGCGCTACAACTACTGCAACACCAATTATTTCCTGCTGGCCAATATTCTTGAGCGGGTGAGCGGCATGAGCTTTCCCGAGTACATGAAGAAAAATATTTTCGAACCGGCCGGCATGAAAGATGCCTTTGTCTTCTCGGACGGCTGCTACCGCGAGCACGAGAATGTGGCGTTGGGGCACAAAAGCAACAGACGGCCTTATCCGGAGTATTATCTGAGCAGCGTCTATGGCGACAAGAGTATTTATGCTTCGGTTCTCGATCTCTACGCATTTGACCGGGCTCTTCGCGAGGGCCTTATTCTTTCGGACAGCATGCAAAAGCTGGCCTATACCGGGCATCTGTCCAGATGGTATGCAAACCGGCAATACGGTTTTGGCTGGCGCATCAAAGCAGGGCAGAAAAATGTTGTTTATCACAACGGCTGGTGGCAGGGATATCGCTCCACATTTATTCGTGACCTAAGCCATGACATCACCATTATAGTGCTGAGGAACACACTCCACGGAGCTGCTCTAAATCAGGACTTCCTGCTTGGCCTCTTGAAGGAAGAAAAACCCGTCTGATTCCCTGATAATCACTTACATGTTTCTTCTATAACGGCCACCCACTTCAAACATCGCCTCTGTCAGCTGCCCGATTGAGCAATACTTGCTGGCTTCCATCAGCTCTTCAAATACATTGTCATTCTCGAGGGCCGTATCCTGAATCTTCTTTAAATGCTCACGCGCTTTCTCCTGATGAACACTTTGAAACTCTCTAAGGCGGAGGATCTGTCCTTCTTTTTCTTCTTCCGTAGCCCGTATCACTTCCCCGGGCAACACGGTACCCGTGGCATCTTTTCTCAAAAAGGTATTCACACCTACGATAGGCAGCTGGCCGCTGTGCTTCAATTGCTCATAGTAGAGGCTCTCTTCCTGGATTTTACTCCTTTGATACATCGTCTCCATGGCACCGAGTACCCCCCCCCGCTCAGTGATGCGGTCAAACTCCATCAATACGGCCTCTTCCACCAAATCCGTCAACTCCTCAATGATAAAGGCTCCCTGAATGGGATTTTCATTGCGGGCCAGGCCAAACTCCTTATTGATAATCAGCTGGATGGCCATGGCTCTGCGCACACTTTCCTCCGTAGGAGTGGTAATCGCCTCGTCATAGGCATTGGTGTGCAGCGAGTTGCAATTGTCGTAAATGGCATAAAGTGCCTGCAGGGTGGTGCGTATATCGTTGAAGTCTATCTCCTGCGCATGCAGGGAGCGGCCCGAGGTTTGAATGTGATATTTGAGCATTTGTGCCCGGGGGTCGGCTCCATATTTTTTCTTCAGGGCTTTTGACCATATTCTGCGTGCCACACGGCCGATTACGGCATATTCCGCATCTACTCCGTTCGAGAAGAAGAAGGAAAGATTGGGTCCGAAATTATTGATATCCATTCCCCGGTTGAGATAGTACTCCACGTATGTAAATCCGTTGGCCAGGGTAAAAGCCAGTTGTGTGATCGGGTTGGCACCGGCTTCGGCAATGTGATACCCGGAGATCGAGACGGAATAAAAATTGCGCACGTTGTTCCGGATAAAATATTCCTGCACATCGCCCATAAGGCGCAGGGCATATTCCGTAGAGAATATACAGGTATTCTGTGCCTGGTCTTCTTTCAGGATATCAGCCTGGACGGTACCCCTCACATTGCTAAGAGTAAAGGCCTTTATCTTTTCATAGATTTCGGCCGGCAGCACCTGATCGCCCGTCACACCCAGAAGCATCAGTCCGAGGCCATCATTTCCGGCCGGCAGCTCGCCCTGATAGCCGGGTTGTTTCAGTCCCTTTGCAGCAAAAAAACGATCGATTTTTTCCTTCACTTCTTTTTCCAGGCCATGCTCTTTGATATACAGTTCGCACTGCTGGTCGATGGCCGCGTTGAGGAAAAACCCGAGCATCATGGGAGCCGGACCGTTGATGGTCATACTGACGGAAGTCTTGGGATCGGCCAGATTGAAGCCCGAATAAAGCCTTTTGGCATCATCCAGGGTGCAAATGCTCACTCCGGCATTTCCGATTTTACCGTAGATATCGGGCCGGTAATCGGGGTCGTGTCCGTAGAGGGTGACACTGTCAAATGCCGTGGAAAGGCGCTTGGCAGGCATGCCTTCACTCACATAGTGAAAGCGCTTGTTGGTTCGTTCCGGACCGCCTTCCCCGGCAAACATTCGTGTGGGATCTTCGCCTTTTCTTTTGAATGGATAAATGCCGGCCGTATACGGAAATTCCCCGGGCACATTTTCGCGCAGCGTCCATTCCAGAATGTCACCCCACGAAGCATAGCGCGGCATCGAAATCTTGGGAAGCCTGGTGTGAGATAGGGTTTCGTGGTGTGTGTCCACGTGAATTTCCTTTCCCCGCACCTTGTAGGTATATACATCCTTGCGGTAACGTTCTTTTTTTTCTTCCCATGACCGGATAATGTCGTAGTTGTGGGGGTCCAGTTCCTTGAGAAGGGTTGTGAAGCGGTCGTGCAAATCAATGACGGTCGGGTCTTTTTCCCCGGCCCCGCTTTCGCGCATCACTTCCAGTGCCTTGTGCAAACCATAGAGTTTGTCGGCCACTGCTTTTTGCTCTCTCACCCAGCGGTCATACTGGCGGCTGGCCTCGGCAATCTCTGAGAGGTAACGCGTGCGGGCAGGGGGGATAATATAGACCTTCTCCTCCGGCCCTTTGATAAACTCAAAGCCTGACTTCAGCGATTCATTGCCTGTTTTTTCAATGATCTTATTCATCAATGCCTTGTAAAGTGCATTGGTGCCGGCATCGTTGAAGTGCGAAGCAATGGTGCCGTAGATGGGGAGTTCTTCATCGGCTGCTTCAAAAAGCTGATGATTTCGCTTGTATTGTTTTCGTACATCACGCAGGGCATCCAGTGCACCGCGCTTGTCAAATTTGTTGATGGCAATCAGGTCGGCAAAGTCGAGCATATCGATTTTTTCGAGCTGCGTAGCGGCACCATATTCAGGGGTCATCACATAAAGGCTCACGTCCGAATAGTCCACAATTTCCGTATCGCTTTGTCCGATGCCGGAGGTCTCCAGAATGATAAGGTCGAAATTGGCTGCTTTCAGCGTACTCACGGCCTCCTCCACATATTTGGAAAGGGCGAGATTGGCCTGGCGCGTAGCCAGAGAGCGCATATACACCCTTTCATTGTTTATCGCATTCATGCGGATACGATCTCCGAGGAGGGCGCCCCCGGTTTTTCTCTTAGACGGATCGACACTGATAATTCCGAGCGTCTTGTCATCGGAGTCGAGCAGGAAACGTCTTACAAGTTCATCTACCAGCGAAGATTTTCCCGATCCGCCCGTGCCGGTAATTCCCACCACTGGCACCTTATTTTTGCGGGCCATGGCATGAACGGCCTCAAGTACTTTCCTGTTTTTTTCGGGAAAGTTTTCGGCTGCGGAGATAATCCGTGCCAGCGCTACCGGATTCTTTTCGGGAAGCTTTTCGACAAATCCCACGGCATCTTCACCCACCGGAAAATCCGCCTGCTGCACCAGGTCGTTGATCATTCCCTGCAGTCCCATTTTTAATCCGTCATCCGGATGATAAATGCGTGTTATGCCATACGCCTGCAATTCCTTGATTTCTTCAGGAAGTATGGTTCCTCCTCCTCCTCCGAAAATGCGTATATGGGTACTCTTTTGCTCTTTCAGGAGGTCGTACATATATTTAAAGTACTCCATATGACCGCCCTGATAACTGGTCACGGCAATGGCCTGCACGTCCTCCTGAATGGCGGTATTCACCACTTCGCGGGCGCTGCGGTCATGCCCCAGGTGAATCACTTCCACCCCGGTAGATTGCATAATCCTGCGCATCACATTGATGGCCGCATCATGTCCGTCAAAAAGGCTGGCGGCCGTGACAATGCGCACATTGTTTTTCGGCTTATAGGGTCTGACTTTTTTTGTACTCATCAACTTGCGATTTATCGAAGCCCGGAAGGCTTTGTTTCGTGCCGCAAAATTACAAAAGATGCGGCTGCCCGTCCCTTTGGGGGACAGACAACGGAAAATGAAGAATAGAAGATCATCGACAAGGCATAACTTTGAGAGTCAGGACTCCGAGATAAAAGCGATATGTCCTACTTTTACTGCAAAGACAAAAAGGCCTTAAATGGAAATCAGAGAATTGGAGAAAATTGCCAGCCAGGTGCGCAGAGATATACTAAGAATGGTACATGGAGTCCAATCGGGGCATCCGGGCGGTGCCCTGGGTGCTACCGAGTATTTCGTAGCCCTCTACTGGGAAATTATGAACTATTCGCTGCCCTTTGATATGGACGGCATCGGTGAAGATCTCTTCTTCCTTTCGAACGGACACATTTGCGCAGCGTGGTACAGCGTGTTGGCCCGGAGGGGATTCTTCCCGACTGAAGAGCTGGCCACATTTCGCAGGCTGAATTCCCGTCTCCAGGGGCACCCCACCACGGCCGAACATCTTCCCGGTATCCGTATAGCTTCGGGCTCTCTCGGCCAGGGCCTTTCTGTGGCAGTGGGTGCTGCCATCAGTAAGAAACAGAACAATGACCAGCACATCGTGTACGCATTGCTCGGTGACGGTGAACTGGACGAAGGGCAAAACTGGGAAGCCGCCATGTCGGCTGCTCATTTTAAAATGGACCACCTTATAGCCACCATAGATTATAACAGAGTGCAGATTGACGGACCCATCGAAAAAGTAATGGACCTCGGAGATTTGTGGGCCAAGTTCCATGCTTTCGGATGGGACGTAATCAGCCTGCCCGAAGGCAACAATATGGAGGCCGTGACCGAGACCCTCAAAGAAGCCAAAACCCACACAGGCAAGGGCAGGCCGGTGGTCATCATTATGCAGACGGAGATGGGCTACGGAGTGGATTTTATGACGGGAGATTATCGCTGGCACGGAGTGCCACCCGATGACGAGCAACTGGCACGTGCCCTGGCCCAGATACCGGAAACACTGGGCGACTATTGATCATCTAAAGCATCGTATGAAATGGCGTGATTACAAGTTTCTTCCACTGCTGGCAATTCTGTTGCTCGGAGGACTTCGTGCCATGTCGCAAAGCCCCATTTACCAGAAAACACGCATTCTTTTTGTGCTCGATGCTTCGGGCAGCATGGAAGGACAGTGGAACAAGCAGACGAAATTTGAAGTAGCCAAAGAGATCCTCATTGAGGTGCTTGATTCGGTGTATGCCAAAAACAAAGATGTCGAATTCGGCCTTCGCCTCTTCGGGCATCAGTCGGCCCGCGATGAAAAAAACTGCGAGGATACGCGCCTCGAGATTCCTTTTGGAAAGAACAACCTGGAAGAGTTTGAGCGGGTGCTCTCGGAAGTGACGCCACAGGGGCAGACACCCATCGCCTATTCGCTCTTTCAGGCCATCAACGACTTTCCGGAAGACCCGGGCTCAAAAAATGTGGTCATTCTGATTACAGACGGGCTCGAGTCCTGCGAAGGCAACCCCTGTGCCGTGGCACCGCTGCTAAGCCAAAATCACATTGCGCTCAGGCCTTTTGTCATAGGCCTCGGCCTCGAACTTGAAAATGAAGACTACTTTGACTGCATCGGAAAATTTCTCAATGCCAACGACAAACCCTCTCTTGAAAATGTGATGAATGTGGTCATCTCACAGGCAATGAACAATACCACGGCCGAAATCCGGCTTGTCGATGCAAGCGGACAGGCCCGGCTTTATGATATTCCGGTAAGCATCTACAATCAGCGGAGCAAGAAGCTTGAAAAGGTGCTGATCACCGCACGGGGCTACAAGGGAGAATCGGACACCATTTATCTTTCTCCGGTTTCTGATTACGATATCATCGTTCACACCACCCCCGAGATCATCAAAAAAGGTGTCTCTCTCGAACCCGGCAGGCACAATATCATTGCCATTGATGCCCCCATCGGATATCTGCAGATCAACCGTCAGGGATTCCGTAAAATAAATGATGTGCAGTGCGTGGTTAAGAATGAGAAGGGAGAGCTGCTCAGCGTTTTCAATATCAATAATTTTCAGCCTTTGCTCCAGGGACGGTATTATATCGAAATACTGACACTGCCGAGGGTAGAGAAGCAAATCAACATCAAAGGCGGAGAAACCTATCGTCTTGAGATTCCGGCAGCAGGCCGGCTGACAGTCAACAGTTCGCGTACAGGGATATACAGCATTTACAAAGTAAGCGGAGGAAAAATTGACATGATCTACGAAAACCGTGACTTGCGCGGCAAGGAAACTTTACAACTGCAACCGGGAGAATATCTTGCCGTTTTCAGGCAGTACAAATACAAATCTTCAAAACTGACAAAAAGCAAAAAATTTAGCATCCGCTCAGGATCGGCTACCAGCATCTGGTTTTAATTAAATTATGAAAAAGAAAATCTTCCATATCTTGCTTTCATGCCTCTTTTTCCTGGGCCCGCTTTCATTGACGGCTCAGAACAAGCAGGCGGATACGGAAGAGAGTCCGCCCACCTACATTCTCTTTCTGCTGGACGCATCGCAAAGCATGAATGAAAGCTGGGACGGAGCTCCCATGTTTGATGTAGCCCGGAGGCTGATAAACAAAACGGTAAAGGACCTTAAAGACAAGCCCAACATGCACCTTGCCCTCCGGGTCTATGGCAGCGAGTATCACTATTCGGTGAACAATTGCAAGGATTCCAAGCTCGAAGTAGGCTTTGGCCCCTACAGTCACATTCTGATTCCCAGCCGGCTCAATGACATCCGCCCCAAGGGCATCACACCGCTCTCCTATGCCTTGCAGGAGAGTGCTTCGGATTTTCCGACCAAGAAAGGAGTGCGCAATATCATCATCGTGATGACCGATGGCCGCGAGTCATGCGAAGGCGATCCCTGTGCCGTGTCGACCGTGCTCCAAAAGAAAGGCATTATTCTCAAGCCTTTTGTAATCGGCCTGGGCTATGGCTCCGAGTCCTTTACCAATCTCGACTGCGTAGGTATTTATTATGAAGCTAAAACCCCGGATGAAGCAAATAATGCCATGGGCGATATCGTCAAAAAGGTCTCGGACAAAACGACCGTTCAGGTCAACCTGCTTGATGAAAAAGGAACGCCCAGCGAGACCGATGTAAACATCAGCTTTATAAGCAATAACCGCATCGTGGCCAACTACTACCATACACTGAACGAGAAAGGGCTTCCCGATACCCTGGAGATTGACCCCATCAACAGCTATACGATCAAAGTACATACCCTGCCCCCGGTTGTCCGCGAGAATGTAACATTCGAATCGGGCAAACACAATGAAGTCAATATTCCCGTACCACAGGGATTTCTGAAAGTTTCGATGCCGCAGAGCAACACCCTCTACAATGATAAGATTGATGTGCTGGTGAGCAAACGAGGGCAGGTTTATGCCCTCAACGAGCAAAGCATTAACTCCAGGGGCAAGTATCTGACAGGGAAATACCGTGTGAGCATCCTGACCCTCCCGCCCATCATTGTAGATACGGTCAACATTCGCCAGAACCGTACAACCGAAATCACCATTCCCGAGCCGGGGCTGGTCTCCATCGAAAACAAGCTGGAACTGGTGGGCGGAATATTTCAAATGAAAGACAATCGCCTGAGCAAGGTAGTGGATTTGAACAATCAATTACTCAAACAAACCATACTTTTACAACCCGGACAATATCAACTTATTTATCGTAAAAAAATCACATTGCGCTCCGAAGAAACGCGGATAAAGAACTTCGCGGTACCCATGGGGCAATCAATAAGAATAAAACTCGACTAAGCATGCTGGATCAATACCAACTGAATGAAAAGAAGGATACCCGCAGCGGATTTGGTGCTGCAATAGCCGAACTGGGCACTGAAAACGAAAAAGTGATTGTGCTAACTGCAGATCTGGCCGGTTCGCTCAAACTGAATGACTTTATTGCGCGTTTTCCCGGACGTTTTTACGATTGCGGCATTGCCGAAGCCAATATGGTAGGTATTGCAGCCGGGCTGACCATTGGCGGAATGCTGCCATTTGCCACAAGCTTTGCCAATTTCCTTACCGGACGGGTTTATGATCAAATCAGGCAATCGGTGGCCTACTCGGGAAAAAATGTCAAACTATGTGCCTCGCACGCAGGGCTCACACTTGGCGAAGATGGTGCCACACACCAAATTCTGGAAGACATCGGAATGATGCGCATGCTGCCCAATATGACGGTTGTGGTGCCGTGTGATTACAATCAGACACGGGCCGCCACCAAGGCCATAGCCAAAATGGATGGGCCGGTTTACCTGCGCTTTGGGCGTCCGAAGGTGCCGAATTTCACAAATCCCGGGCAAACTTTTGTGATCGGAAAAGCAGAATTCCTCAGCAAGGGGGAGGATGTAACCCTCGTTGCCTGCGGACATATGGTGTATAAATCCATCGAAGCGGCCCGGCAGCTTGCAGGCGAAGGTATAGCGGTCGAATTGATTAATATGGCCACCATTAAACCCCTGGATGAAAAGGCGGTCATAGACTCGGTAAGTAAAACCGGGTGCGTGGTGACAGCCGAAGAGCATCAGATAAACGGAGGGCTGGGCGATGCCGTTGCCGGTGTGATAGCCCGGGCGCATCCGGCTCCCATGGAAATGGTTGCCGTTCACGACCACTTCGGAGAAAGCGGCAAACCCGATGAACTGATGCGCAAGTACCACATTGACACGGTTGATATTGTTCAGGCTGTCAGAAAGGTGCTGGCAAGAAAATAGTCGCAGAGAAAGCAAAGGTGCCTATGATATCTGAGAAATTGCCCGATGAAAAACTGATTCGCCTTTTCAAGGCAGGGGCTACACGTGAGGCTGCTTTTGCCGCCATCATCAGAAAATATCAGGAACGACTTTATTGGCACCTCAGGAGAATGCTCCACATACATGAAGATGCGGACGATGTATTGCAGAACACTTTTATCAAAGTCTGGAAGAACCTCGACAAATTCAGGGAAGATGCCCGGCTCTACACATGGCTCTACCGCATAGCTACCAACGAAGCGCTCACACACATCAACAAAGAGAAAAGACACCGCAATGGAAGCCTGGACAATGAAGACCTGGGACTTGCCGACAGGCTGCGAGCCGATGAATATTTTGATGGTGACGAGGCGGCCATCAAGCTTCAGGAAGCCATTGATCAATTGCCCGAAAAGCAAAAGCTTGTCTTCAATATGCGCTACTTTCAGGAATTGAAATATGACGAACTTTCTGAGATACTCGAAACCTCGGTAGGTGCCCTCAAAGCTTCCTACCATCATGCCGTGAAAAAGATTGAGCAATATCTCAAAAGCAGTTAAACGAAACCCCTATAAAAAGGTCTATTACCATAGCATGACACCGGACAAAACACATATGAACGAAGAACTGAAGAGCCTGGCTCCGCGGCTGGCCGCTCTGCTCAAAAAGCAGAACCCGTTTCGTGTTCCGGACAGCTACTTTGAAGAGAATCTGAAAAAACTGCAATCGCTCACTGCAGAATCGCCCGATCCTGAATTGGCAGATCCAAGAAAATCTTTCCGCATTCCGGAAGACTATTTTGAAGGCCTGGACGAACGGATTTTATCACGGATTAAGGAGTCGGAAGCTAACGGGCAGGACGAAGTACCCGAGGGATATTTCGAGTCGCTTCCCGACAAGATTCTGAATCGGGTCAGGGAAGAGCAAGCCTCACCCGCAGGCGAAACAGGGGAAAGCAGCGGCCGCATTGTCCGGATCAACCGGATAAAAACGCTGGCTGCAGCAGCTGTAATTGCCGGCCTGGTGCTCACCTACGGAATTCTGGCACGCCAAAGCAATGAAAGCAAAGTGATTGCCGGGCTCCATTCTGTTTCCACTGCCGAACTTGAAACCTATCTCACAGATCAGCTGGACAATCTGGATGAAGAGGAATTAAACACCGTGATCGACCTGAATGAAAGCATGATGATGGACAATGAAAAAGAACTGCTCAACGAAGATGAGCTGGAAGATTTCTTACTGGAAGACATGGATATCACAACAATCGAAGATATACTATGAAAAATATAATTCTTATTCTGCTGCTGGCAGCTACAGCGGGGATGGCACAGGCCCAGACCCCCAAAGAACGCATCGAAGCGCTGAAGATATCATACATCACACGTGCACTGCACCTGACACCTGAGGAAGCACAAGCATTCTGGCCCCTTTACAACGAATACCAGGACAAGCTGGAAGTGCTGAAAAAAGAAAGGCGGGCAGCTACCTTCGAAAGGTGGAAAAAAGACCGGGACCTCAGTGATGCGGAGATAGAAGAAGCGCTGGATCAATATCTTGCGTACAACCGCAAAGAACTGGACCTCCAGGAAGAGTATATTGAAAAATTCAAAACCGTGCTTCCGGTAAAAAAAGTAGCCCAACTGATTGTTGCCGAAGAAAGATTCAAGCTGGTATTGCTCGAAGAATTGAAAAAAAGGCGACAAATGGACAGAAGACCGTCACGATAAGCCATTTTCCACCGTGAGATATTGACATTCCCCGCGGAAATTGATAACTTTCATAATTGACACCCGTATACCCTGTTCTTTATGAAAGCCCTATACCTCACCATTATACTCCTTATCCTCTTTCTGGCTTCTTGCCAACCCGATCTGGTGATCGTTGACAACAACCAGGCCCCGGATTACAGCAAGGTGCCTACAGTCGTTGTAAAAAACTATATCAACCGCCTTTTTATCGACCTCATAGGGCGCGAACCGCTGGATGTGGAAATGGACAGCCTTAGCGAATATCTGAAGGACAATGAGCTGAGCAAAGAAGCCCGCCTGGAGATCATCACCAGCCTGCAGAGCGACACGACCTACCGCGAAGGCGACAGTTCTTACTTCATCGCCTACAACAAAAGATTTTACGATCTCTGCAAAGTGCGCATGATAGAGGGCGCTTCCAATTCCGAGATCAATCAACAGATCGGAATATTATACGGAGCCTATATCAAAGATTCGCTGAACGGCAACATTCAGGGAATGAAAGACAAGTGGGCACTAATGGAAAAATACCGCAACATCATTCGCTGCGAAGTCCAATACCGGAGAAAACAAATCGAAGTCAAAGACATCTTCTTCCGGATGGCCTACAACGGGATTTATGACAAAATAAATATGAACACCTTCAATTTTGTCAATGCCACTTTTGACGATTTGTTTTTCCGCTACCCCACAAGGCACGAATTCAATACCGCTTTCAATATCATCGAATACAACCAGTCATCTCTGATTTTCGGAAAACCGGCCCAAAACAAAACCGACTACCTGAATGTATTGACCGATACCCGGGAGTTTTACGAAGGACTGATCATCTGGTCCTACAAAACATTCATGGGACGAACTCCGGAAACCACGGAAAGCTACGAGCTGATGAAGGACTTCTACTTCGACCATGATCTGTTGAAAGTGCAACAATATATCACATCTACTGACGAATACGCCAACTTCCAATAAACTATGAAACGATTACTACCCTTATTTTTTCTCTTCGCCCTCTTGTCACTATTTGGATGCAAGAAGGATGTTGCCTATCAGCTCAATGAGGAAGATATATTTCCGATTGACGCTCAGAAAGCCAAGCTCAAGACGGAAGGCCAGTACCTGGCCATTTTGCATGCCAACCTTTTTCAGCAGGCACTTTCGGCCAATAAAGTCATTGAGCTTGAAGACATCATCTTCGGCTTTGGCGACAAAGATCTCATTCATGAGGTCATCATCAGCAATTTGATGAACAAGCAGAACGTGCAGATTCCGAGCGATTCTGCCATGCGTGCCGATCCCGAACAGTTTACACTCGACACCTACGAACGCTTTCTGATCCGAAGGCCCTCAGAGGCAGAGCTCACCTGGTTTATCCATTACATTGAGAACAACCCGAATGTGACGAGTGAACTGGTCTATTTTGCCTTTGCTCTCAGCAATGAATACCTCTACTATTAATCCCTTAACAATGAAAAGAAGACAATTCATACGAACAGCCGGAATGGCCGCAGCAGGA
Organism: Chitinophagales bacterium; assembly: GCA_015487695.1. GTDB lineage: Bacteria > Bacteroidota > Bacteroidia > Chitinophagales > S012-47 > S012-47. The sequence continues at coordinate 18,270 of WFPF01000130.1, forward strand.
GCCATAGCCGCGCCTTACATCCTCCCCAGCGGCCGACTCTTTGCAGCCAGCGGACAGCAAATGGCCCAGCATGTGGTATATGTACTCTTTGCAGGAGGTGTGCGGCAACAGGAATCCGTGCTGCAGCGCTATCTGGAAGATGCCCAGAACAAGCCCGGGCTGGCAGGAAACATCATGTACAATATCCTCAATGGTGACCCGCCCACGCAAAAAATAGCTTACGGCACCGATCCCCAGCAGGGAACAAAAGGCAGCCTGCCCATCCCGCGACTGCTCAACGACACCATCGAAAACATGGGCATGCTTTTGCCCGAAATGCGTGCCACTTCGGCCGGTCATTATGCCGGTCTTAATACGCTGGTCACCGGAAACACAGCCACCACACAGGGATTGAAACAAAAACCTGTTTTCCCGACCATCTTCGAATATACCCGCAGACACCTCGGAATTCCGGCTACCAAAAGTTGGTTTGTTTGCAACACCCTGCTCAACTCCTACCCCTTGCTCAACTACAGTGAGCACGAAAACTACGGAGCTTCTTACGGAGCCAATTTGCTCGTACCCAATGTGGTATTTGGATCGAGAGGCGAAGAACATCTGGCCAATGCCAAGGTTTATCATCCCGAGGAGCAAATTGCCCCGATCTATGAGATGAAACAATTTCTCGACAATACATTTAAAAGCAATGGAAGCGGCCTGATCGAATATGGCATTACAAACACGGAAGAAGAAAGAAATGACATTAAGGAATTTATTAAATCCACTTTTGAGAAAAAGCGATTGGGACAGATACCCTTCCCACCGGTAACGGACAACGGAGACCTCTCCAATATCGGTTATGCCATCGAGCTCATGCGATGGTTCAAACCCACGTTGACGGTGATTAACCTTTCAAACGTGGATGGCTGTCACAGCAATTTTACGGGCTATCTGCGTTCTCTTCACCGGGCCGACCACGGGGTCGCTCATCTTTGGAAGGAAATTCAGAATATTCCGGAGATGAAGGACAACACCGTGATGATCATGATACCGGAGTGTGGCAGGAACAGCGACCCCAATCCCATTCTGGACGAAAACGACTGGTATGCATTCGATCACTCGGATCAGAATTCACTACGAATCTTCGGTGCCATGCTGGGCCCGGGCGTACCCTCAGGCCTGAAATTAGGCAGCGAAAGCAATCCGGTTGGCAATATCCAGGACGGAGTGCTTACCGTAGCCGACATATTGGGGTTCAAAGATTCCGTAATCAGTACCGGCATGGTCAATGGCGCAGCCATGTCATGGTTTGACAGAATATAAACGCAAATGAAGCAAGTAATCATCATATTAATTTTAGGCCTTGCACTGAGTGCCTGCACCAAAGACCTGCCCCCGAACCCGTATGACAATGTTGACAATCAGAGCAAGGACACGGTCATTGTGGAAGCTCTTGATTCCACTTCCATTGTCGGCTTGCATGCCTTTCTCTTCAGTCAGACCTGTGCTTACTCGGGATGCCATGACGGCACTTTCGAACCCGATTTCAGGACCATCGAAAGCACCTACAACACTCTGGTCTATCAGCCCGTGGTCAAAAACGATCCACAGGGTAGTTTCACCTACCGGGTTTTGCCTTTCAACCCGGACAAATCCGTTTTGATTACCCGCCTGACCGTTGACATAGACGGCCTCTCAGGGATCATGCCCATTGCCATTGATCCATTCTCGGAGTATCCGGCCAACAAGGACCGGTATATTGCTTTCGTGCGCCAGTGGATTGAAAAAGGCGCACCCGACATGTTTGGCAAGCTGCCCACCCTTGGCAACCGGGAACCGGAAATGAAAGGAGTACTTGCTTTTGACAACAACAATCAACTGCTGGAACGAAACCCCGGCAACGGCAGCATAAAAGTGCCGCAGGGCACGCCTTCCATTGCACTTTGGTTTGCGGTCTCGGATGACTCCACGGCTCCGGCTTCCCTGACTTACAACAAGATCAAATTCTCGCTCTTCAAAGACGATTTCGCTACGGCAAGCGAGGAGAATCTGCAAATCAGTGCCAATCCGGTGATTGAAGATGACTACTTCGGTGAGCCGGCAAATTATTACCATAAAATAGTTCTTCCGAACCCGGATCAATATGGTGCCACGGGAACAATCGTTTACTTCCGGATCTATGTGAAAGACCCGCAGCATGCAGTGACCGAAATACCGGAAGACGGAAGCTTTACTTACATAAAAAAATACTTTTCTTTTGAAATCACCCCATGAAAGCAATCATTAAAATAAGCGGATTATTCATTGTCTTGCTCGGCCTGATGGCCTGTGGCGGCAAAGATCCATTTCCCTATGATATCAGCCCCGAGCTGCGCATAGTGAGTGCAGGCCCTGAAGTGTTGCGCGAGTTTCAGGATTCACTGATCGTGGTGCTGGAGTACAAGGACGGAGACGGAGACATCGGCTTTGAAAACCCGGACTCTGCGGCTCTCTGGGTACAGGACATCCGCCTGAGCAAGCCCGACCCTTATTTTGTAAAGCCCCTTTCGCCTCCGAATGGCGAGCAGGTATCCATTCAGGGGACCCTTCGCTTTCGTCTGAGGGGTACTTTCATATTTGGCAATGCCAATATGGAAAAAACCGTATTCAAAATCCGTCTTAAAGACCGGGCCGGCCACTGGAGCGAAGAGGTCTCCACTCCCGAAATAACCATTGTGAAATAGCCATTGCGAATGAAGTCAAAGAGCCTGATTACTTTCTTTTTACTACTGTTCTATGCCGGCAGCAGCATGGGCCAGGTCACCTACAACATGTCCAACATGCGTGTAGAAGATTGCGAAGGCATATTGCTCGACAGCGATGCCAATGACGGAGCTCCCGGCAATTACGACCACAATGAACACTTTGTTTTTAGCATCTGTCCTCCGGGTGGCGACAGCATCTTCTTTACTTTCCTGGATTTTGGCACCGAGCCCAATTATGACGTACTCAAGATTTATGACGGCCCCGATACCAACAGCCCGCTGATAGGCTCCTTTTCGGGCACAAGCAATCCGGGATCTTTCATTGCGCTTTCAGGCTGCATCACCTTAAAGTTTACTTCGGATGCCGACCTCTCCGATATCGGATGGATAGCCGAGTGGCGGACGGTGCTGAAAGAACCTGTGCCACCTAAAATTACAACCGTAAGCGGGGCAAGCTGCTTTGCCAATACCCTCCGCATTGATTTTGACAAAGACATTGTCTGTGATTCGCTGCTTCCGTCTTATTTCACAATTTCGGGGCCCAGCCCGGTCACGGTTGCCACTGTGACACCCAACCCCTGCAACAATGGATTTACGCGCTCCGTCACGCTGACCCTGAATCCGTCATTCTCCGACAACGGCAATTATGCCATCGTCTATCATTACCGCTTTACCGACATCTGCGGGAACCTGTGGGAATTCGATATTCCGGCCAATGTGAGTGTCAGCGATTGTCCGTTGACGGCAGAGATTCTGGCCTCTTCGGATACCATCTGCCGGGGCGACTGTGTGGAGCTTACCGGGACGGCAAGCGGAGGGGATGCAGCAAGTTACCAGTTTCAGTGGAACAATGGCATACCGGCAGGTGCAGGGCCTCATACGGTATGCCCTCTGACGACAACTACGTACCAGCTAACGGTGAGCGACAACAGTCCTTCTCCCTCGGATGTGGCCAGCAAAACCATCGTGGTGGTTCCGAGGCCCAATGCCGGAAACAACCGGAGCATGTGCCGATTTGATGCCCCCATTACGCTCAACGGGTCTCCGGCTGGGGGCTACTGGTCGGGGTCGGGAATAGCCGATGCAGGCGCAGGCACGTTTGACCCTGACAGCGGAATAATAGGCATCAACAAGGTTTGGTACACGGTCAATGGCTGTGCCGATACCATTGAAGTGGAAGTCCTCTTTGCATGGGCCGGCCCTACGCAGGCCGCCTGTCCAGGGAGCGCTCCTTTCAAGGTCACCGGTGGCTATCCCTTTGGAGGAAGCTGGTCAGGCCCCAACATCACCACGGATGGCACTTTCGATCCGGCCAACCCCGGTTCATACACCGTCACCTACACGGCACCCAACGGCTGCCAGCATTCAAAAACCATCCATGTCGATACCATCATTATGGCGTCAGCAGATACGGCATGCACCAGCCTGAAATCATATTTCCTCAACGCCTCTCCTACGGGCGGGGTCTGGTCCGGAAAAGGCATCGTAAATTCAAGTACCGGAGAATTTAATCCAAGTGCTGCCGGCAGCGGCACGCACACCATCACCTATACTTTGAAAGGGTGCTCCAAAAGCATGCAGGTCTATGTGCAGGCGATCAACGCGCGATGGAACCGTGTATACTGCCCCTCCCAGGGACTCGACACCCTTGCCGCAGCCATCCCCTCGGGTGGGTACTGGACGGGAAACGGAATAGTCGACAGCCTGGTTGGTTCTTACAATCCCTCGTGGAACAATGGCAAAAATTACAACGACTATGTCGTGTATCACCTTCAGGGATGCACCGATACGATCATTGTCTACGGCCGGATCACAAAAATTTATACCGATACCCTTTTCTTCTGCCAATCCGACAGCCTATTGAAATTGGACTGGAAGGGCATTCGCAGGACACCGGGCAACGGCCAGTGGTCAGGGCCGGGTATTACCGACCCCGACTATCCCGGAACATTTGACCCAAAAGTTGCAGGAGCCGGAACGCACACCCTTGTTTACAATGCAAATACCTGCCTGGACTCTGTAATTATGGTCGTATATCCGCTTCCTTCTTTCCAGGCCGATACGACTGTCTGTACTCAGGCGGGGGCCTTTCCTCTGGAGGTGACACCTCCCGGAGGTGTTTGGGATGGTTACGGAATCATTGACACCAATGCCGGAATTTTTGATCCGCAGATAACAGGCACCGGGAGCTTTACGATTCGCTATACGAGCACAAAGGGGTGCCGCGATTCCATGCAGGTACATGTTGAGCCCCTTCAAAATATATCAATCGACCCGGTTGCTTCCTTCTTTTGCTATGCCGACAGCATGGTGCTTCTGAATGCCAGTCCGCAAGGCGGCAAATTTTCAGGGCCGGGCATACAAGACAGCTTTTTCAATCCTTTGCTTGCCGACAGCGGCATGCATGTGATCTATTATGACTATGGCAGCGGAGAATGTGCCGTGAAGGATTCATTCACTGTCAGGGTGGGGGCTCCGCTGTGGGCTCAAATCAGTTTTGAGGCTGATTCCATTTGCTATGGAGATGTTTCGCGCTTCAGGGCAGAAGCAGGTGGCGGACTGGGCAGCAACTATCAGTATCGGTGGAGCCATGGCCTCGGCACGAAAGACTCGGTAATTGTCAATCCGACCGTATCAACAAGCTATACGGTAACGGTATCGGACGGCTGCACGCAGGAAGCCTCCGCCAGCGTCTATGTACACGTCTATCCCGAGATCGTGACAAGCTACAGCAGCGGACCAAAAGTTTGCTACGGAATCAAAAGTTTTGTGGCTGCCTCGGGCAATGGCAACTACCGCTTCGAATGGCAGACAGATCCTCCGTATCAGGGCGATACCCTCAAGGCCATAGCAGGTGATTACCGGGTTACGGTTCGCGACCTGAACTCGGGATGCACCCTCACAGAAACCGCCTCCATAGAGGGGTACCCCTACATTAAGGCCAGTTTTTCAGTCAATCCGGATGCCCCCTGCACAAATATTCTTCACCCCGAATTAAGCATCATCGATAGATCGGTGGGTGGCAGCACTGGCCTCTTCAGCTTCGGTGACGGTACTACTTTCAATTATTCCCCCGGAATTTTCCTGGACCACAGCTATGCCGACACCGGCACATACCGCCTTTTCCTCCGGATTGAAAATGAGGGGGGCTGTGCGGATTCCTCCGAGCTCTTTTTCTGTGTCGAGCCGGCTGCCACACTCTACCTTCCCAGTGGCTTTACTCCGAACAACGATGGACTGAATGATTACTTCAGAGCCAAAGGAATTGGCATCGTGGAATTTCACATGGCCATCTTCAACCGCTGGGGCGAAAAACTATTCGAAAGCGATGACATTGACCAGGGATGGGACGGAATCTACAAAGGCCGCATCTCGCCCAATGATGCCTACACCTATCTGGTAATCTACAAGGACATGACCTCGGATGAAATGAAAAAGAAAAAAGGCACATTTGCCCTCATTCGCTAGAGAAGAAGCCGGGAAGCTTTTTATCTTTATTCCGCACAATCAGAAGAAAAAATTATGATGAAGAATTTGGGAGTAGGCTCCAAAGTGGAGCATCCGCGATATGGCATGGGAATCGTTTCCGAAGCGGGAATCAGTTCGTTAAAAGTAATTTTCAAAAACGGAGGCGAACGCGAGTTTTCCCTGGATTATGACGGTTTTGAAATTCTGGAAGAAAAAGAACGGCCGGAATCTTCCCTTACCATTGACGATGTGGAACGCGCACTGGCCACGGTGCTGCAAAAATTTGCCGATTTCACCCCGATCGTCCCGATTGCCGAGCGCTACCGGGGCGGCACCCTGATCCTCAAGCCGGCCGATGAAGAACTCAAAGCAAAAGAAATACCCATCGATATCTTTTTCCACAAAATCGTAATGGTACGCGACCGGCTGCGGGTACTTGAACAGAATATCAATAAGAGCAACAATCTGAGCGATGACGAGAAAGTACACCTGCAGCAATATATCACCCGCATGTATGGCAGCCTGACCACCTTTAACGTACTCTTCAAATACAAAGAAGACCACTTTGTCGGAGAAAAAAGCAAATAAGGGACGCTTGACTTTGGCTTGAATAATTTACTACCTTCATGCTATGAAGTGCATTATTGTAGATGATGATCAAATTCAGCGCGAACTCTTGCAGGCCTATATTGGCGAACTGGACAATCTGATTCTGGCCGGAAGCTTTGAAAATGCACAGCTGGCGCTGAAAGCCCTGCAGGATGAAGATATTGACCTGCTCTTTTTGGATGTCGAAATGCCGCGGATGTCGGGGCTGGATCTCCTGAAGTCCCTGTCGCGAAAGCCGCAAATCATCCTCGTAACCAGCTACGAGAAATATGCGGTAGATGCTTTTGATTTTGATGTCACCGATTTTCTGGTGAAGCCCATTGACTTCGCCCGCTTTGTCAAAGCAGTCAACAAAGCCTCGGAACGAATGCAGCGCAGCATTCCCACGGATGAGGACTATGACATGTTTGTAAAAGACGGTACGCAACTCATCAAAATAAATACGGGAGATATCATATTTATCACAGCCCTCAGTGATTATGTCAAAATTGCCACTCCTCAGAAGGAATATGCTATTCTCTACACGATGAAGAATATTCTTGACAAGCTCCCCCGCAACAAATTTTGCAGAGTGCACCGCAGCTACATTATCCGCCTGGATAAGATTGATAAAATCGAAGACCATATCATTGAAATCGGAGACACACTGATTCCCATCAGCAAATCCTACCGTGACGACTTGTACCGAAAGCTCAATCTCTTGAAATAATGCCCGCCTTCAACGGAAATAAGCTCCAGCTGAGGGAGATGATCCGAACCCTGGATCACGGAGCGCTGCTCTACCGGCCCAGCGACAAACTCTTCATATGTAACGAAGCTTTTCGAAAAATTGTAAGTGCCGCACCCGGGAGCGGAGACACCCTGGAGCCTGACCAACTCCTGTCGGCCATCGCATCGGCATTTGAAAAAGAAAGCGAACTGCGGGAAGAACTGAGAGAAAAGCTGGAAAGCAGGCAAAAAGCTTTCGGGATATTTCACAAAAGCAAAAAAGGACAGCTCATACTGATCAACCTCTCATTTTTCCAGATGGATGATTCCAAATTGCTACTGGCCACCTTCAGCAACCTGACGGAGATCAATGATGCGATCATTCTGCTGCAAAAGCAGGAGGAAAAATACCGGGTCGTGGTTGAAAACATGAACCTGGGAGTGCTCGAAGTAGATTCCAACGGAAGTATCGTGGAAGCATATCCGAAGTTCTGTGAAATGACCGGTTATCAAAGGGAAGAGCTCATTGGCCGCAATGCAGCCGAGACCTTTCTGCTTCCCGAAGACAATGCCATCATGAGGAATCAGGAAAGCCTTCGTAAAAAAGGGGTCCCCGGCATTTATGAAATCCGTCTCAGAAGAAAAGACGGGCGCATCATATGGATGCTCATCAGCGGCACCTCCGTGTATGACGACAAGGGCCGTGTCTGCGGGTCTTTCGGCATTCATATGGACATTACGCCCATGAAAGCCACCGAAGCGGCATTGCTCGAAAAACATCAGAAACTGGTGGAAGCCAAAAAGGCGAAGGAATCTCTGATGGCGAACCTGAGCCATGAAATGCGCACACCCATCAATGGTATTCTGGGAATCGTAAGATTGATACTGGCCGAACACAAGCTGGATACAGAAACCCGGAATAAGCTCCTCAGCCTGAAGAAAACAGCCGGGCACCTGCAATATCAGGTAGAAGAATTGCTGGACTATGCCATCCTGGAAAAAGGCGGCATGCGCATTGAAGAGCAACCCTTTCACCTGCTTGAAGTACTGGAGATCATACGCTTTTACTATGCGCAGAAAGCAGAAGAAAGCCGGAATGAATTTCATTTTGAATATGACGACTCCATTCCCGAAACACTGATAAGCGATCCCATCAAAATCGGGCAGGCCCTGAGACAATTGCTCGACAATGCGTTTAAGTTTTGTCCGAAGGCCCGCATCACCCTGCGAGCTCAAAAACTGAGAAGCGAAAATGGCAAGACCGAGATAGAGCTTTCGGTTTCGGACACGGGGCCGGGCATCCCGCGAAAAGAGTTGCGGCAGATATTCAATGCCTTTTACCGCCTCGAACAAAAGGGCATGATCAGCGAAGGAATGGGCATTGGCCTGCCCATGGCACGCCTTATCATCGAAAAACTGGGTGGCGAGCTCGAGCTCAGAAGCCGGGAAGGCAAAGGAACCGATGCACTGATCTACCTCTCATTTGAAGGCAGCACGGAGGAAGAAAGAACCGGACAGATGCGAAAAAAGCCGGAGGAAATTCGCATTCTAGCGGCCGAAGACAACGAGATAAACACCATGATCGTGAAAGAGTATCTTTCGAGATGGGGCTTTCAATTCGATCTGGTAGACAATGGGCAGGAGGTACTTGACAAACTGCGGGAATACGAATACGACCTCATCCTGATGGATATTCAAATGCCCGGGCTAAGCGGCCTGGAAGCTGCAAAAATCATCCGGAAGGAATTCCCCGATGACAAAAAAGACATCCCCATCCTGGCGCTGACGGCATACGCCTACAACGAAGACCGGGAAAAGTGCCTGGAGGCAGGAATGAATGACTACATTTCAAAGCCTTTCACCCCGATTCAGCTTTTTCATAAGATATCAAGCCTGATACCTGTCGCAGCAGAGAACGGGGAAAGAAGCAACACCCCTGCTTCTGATAGCAAGAAAGATCCGGATGCTGGCGATATTCTCGACATTGAAAGCCTCCGCATATTTACCCGCAACGACTCCGGCCTGCAGGAAAGCCTTGTGAAAACCTTTATAAAGGATGCCCCCAAAGTGCTGTCTGACATCAAAACCCTTATGGAAAAGAGGCAAATGGAAGAACTGGGCAAAGTGATACATAAAATAAAGCCTTCCATTGCCGTGATGGGGATAAAAAAAGCCATTCCTCTCGTGGAAGCGCTTAATGAAAAACTTAAGGAAGAAGGCAGACCCGAAGAACTGGAAGGAATAATGCAGGAATTCATCGCTGCATACCAGGAAGGAGTGGCCAGTCTCGAACAACTTTTGCTCTAATCAGCGGGCTTTTGTGCGCAGCAGCTTGTAAAGCATGCGACAATTCTCTATTTCCGGAAGCACCCTGCGCCTGAAAGATTGCAAATCAATAGCTAATTCTCTATCTTAGTTTAATGCATTATTAAAATAAGGAGCTGATACTGCGCATTATCTGACACCAATAGCCTCTGCCGCATCCCCCGAAGAAGCAGCCAAAAAGTGCGGTTCGGCAGCCCTTCCCTGCACCATTTAAGTAGCAAGAGAACAGTTAACAACATAAAGGAACCGGCCGGCAATTCCTCTTTGAGGAAAGCGCAGATGGGAATTGAAAATAACACTATGGCCCTACAAATATTTGAAAAAGAGCAACAAGCCAGAGGGGCATTCAATCAGGGAGAAATCCTGGAAAACAAACCCATCGGCTTTCCACAGGATGGAGGCTCGCTAAGCCCTTACTCCAATCTCTTCTACTGGGCCCATGCCTATACGGGCGAAAAACAGAGCGAGATCGGCCTGCATCCGCACAAAGGTTTTGAAATACTTTCATTTGTGCTGCAGGGGAGCATTGAGCACTATGACACTCACTTCAAAGAATGGAAAAAACTCAATGCAGGCGATGTACAGATCATCCGGGCAGGCCGGGGCATTTCTCATGCCGAGCGACTCATGCCCGACACGCACATGTTTCAAATCTGGTTTGATCCGGGCCTGGAAATATCATTGGGCAAAACTGCAAGTTACGATGACTACCCTGCGCAGTCTTTCAAGCGGCTAAAATTGGAAACACAAGAAACAATCGTTTACCGGCAAGGGGCTGAAGGCATCCAAATGGACAGTCCGGCCGGCATCAAAAAGCTGGAGCTGCAAGCCGGTCAACACATCCTGCCGATAAACAAATCCGAGGTCTGCTCGATATACATTCTTGAAGGGCCGGCAAAACTGGATGGCCATGAGGCCCCAAAGGATGCCTTTGCCGTGGTCAGCGAACAGGGCGAATTAAAAATTGAAAACGAGTCGCCCGCAAGCCTCTTCATTATACAATCCCCCCTTACACTTCCCTACCAAACGTACCGTGAAATTTTTAAATCCAATTAATTAATCTAAAAAACAAGAAACTATGGACACATTAACAAAAAAAGGCGGAAGAATCATTTTTGGAATTCCGTTTTTGGTTTTCGGAATGTTGCATCTTATGAATGCATCAGACATGGCGGGAATGATCAAAAACCTGCCGGCAGCAGAATTTTTAGTTTACCTCTCCGGAACAGGACTTGTGTTGGGTGGCATTGCCATTATCATAAACAAATACAGCTATCTGGCGGCACTTTTACTGGCGCTTGAATTGTTGCTGTTCATCCTGCTTATTCATCTCCCGGGATTGATGAATGCACCTGATGATATGGCCATGCAAATGGCCATGTCCAACTTTCTCAAAGATTTCGGGCTGATGGGCGGAGCCCTTGTGATTGCGGGAGTCAGCAAGAAAAGCAACTAGCTTTGACAATGGCAGGACATAAAAAAGGCGGGACATGATATCCCGCCTTTTTGTCACCTATGAAAACGTAACTTTTTCTCTTTTTTATGCCGTGGCCCATTGCATTTTCAGCAGGCCCATTTCCTCTCCGAGATAATCTATCATCTTGAGCATCTTTTCATACTCCAAATGATCAATATGTTTGTGCTCCAGCCCGACCATCAACCAGAGTTTGGCTTCGGCCAGTGCCGTGGAAGCATCATCCAGATGCTCCTCAAATGCCCCGGGCCTTTTCCTCCTGCACCATCCTTCGGCAATTCGAACACTGCTCATCTGGACTGCATTGATAAGGCCCTGCCTCACCGGCTGGCCACTGTCACCTTTGATCTTCGACACCAGCTCGTAGCTATTCATTAAAAGGTGAAATGCAATCTTGTAGATTTTCAAATTGCGATATGTATTCGTTTTTTTCATTTTCGGCTTCGTTTCAGGTATTTGTACAGGCTACTTATACCGCATCGAAGCAGAAAGGTTACCATTTTTCAATATTATTTTACGAAAGGTCTTCAGGCATAGAGGCGGGCAATTGCTTCTGCCGTTTGGCGTATATCATCGGCCAGCTCGCGAGGTTCCAGCACCCGCACTTCATCACCGGCTGCAAGAACAGCCATTTTGAACTCATGTGTAGGAAGCAGAAAGAAACGAACGATACTGCGGTCTTTCTCTTCTTTGACAAGCTCTTGCGAGTGATGCCAGGGGAGGGTTTTTACATAATCCCTTGACTTACCCCGGAACTCCAGCAGGACATCCGTGGCGCGGCCTTCCGTCACCGTGATGCCCATGACATTGCGAAAATAACTTTCCGGATCGAAGTCGATTTTTCTGCGAAACGGATGCGCTTCCGGATCAAGCAGCTCCATATCCTGAATCCGGTCAAGCGCCAGCGTATAGATAAACTCCCTTTTATCATGCATCCCCACCAGATACCATCTATTGCGGTATTCCTTGAGCAGATAGGGATGCATAAAATGAGTTTTCATTTTCTCGGCATCAAAACGCAAATAGTCGATGCGTACCACTTTTCGCTCGCGGATGGCCTGAATCAGGGGCGTGAGCCAGTTGACCCCTTCCTGGCGGGGCACCTGCTCCATGAGAATAAAGTTTTCCTCGCCCGTATCCAGTACATCGCCCAGGTTCACTGCATCCACAATGCGATCAATGGCATTGGCATAGCGGCTGAAAACAGGATGGTCGCTAAACTGCTGCAGGACAACGGTCGACAGCTTGATGGCATCAAGATCATCCTCTGACAGGGCTACGTGTGCTATCGAGTAATTCTCATCCTCATAATAGTATCCCTGCTTCTCGCGGTGATAGGCAATGGGTGCCAGGTAGCCCAGCTGTTCGTCCCTGCGCATGGCCTTCAGGTCCTTCTCGATGGTGCTTTCACTTACTTCCACGCCCATCTTTTCACTCACGTAGTCACGCAGCTCTTCCTTGCTTGGATAGGCTTTGTATTTTTTCCGGAGTCGTTTATCAATGAGCCGGTATCGAATGAGCGAGTTTTTATTGACGGGCATGGGCCATTTTCTTTCTCAAATAAAGTTACGAACTGTTGCACTGGAATTTAAGCACGGGCCGCAATGAAAAGAACTCTCAAAGCCATGTCTTAATTTCGTTGACAGATGTCCGGCCTGCAATCCAAACTCGATACTTCCATTGAATTCCTGAAAGGAGTGGGTCCTTTCAGGGCCGATATATTGAAGAAGGAACTTGAGCTCTTCACCTTTGGCGATTTACTCTATCATTTTCCGTTTCGTTATGTCGATCGCAGCCGTTTTTATAAGGTCAAAGAGCTCCGATCCGAAGACCAGATGGTACAGCTCAGGGGCAGGATTGATCGCTTTGAATTGTTGGGCAGCGGACGGCAGCAGCGCCTGAAGGCCGTATTCAGCGATGAGAGCGGGCGTCTTGAACTCATTTGGTTTAAAGGGGCATCGTGGGTGCAGAAGTCCATTGAACCCGGCAGGGAGTATATCATCTTTGGCAAGATCAACCGCTACAAAGGGAAGCTAAACATGCCGCACCCCGAGGTGGCAGCGCTCACGGGCAAGGAGAAAGCCGAAGGCCGTCTGCAGCCCATCTACTCGACCACTGAGAAATGCCGCAGCAAAGGACTAGACAGCCGCGGCATTGAAAAATTGCTCAAAACCCTGCTTGAGGAACTCAGTCCTGCCGATATCCCCGAAACCCTGCCGGAATACCTGCTGAAAAAATACCGGCTGCTCAATCGCTGGGATGCCTTGCAGCTCATCCACCGCCCTCTTCGCGCGGCCGATCATTTGGCTGCCATCCGCAGGTTGAAATTCGAGGAGCTCTTTTTCCATCAGCTGAAAATTCTACGCCTCAAAAACCGCAGAAACCTGGAGACAAAAGGATATGTCTTCGACCGGGCACTGCCGCTTTTTACACGTTTCTACAAGGAAGTGATTCCCTTCGAACTGACAGGCGCTCAAAAGCGGGTTCTGAAAGAAATCAGAAAAGACACCCTGAGCGGCCACCAGATGAACCGCCTGCTGCAGGGAGATGTGGGCAGCGGAAAAACGATGGTGGCTTTCATGGCCATGCTCATGGCCATCGACAACAGCTATCAGGCCTGCCTCATGGCCCCGACCGAAATTCTCGCTACGCAGCATTTTCATGCCATAAAAAAGTATGCCGGCCCCCTCGGCCTTGGGGTTGAACTGCTGACCGGATCGAGCAAAGCCGCCCAGCGAAAAAAACTGCTGGAGGCCCTGCGGCAAGGAGAAATACAGATACTCATAGGCACCCACGCACTCATTGAAGATCCGGTGATCTTCAAAAACCTCGGCATGGTTGTGATTGATGAGCAGCACCGCTTCGGTGTGGCACAGCGGGCCCGGCTCTGGGAGAAAAGTGCCAAAAATCCACCCCATGTGCTGGTGATGACGGCCACTCCCATCCCCAGAACCCTGGCCATGACCGTTTTCGGGGATCTGGATGTATCGGTCATTGACGAATTGCCTCCGGGCCGGAAGCCCGTAACAACGGTACACATGACCGACAGCGACCGATTGCGGATTTTCGGCTTTATGAAAAAAGAAATCAGCGCAGGCAGACAGGTCTATGTGGTCTATCCGCTGATCAGCGAATCGGAAAAGCTGGACTACAAAGACCTTGAAGACGGATATGAAAGCATTTGCCGGGCCTTTCCGAAACCCGAATATCAGGTCAGCATTGTGCACGGTCGAATGAAAGCAGAAGACAAGGAATGGGAAATGCAGCGCTTTGTGCGGGGCGAAAGTCAGATCATGGTGGCTACCACCGTGATAGAAGTGGGGGTAGACGTACCCAATGCCAGCGTTATGGTTATTGAAAGTGCCGAACGTTTTGGCCTGGCACAACTGCATCAGTTGAGGGGTCGAGTGGGACGCGGAGCCGATAAAAGCTATTGCATCCTCGTGAGCAAACACAAACTAAGCAGCGATGCCCGCCTTCGAATAAAAACCATGACCAGCAGCAATGACGGCTTCCACATTGCCCAGGTAGATATGGAACTCCGCGGCCCCGGGGCCTTCGACAGCACCCGGCAGAGCGGCCATGTACAGTTTCGCATTGCCGATATCCAAAAAGACATGCCCATACTGCTGGAAGCGCGGAAATCAGCGGCAGCCATTATGAAGAATGATCCCCTCCTGGAGAAAGAGGAACACCGGGTTCTGAGAAAAGCAATAATTTCAAAAAGAAGCGGGTTCAATGAGTGGGCGCGGATATTGTAGATTTGTAGAATCCAAAACCTAGCCTTATGAAAGTCAACTTAAAGAGCGTACTGCTCAGCTGGATCACCTATACCCTTTTGCTCACCCTGGCTCTGCTGCTCAACCGCAGCATTTATTTCAATGATTTCAACCTGAAGATTCTGGACGCATCCACCCTCTTCAACCTCTGGGTGCAGATCGTTTTGCTCACCTTTACGGGCTTCATCATTTACATCTTTTTCAAATTCCTGATGGGGGACATGCTTCGCAGAAAGCCGAAAAGGAAAATCTTCCTGATTCTCATTTTTTATGTGCTGATGGTATCCAGTTATCTCATCACCTTTTCCTTGGCCTATAAAGAACTGCCACAACAGGTCATGATTGATGCGCCTCTGATGACAGCGGTGGTAAGCATTCTGATGGGAAGCATTCCCTATTTCCGTAAAAATATATTTGACCTCAGTGAATGGTAATTTCAGGCCGATTCCAGGCGCTTAAGCAGATTGAGAAGGGTTTTGCGCTGACTGGGAGAAAGGTCGGGGTTTTCGAGCAGTGAGCGGATGCGTTGCACAGAGAGGGCATTAAAACCAGGCTTTTCTTTTAGCGAGGCTTCCTTTTTCCCGGTCTTTTTTGAAGATTCAGTCATTGCAAGGCTTGTTTAACTTTAAAGATATATGCTTCTGCCCCTCCGTAAAGCCCCGGCTATTCGGGAATAAATGTGGAAAAGTGCCAAAGGTGCACATTAAAAAAGAAATGCCGCGCACAATTATTGTGTCAACGGCATCTCGTAAATCTTCTGGCAGTTGAAAGTAAATCTCAGGCAGCAAGGGCCGTATTGGCGATTTCCTCGTAAACGCGGTCGACAATCACCGCAAGCAATGCCAGCTTTTCACTTATCTCTTCTCGGTTTCCGCTATTCTTGGCCCGGTATTCAATATCATTGACCAAGTCGTAGAGGCGGCTGTTGCCCAAAATACTGACACTTGATTTGAATTTATGGGCTACACCACTAAGGCCCGTGAAGTTCCCCGCTTTCAGCAGCTCCTTCATCTCCTGCACCTGCTCGTTGGCTGTTGCTGTAAACATGCCAAGAATTTCAGCGATAAAATCAAGATCATTGCCGCTCAACTCACGCAGTGAGTCCAGGTCTATAATTTTCCCGTCTTTAAAGAAAATTTCGAGATTGCCTGTGGATTGAATATTGTTTTCTTGTATTTGCATAATGACCCGTTTTAATCGTATGCACAGTTGTACGAAAGACACCAATGAAAGTTTTCTTTATTTGCATTTTTTTTAAAAGCCCCGGCAAATAACTTAGTTTTACTTCCCAGGCAATCAAAATAAACTCTCCCATTATGAGCGCTAGTGCAATAAAGATCTTTGTGGTCGAAGACGAGATCATGTTTGGAAAAATGCTGCAAAAAGGCCTGGAAACAGAAAATCCGGACTACGATATCAGTGTTTTTACCACAGGAAAAGAATTTCTTGACAATCTGCACCAAAATCCGCACATCGTAACACTCGACTACAACCTGCCGGACATCACCGGTCTGGAATTGTTGCAGGAAATAAAAAAATACAACCCGGACATCTCGGTGATTGTGCTCTCCGGACAGGAGAAAGTGGATGTAGTAGTGAATGCCTACGACCTGGGTGCCGATCGCTATATCGTGAAAAATGAAAAGGCCATCGTGGAGGTCGTTAAAAGTGTAAATAGCTACAGCGAAAAAGTAGCCCTGAAAAATGAAGTGGAACGCCTTCGGTCCATGCTTATTGACCGCAGCAGATACGACAACCTGCTGGGCGAAAGCAAGGCCATCATGAAAGTGCTGAACCTTATACAAAAGGTCGAAAACAACAAAATTTTAGTACTCATCACGGGCGAGAGCGGCACCGGAAAGGATGTAGTCGCACAGACCATCCACTACAACTCCCCGCGAAGAAGAAAGAATTTTGTAGCTGTCAATGTAGCAGCCATACCCGAAGACCTGATCGAAAGCGAACTTTTCGGTCATGAAAAAGGGGCCTTCACGGGAGCCATCGGAAAAAGAATCGGGAAATTTGAAGAGGCCAATGGCGGCACCATCTTTCTGGATGAGATAGGCGAGCTGGACATCGGGCTCCAGGCCAAGCTGCTGCGGGTATTGCAGGACAATAAAATATCGCGCCTCGGAAGCAACAAAGAAATACAGCTCGACATCCGGGTGGTGGTTGCCACCAACCGCGACCTGATGGAACTGGTCAAAGAAGGGAAGTTTCGCGAAGACCTTTATTACCGGCTCCAGGGATTCCGCATTCACCTCCCACCGCTCCGCGAGCGCGACAACGATGTGATTATCCTTGCCAAGCATTTTCTGGCTCAGTTTTGCAAAGCCAACAAGATGCCTCCCAAGACCTTGTCAAAAGGAGCCATTGCGGCATTGATGGCACACGACTGGCCGGGCAATGTCAGAGAACTTAAATCCACGATTGAGCGGGCCGTTCTCATCTCTGATTCGGATGTGGTTACGGAAGATGATATTATGATCTGATCACGTATGAAAGGCATCTAAAAGCGGGCCATCTCCTGCTTGCCACCGCGGCCCTGCCGATAAAATGCCTGCAGGTATTTGCTCTTTTGGCTCGTGCCAAAAAACATGGAAAATCTCAACGCCCCAAAGAGATCGGAAAGAGACCCTCCGGTCTGTCCGGATATACTCTTTGTTGCCGGGAGCTCCTTTGAGAATCTTTTATTAAATCCCGTTTCGAAGCCCAGCAGCGACCTCTTGCCAAGGAGAAACTTGACCCCGGCTCCTGTCGGAATACTAAAACTCCAGCTACCTGCAGTGGCGCCCCCCATCGTGGCGGCTTCCAGCGGCTTTTCCGCACTGCTGCCCCTGGCTCTCCATACTTTCTCGTCTCTCATCTGCAATTGATGGTACGAAATTCCGGAACCGATAAAGAGATAAGGAGTGAAGCGATTGTAGAGCGGATTCAGCTCCATGAAATTCAGTTCTGCCACTACGGACAACTCAAGCATCCGCTTCCTGACAGGCAGCTCCTCGTTTCCACTGTTTACAGCATAGCGCAAACCGCTCCGCAAACTTAGATTTTCGCTCAGGGTACGCGAGAAGAAGACCCCCATGCTTTGACTCAGCTCCCGGTAGGGCTGCCTTGCATCTATTTGCCCGGCCTTTGAAAACATTCCTCCAATGACTCCCGCTTCGTATCTCTGCGACCAGAGGGGCAGGATGCTGATCAGGGCAAAAAGAAGCAGTAAATACTTTTTCATGAATGGCTGTTTGTCCCGATAAATACGAGCGCACCCGCTATTTGTTGCAAACTGTCAAGTCTGCCCGAATGAAAAATCCCCGTTCAGTGGATGAACGGGGACAGCCCTATGATGAGTTCTCTTATTTACCAGTTGACCGGACAGCCTTCTTTTGCACCGCTGCCACTCATCGGAACACCGATGGTGTAGGTAAAAGTAAAGCCGGCAATGACATACCAGTCTTTTATGTCGGGGTTTCCCCGGGAGTCATTGTTGCCAAAATCAATCGGCCGGTCGCGGCCCGCCAGTTCTCCCGTGCGATTGGAAAGGCGATATGAAAGTTCTCCGTTTTCGAGGATCAGGATATTCGGATCCACATACGTAGTGCTGATATCATCCAGATAATCGGTAAAGGTCATGCGAACACCCAGTTCCGCACTGAGGGTAAGGCCGCTTCCGAGTCCGAACTTCGTTCCCAGGCCGAAGGGAACAGCTGCCTGATAAAGGCTGTAAGGCTTCCTGTCGGGAAAGGCCGTGGTGCCCTGCCCTTCGGTTCCGAGCGGTTGCAGCTTGATCCACTCACCCTGATACAGCGCCATGGGGTTGTGATAAAACCCTGCCACACCGACAAAGAGGTAAGGCGAAAATTTCTTCATCTCCACATCGTAACCCGGCACATTAATCTCGGCAATCAGGGATGCCTCCACTATATTTGAGCGAAAGCTCAGATTGCGCTCTTGCAAGGCAGGGTCGCTCCAGTTCTCATCCGTTCCGGAAATATAGGCCGAGGTAATTCCGAATCGAAGGGACAGGAAATTATTCGGACTGTAGCGCAGGAGTCCTCCCACTGCCGGCCGCGATTCGCTGAGCACAATGCCATAGTCGGGGGTCAGCTCTCCTGAATAATTGGAGACACCCCCCAGGAGGCCCAACTCCACCCGTTGAGCCATGCCCAGGCCCGGCAGCATAAGTAAAATGCCTATTAAAATTGATTGTATTTTCATTTTGTATGAATTTGCGAAACCAAAAATATAAAAATCAAGGCTTTAAACATACCCAAAACCCGCTGCAGAGGCAGTTTTGGAAAATATCCTTTTCCTTATGTCTAAAATACCTTAATATTATTTGCCAAAATCAGCACTATGAAGAGTAAATCATTCACCGTCATTCTGGCCTTTCTTCTTGGCCCTCTGGGCCTGCATCGTCTCTATTTGCGCCAATATCGTCTGGCCTTCTTTTATCTGGCCTACCCGATTACCCTGTTGACTGCGGTTTTTTATTTTACCGGATATCTTGAAGTGCTGAGCGATGCAGGTCCTGCTGAAGCCATTGGCACGCTCGCCAGTTTCGCTCCCTTGTTTTTAATTCTCCCCTTCATTGACGGCATTCGCTTTTTGCTCATGCCGGGCGAGAAGTTCACTATCCGCTATAATTCCAGGCAAAAGCACGCCACCAAAGAAGTCTATTATTCCATTGGAGTTCTTCTGCTCGGTGTTCTTTACAACTATCTGATCTTTCACACTTTCTACGAAAAGCCCGTGCTCGATCTCAGCAAGAAGGCCGATATAGAAATCACTGCTGAAGACCTGGCCGCGGCCTTTAGCAAGAACGAAGAAGAAGCTGCCATGGAATATGCAGGAAAAGTTCTTGGCGTAAGCGGTGTGATCGAATCGGAAGAGACACAGCTAGCGCAGGACGGTGAAGAAAAGGTGCTCATTCTCACCGGAGACGGGAATCTGACAATACGATGTGAATTCAAGCCCGAAGAACAGAAAAAAATAAAAGATCTCTCGGTCGGTGATGAAATCTCGTTGAAAGGCAGCTATCGCGAAGTAATGATTTTCGATGTGGTGCTCGAACAATGTGTGCTCAACGAATAGTCGGGGCCGCTGCGGAAAATATGAGAATGGCCTCTGTGCTTTGTAACTTTACGGCATGAACCTGCCATCCAAACTGCTTGACGATGCGGTGAATGCCTTTGCCGCACTGCCGGGAATCGGCAAAAAGACCGCCTTGCGCCTGGTGTTGCATTTGCTCAACAGGGAGGAAGCCGAGGTGGAGGAATTCAGTGAAACCATTGCCCGCATGCGCAGGGAAATCGCTTTTTGTGAAAAATGCGGCAACATTGCCGACAGCAGGGAAACACCCCTTTGCAGCATTTGTGCGAATCCCGGGCGCAAACATGAGCTGATCTGCGTGGTCGAAAACCTTCGCGACCTCATTGCCATCGAGTCTACCGGCCAATTTAGCGGCAGCTACCACATTCTGGGTGGCATCATCAGTCCCGTAGACGGCATAGGACCCGAAGACCTGCAGCTCGAGTCACTTATCAAAAGAGTGAAGGAAGACAATGTCAGCGAATTGATCATGGCCCTGCCTCCCAATATTGAAGGCGATACGACCATCTTCTATATCTCACGAAACATCGACAAATCAAAAACCCGCATCACGGCTATTGCCCGCGGCATATCTTTCGGCAACGACCTGGAATACGTGGATGAATTTACTTTATCGCGTTCCCTTGCCAACCGTTTGCCCTATGAAAACTATCTGGTCAATAAGTAATGGCAAAGCTTTCGGTCATCATTGTCAGTTATAATGTGAAGTACTTCCTCGAGCAGGCGCTGCAGTCGGTGCTGAGGGCTTCGCGTAATCTTGATGTGGAAATATGGGTAGTGGACAATGCATCCGGTGATGGGTCGCCCGATATGGTGCGTGAGCGCTTTCCGCAGGTAAAACTTATTGCAAACAATGAGAATCTCGGATTCTCAAAGGCCAACAACCAGGCCATCGAAAAATCTTCTGCAGAATACATTCTTCTGCTCAATCCCGATACCGTGGTAGAGGAAGACACCCTCGAAAAATGTGTCGCATTCATGGACAAACATCCCGAAGCCGGTGGACTGGGTGTCAAGATGCTGGACGGAAAAGGGAAGTTCCTCAAAGAATCGAAACGTGCATTCCCTTCGCCTTCCGTGGCTTTTTACAAAGCTTTCGGCCTGACGGCCCTCTTTCCCTCTTCCCGGACCTTCGCCCGCTACTACCTGGGACATCTGAGCAATGAGGAAGTACAGGAGGTGGAAGTGCTGGCAGGGGCCTTCATGATGCTGCGCAAAAGCGTGCTGGACGAAATCGGGCTCCTTGACGAGACCTTCTTTATGTATGGGGAAGACATCGACCTCTCCTACCGCATCGTCCGGGCGGGCTATAAAAATTATTACTTTCCCGGCACCCGTATCATCCATTACAAAGGAGAGAGTACGAAGAAGAGCAGTGTCAATTATGTGCGGGTTTTTTACCGGGCCATGGCGCTTTTCTACAGCAAGCACTTTGGCAAGAAAAACGCCCGTCTATTTTCTCTTTTTATCCATCTTGCCATCTGGATCAAAGCGGCCCTTTCCCTCTTTTCCAGAATGGCCGGCCGCCTGGCACTTCCTTTTGCCGATGGCCTTCTTATTTACGGGGGGCTCTATCTGATAAAAAACTACTGGGAGACGATTGTAAAAAAATCTCCCGACTACTATCCTTTTGAGTTTGCCGCTTATATCATGCCGCTCTATGTCCTCATCTGGCTGGTGTCGATCTATTTCAGCGGGGGATACGACCGACCCTACAAGCTTTCGAAAAGCCTTCGCGGAGTGCTTGCCGGAGCCCTCATCATCTCTGCCATCTACGGCTTTCTGGATGAAACTTACCGCTACTCGCGGGCCATCATTGCACTCGGTACGGCCTGGGCCGTTCTGGAAGTCGTCATCACGCGCCTGGCCATTCACTTCTATAAATACCGCACACTGGATATCGAAAGAGGCGACAACAGCAACTTCCTGATTGTGGGCAGCCCCGAGGAGAGCCATCGGGTCCTTTCGCTGCTCAAACAAAGCGGCATCAGCTCGAGTTTCAGGGGACTGGTTTCGCTCAATGAAGAAAGCAGAAATGAAGATCATCATCTCGGGGACATCAGCGAATTGCAGGATATTGCCGAGCTCTATGAAGTGAATGAGATTATCTTTTGTGCGCGCGATGTGCCTGCCGCGGTCATCATCGACCAGATCAGCAAGCTGGGACCGGGGAAAGAATACAAGATCGTTCCGGAGGATGGCCTGAGCATCATCGGAAGCAATTCAAAAAACACAGCCGGTGAGCTCTATGCCATGGATGTAAATCTGCAAATATCCAGGCCCGCCAGCAAACGCAACAAGCGGCTCTTCGATCTCGGCATCGCCCTGCTCCTGTTCATCTTCCTGCCCTTCTACATCTGGTTTGTCAAGGAAAAGCGAAAGATGATCAGCCATATTTTCTCTGTTTTGTCGGGAAAAAAGACCTGGATTTCCTATGCGGCCGAAAGCGAGCGTTCCCCCTTCCATCTGCCCCCCCTGCGGCCCGGCATTTTAAGTCCGCTCGATGCGGCCCGCAACCGAAAAATAGCCGGAAAAAACCTGCACAAGCTGAACCTGCAATATGCCCGCGATTTCTCGGTCTGGCATGACCTTTCGATTCTGAGAAAATTTCTTTTGAAAAAAATACGCAAATAAGTCCTTAGCCGGCTTTGGCTTCTTCTTTGCCCGAAAGGGCCATTATTTCCCTGTAGTAAGCCTCATAGAGAGGCATGATCTTCTCCACGTCAAAGCGCTTCGCCTGCTCATAGGCATTCTGCCTGAACTCCTTAAGCAGCTTCTCATCCCGGAGCAGCTTCAGAGCATTTGCGGCCATATCCTCCACATCGCCCACGGGGCTCACAAATCCGGTGACACCGTCAATATTGACTTCCGGAATTCCGCCTGCATCGGATGAAATAACCGGCACATGGCAGGCCATGGCTTCCAGCGCGGCCAGGCCGAAGCTCTCATTCTCCGAGGGCAGGATCATGAGGTCAGAGACAGCCAGAATCTCTTCCACCGCTTCCTGCTTGCCCAGAAAGACCACCTTGTCGCATATCCCGAGAATACGGCACTGCTGCTCCATTTCCTGGCGGGTCGGGCCGTCACCCACCAGCAACAATTTGGCATCGATTTCTTTCAATACAAGCGCAAACACAGCCAGCACATCTTCCACACGTTTCAGCTTGCGAAAGTTGGACACATGCACCAGAATGCGCTCGCCTTCTCCGGCAATGGCCCTCTTAAAGTGCTCCTTGTTGTGTTTTTGAAAACGCTCCAGATCTACAAAGTTGGGGATGACCCGTATGTCCTTGCTGATCTCAAAATGCTTGTAGGTATCCTTTTTCAGATATTCCGAGACGGCTGTCACACCATCGGACTTGTTAATGGAAAAAGTCACGACCGGAAGATAGGTAATATCGCGCCCCACGAGGGTGATATCGGTTCCGTGCAATGTGGTGATCACCGGCAGGGTAAGCCCTTCCTCCCGCAGGATCAGCTTGGCCATAAAAGCCGTTGCCGCATGCGGAATGGCATAGTGTACATGCAGAATATCCAGTTTTTCAAAACGGGCGACATCCACAATCTTGCTCGTCAGTGCCGACTCATAGGGGGAATACTGAAAGAGCGGATAATCGGAAAAACGGACTTCATGGAAAAAAATATTGGGATGGTAGGTATCGAGCCTTGCGGGCTGCTGATAGGAGATAAAATGCACTATGTGCCCCTTGTCGGCCATGGCTTTGCCCAGCTCGGTAGCCACCACACCCGACCCTCCGTAGGTAGGGTAACATACAATCCCGATTCTCATGGGCGCTAATTTAGCATTTCCTCTTTCAATTCTCCTCCTGTGGGCTGAGCAATGTACGGTAAAGGACATCCTGAATGCGCGTGCGAATATTTTCGGTGATGAGTTTGCGGTTCTCGGCCGTGGGATGAATGCGGTTTGAGAGGAAAATGAAGATCATCTGATTCTCGGGATCGACCCAGGCTGCCGTGCCGGTAAAGCCCGTATGGCCGAAAACACTTTTGGGTGCCAGGTGCGAAACCGGACTTGGTCCGTTGTCTTCCAGAATGGGTTTGTCAAAACCATACCCCCTCCGGCTCAGCGTATTGTGCCGGCTGGTAAAATAGCGTACCGTAGAGTCATTCAGGAATCGCTCGCCACCGTATTCCCCCCCGTTGAGCAACATCTGCATGAGGATGGCGAGGTCATTGGCATCGGAAAAAAGGCCGGCATGGCCGCTTACCCCGCCCCACATGGCCGCACCCGGATCGTGAACGTAGCCGTGTATGAGCTGATGGCGAAATTCCTGATCCATTTCGGTAGGGATAATCCTTTCCTTCGGGAATTTCTCCAGCGGGCGGTAGGTCATCGTCTGCAAACCGAGGGGGCGGTAAAATATCTCCTGCACGAAAGAGTCGAGCGGAGTGCGGGTGACGGCTTCTATCAGCTTCTTAAAAAGATAAAAACCGAGATCGCTGTACTGATACTCCACGGGATACTGCAGTTTGGAATTCACTATGCGCTGAAAAATGGAATCCTCATAGACTTCGCGCATGTAGAGATCTTCGGCCACCTGCACCGAGTAGATGCTGTCTTTCCGGTAATGAAAATAGTGCTCGAAAAGCGAGTCGTTCTGCGTGACGAACGTATAAAAAGGTATCCACGCCTGCAGGCCCGCAGTGTGTGTGAGAATGTCGCGCAGCTTCAGCTTTTCCAGCCGGGTTCCCTGCAATTCGGGCAGGTAATCCGAAAGCGTGGTGTTCAGCTCCAGTTGCTTGTTGTCAAAAAGATACATCAGAGAGATCGTAGTAGCCGCCACCTTGGTGATTGAGGCCAGGTCATAGAGGTCGGTCATCCGCACTTTTTTCTGTGAATGATAAACCGGATGTCCAAAGGCCTTTTCGTAAATCACCAGCCCGTCTTTGACGACCATCACCTGGCAGCCGGGTGTGGCCTTGATGCGCAAGGCCTCATGCACTATGGTATCAATGGAGTCAAGCACGGCCGAAGAATAGCCCAACTCTCCCGGCATGCCGTATCCCAGACGGATAGGAGCCTTTGGCCGAAGACCCCGGCCGAAGAAGAACTTATTGGAAACACTCACCGGCAGCTGCCCCCTGAAAGCACGCCCACCGAATATCAGTTGCGGCACCAGCATCCCGGCATAAGGCGTTTCTTCGTAGGCTACGATCACATGATCGGCAAAGTCAAAAAATTCTAGGCTGTAGGGCGAACCGTAAAGCACAATGATTACCCGGGTTTCGGCATTCAGCTTTTTTAAAAAATCCAGCGTGCCGGCATCCAGGCCGAAGTTTCGCGATGCATATCGGCTCATTGAAAACACATTCACCACTACACACTCATACTTTTTGAGGCTGCTCAGCAAAGCTTCCCGCAAAGCCCGGGGTGCATTCTTCTCCATGCGAAAATGATCGGCCTTTTTGTATCGCGCAAAGTAGGATTCAAACTGACGCCCCTCACCGGCTATGGAAAGGGTGGCCATTTCCAGGGTATCGACCAGCTTCAGCGGTAAAATGGAATCGCTGTCGCGGGCCAGGGTAATGGCATGGGCCAGCAGTTTCAGATGCAGGGCTTCCACATCGCGGTTGTTCAGGCGCTTGTAGATATCTTCTTCCGGAAGGGGTTTCCAATGATTCAGCCCGGCCAGGTATTTGGCATTCAATATCTTTTTCACACTCTCATCGAGGCGGCTCATGGAGAGTTCCCCGCTTTTTATTTTTTCCCGGAATAGCGCCATCGTTTCGGGGATATCCTGCGGAAAAAGCAATATATCATTGCCGGCCATAAAGGCCTTGTAGCTCAGCAGACCGGGTTGACTGTAGGCTCCGGCTCCCTTCATGCTCAGGGCATCGGTGACGACCAGCCCCCGGAATTTCATTTCCTTCTTCAACAGCCCGCTGACTATGCGGGGGCTCAGTGAGGAGGGAATGCTCTTATCAGGTTCCAGAGCGGGCACCTGCAGGTGAGCCGTCATCACACTCATCACTCCCTGCCTGATCAGAATGCAAAAGGGGAAAAGCTCAATGGAATCGAGGCGCGCGCGGCTGTGCGGAATGAGCGGCAGGTCGTGGTGGCTGTCTTTTTCCGTATCTCCGTGGCCGGGAAAATGCTTGGCACAGGCCATCACACCATGCTCCTGCATGCCCTTCATATATTCCAGGCCGCGAAGAGCCACGGCATAGCGATTTTCGCCAAATGAGCGGTCGTTGATCACCGGGTTGTTGATGTTGTTGTTCACATCTACCACAGGCGCAAAATTGAGATGAACCCCCACGGCTTTGCACTGCCGGGCGACCTCCGCACCGAAATCGTAAATAAGGCGGTGATCCCTGATGGCACCGAGCGTCAGTTGCCTCGGAAAAGAATGGGTGCTGTCAAGCCGCATACCCAGCCCCCACTCGGCATCCTGCGAAACGAGCAGGGGAATTTTGCTTGCCGATTGCAGGGCATTGCCGAGTCTTATCTGCCTCACCGGCCCGCCCTGCATGAATATGATACCTCCAATGTGGTATCTACGGATCATCTTCTGCAATTCGCTCCGGTATTTGGCGTCTTTGTTGCTATAAACCGGAATCATAAAAAGCTGTCCGATCTTCTCCTCCGGTGTCATTTGTCGCATAAGGCTGTCGCTCCATGCCGAAGCGCGCTGCGCATCGCTCTGTGCCTCTGCGCTCAGATGGCCAAAAAGGGCCGGAATCAGTGTTAAAAAAAAGATCAGTACGCTCTTACACATAGTTTATAGTCTCTGCTCCTGCAAAGCAAAGTATTTTTTAGGAGCCTGCGGCCTCCGAAGGATAAAATACATGGCAGTAACTTGGTAAAATATGACGATGAACTGAAATTAGCGATTTACCTTTATAAACTGTAGCCGCGCATTCTTCGTTTTCTGAATGAGCCAAAAAATGCAGTCATGATTAAAAAAATGTTTAAGCTCCCGGATCACAGCAAGTTCAACTATGAGCCGCGCTATTACGATCCGGAGAAAGAAGAGCTGGAAAAAAGAATACGGCTGGCCCGGATGGAGGCAGCCAGTGAAGAGGAATTTGAGAAGAAAATAAGAAACATCAAATTTGAAGACCGCCTGCGAACGGCACGCGCCAATGACCGCTTCTATGCGAGGGTACAGCATCAAAAAACAATGAGCCGGGTACGCCTTTTTATTATTTTCAATATCCTGCTTATCCTTACCATCTTTGCCATCTACAAACTCCTATAACCGCCCTGTATGCCTGATGTCATCAAGCTTTTGCCCGATGCAATAGCCAACCAGATAGCAGCCGGTGAGGTTATTCAGCGCCCTGCCTCAGCCGTCAAAGAACTGCTGGAAAATGCCATTGATGCGGGTGCCACGGAGATTCGCCTCATCATAAAAGAGGCAGGGAAAAACCTCATTCAGGTAATTGACAACGGCTGCGGTATGTCGCCTACCGATGCACGCATGAGCTTCGAACGCCATGCCACCTCCAAAATCAGAAAATCAGACGATCTCTTTCATATTCGCACAATGGGATTCAGGGGCGAAGCGCTGGCTTCGGTGGCAGCCATCGCCCAGGTCGAACTGAAGAGCCGCAGGCCCGAAGACGAAGTCGGTACGGAAATATTCATCGAGGCTTCGGAAGTAAAAAGGCAGGAGCCCTGCCAAATGATGCCCGGTACGAGCATTGCCATCCGCAATCTCTTTTTCAATACTCCCGCCAGGCGCCAGTTTCTCAAGTCCAACAATGTGGAGATGCGGCACATCATTGAGGAATTTCAGCGCGTGGCCCTGGCTTTCCCGCAATTGTCCTTTTCGCTCTTTCACAACAGCATGGAGCTTTTCAACCTGCCCCCCGGCACACTCCGCAAACGCATTATCAAACTTTTCGGCAATCCCTACAACGAGCGCCTCGTCCCGGTAGACGAATCTACCGAAGTCGTCAAGATCAGCGGCTTCATCGGCAAGCCCGAGTTTGCCCGGAAGACGCGTGGCGAGCAGTATTTCTTTGTCAACAGACGATTTATCAAAAGCCCCTATCTCCACCATGCCATCCGCTCGGCCTTTGACGATCTCCTGCCCGAGAAGGCCTACCCCCTCTATGTCATCTTCCTGCAGCTCGATCCGGGTGACATCGATATCAACGTGCACCCCACCAAGCAGGAAGTAAAATTTCAGGACGAACGCATTGTTTACGCATATCTCCAGTCAGCGGTGAAGCGGGCCCTGGGCAAGTACAGTGTGACGCCCTCGCTTGACTTCGAGAACGAGGCAGGCATCGAAAAATCGGCCAAATGGATTGAAGCCATGCAGGAAATGCAGTCGATGCAGGCCCCGCCCGAAAACCGGCAGCGCGATGAAGTCTACAACCCCTTCTATCCGGATGGGCGCCAGCCCCAAAAAGACCCCGATGCCAAATGGAAAGACTATTTTGAGAGCGGAGACCCGGAAAGCGGAAATTCCGCTCCGGATGACGAGACCATCACGGTTCCCAGCGGTTGGGACAGAGCCGGGCAAAACGACAGTCAGCAGGAAATTGTGCCCGTACAGATCCACGGAAGCTATATTTTGGCCACCATCAAGGGCGGGCTCATCCTCCTCGACCAGCAGGCTGCCCACGAGCGCATTCTCTATGAACGTTTCCTCGATTCGCTGGAAAAGAACAAAGGGTTCACACAGAAGCAGCTCTTCCCGGTCACCATCCGCCTCAACACACAGGACACGGTGCTGCTTCGCAGCATACTGGATGATGTGAATGCATTGGGTTTCGACCTTCAGCATTTTGGCGAAAACGATTTTGTCATCCACGGCCTTCCGGCCGACATTGAGGGCATCAACGAGAAAGAAGTGATCGAAGGGCTGCTGGAGCAGTACAAAGCGGCCCGCGAGGCACTGCGACTCGACAAGCGCGAGCTGCTGGCCCGGGCCATGTCGAGGCAAATGGCCATCAAGCGGGGCAAAAAACTGAGCCACGGAGAAATGCGGACCCTGATTGATGAACTTTTTGCCTGCCACGATTATTTAACTGCTCCAAACGGCAATCGCACTTTTATCAAATATTCCCTGGAAGAACTGCAGCGGCAATTTGAAAAAAAGCGCTAACATTGACTCAATAATTTAAGCACCGAATTCATGCTACAATCGCGGCAACGTATCCCGGAGGTCACCAAGAACCTTCTTATCATCAATATCCTGGCATTTATTGCCAATATGGTCACTCCGATGGATCTCAATTCCATTCTGGGCCTCTATTATTTTGCCTCCCCCGAGTTTCAACCATACCAGTTGGTCACACATATATTTATGCATGGCAGCCTCATGCACATTTTCTTCAACATGTTTGCCCTTTGGATGTTCGGCACCCCGCTTGAGCAGGTCTGGGGACCGAAGCGCTTTCTTATCTTTTACTTCGTCACAGCCCTCGGTGCGGCATTCCTGCATGAGTTTGTCAACTACCTGCAGATAAGCTCCGTAATGAACGGGATGGACCCCGATAGCATTCGCATCGTCATTGCACAGGGTGCTGAAGCCATTCGCAGCGGCCAAAACTTTATTGATCCGGCCATGGCCAAGCTCAACCTTCTGATGAATATTCCGGTGGTGGGCGCCTCGGGAGCCATCTTCGGTTTGCTCCTTGGTTTCGGAATGTTATTCCCCAATACACGGTTAATGTTGTTGTTTCCGCCCATACCGATTAAAGCCAAATACTTTGTGATCGGCTACGGGCTGATCGAACTGTTTTCGGGCGTACTTAACCGGCCGGGCGACAATGTGGCTCACTTTGCACATGTGGGCGGTATGTTGTTCGGTTTTATTTTGATTAAAATCTGGCAAAAAAGAAGAGATCGTTTTTACTGATGTACAGCAAGAGCTCCATATGGGATGATATCAAACTGGAATACAGGAAGGGAGATGCCATCACCCGGCTCATCTTTATCAATATCGCTGTATTCCTTTTTATCAATCTGGCCGGATTGATTCTCGGCTTTTTCATGGGCCACCCCGAGTGGGCCGCATGGCTGGGGCGGCAGTTTACCCTTCCGGCAGATTTGGGCAAGCTCGTCAGCAGGCCCTGGACCCTTGTCACACATATGTTTGCCCATGAGGGCTTCTTTCACATTCTCTTCAACATGCTCTGGCTCTACTGGATGGGCCGCATTCTGCGCGAATACCTGGGCAATCGAAAGATAGTCCCCATCTATGTGCTGGGGGCCCTGGCCGGTGCGTTTCTCTACATTCTGGCATACAACACCCTGCCGGCTTTCCGTCAGGCACTGCCTTTTTCCGAAGCACTGGGGGCCTCGGCCGGGGTGATGGCCATTGTGGTGGCCACGGCCACCCTCCTCCCCGACTATCGCATCCACCTGATACTCATCGGGCCCGTCAAACTCAAATGGCTGGCCCTGGCAGCCGTGGTACTCGATGTACTGGCTATAAACGGCAGCAATGCCGGAGGCAGCATCGCTCACCTCGGTGGTGCTTTCTTCGGATATCTCTTCATAAAGCAATTGCAAAGCGGCCACGACTGGTCACGCGGCATCAACCGCCTCCTCGATGCACTGGCCCAGCTGGCCGGGCCCAAAAAGGGGCCGCGCCTTCATTATAAAAACGAAGGAAAAAGTGCCGAGTACAGAAAAAGGAAAGGCCGGGCCGCAGCCGAAAAAAAGAAGAAATACGAGGGTGAAGATTACCAAAAAAGACTGGATGAAATCCTTGACAAAATCAGCCGGTCGGGATATGACGGACTGAGCAAAGCAGAAAAAGATTTTCTCTTTAAAATGAGCAAGAAGTAGGAGCTACGATTCTTTCGGAGAATCTTCGGCTTCCGGGTGGTCCTCTTCGCTGCTCTCTTTCCCTTCCTCTTCCTCATCCAATACCACGAGTCCGCGGCCATCCAGCTGAATGTACCATTTGACGATTTTCCGTATATCGCTCGTGTACACGCGCTCGTCATCATAGTCGGGAATGACGGCTTTCATGTATTCGTGCAAAACGGCTCCGTCACTTTTCGGCTCCGGAAGCGGCAGCTCCGCAGATTTCTTTTTCATCTCTTCAAACACCACCTTCAGCGGAATGCTGTCGTCAAGGGTATAGATGGTGATGTTCTCCAGCGGAGTGAATAAATGTTTCCGGGATGATACGAAGCGGGTTTTTCCGCCTTCGAGGGGACGAACGATGAGCCCGTTGTCGCGCTGGCTTTCCAAATGAAACAAACCGCCCAAACCTGATATCGACAATATTTTGCTTAACTCCATCTCTTCTCTGATTTTTTATAAAACCTATTTGAAACGCTCCGCGTTGCTAGCGCTGTAAAATTAAAAAGATAATCCTCCCCAAACGCCTTTTATGCCGCAATTCCATCAGGATTGCGGAGATTTACAGCTCCTGAGATGCCAAAATTCAAACTCATATCGAAATACAAGCCCACGGGCGACCAGCCGGAGGCCATTCGCCAGCTGGTGGAAGGCCTGAAACGGGGCGAACGGGCACAGACCCTCCTGGGAGTGACGGGCTCGGGAAAGACCTACACCATGGCCAATGTGATCGAGAAGGTGCAAAGGCCCACCATCGTGATGAGTCACAATAAAACCCTGGTGGCCCAGCTCTACGGAGAGTTCAAAAGTTTCTTTCCGGAGAATGCCGTGGAGTACTTTGTCTCGTATTATGATTATTACCAGCCCGAGGCCTACCTGCCGGTGAGTGATACTTTTATCGAAAAAGACCTCTCCATTAATGCGGAGGTCGAAAAACTTCGGTTGAGTGCCACATCCAGCCTGCTTTCGGGCAGGCGCGATGTGCTGGTAGTGGCATCGGTATCGAGCATCTACGGCATGGGCAACCCCGAGGAATTCCGCAAGCGCGTCATTCGCCTCAGCCGGGGGCAAAGCTACCCCATGGACACACTCCTTTATGAACTGGTCGGCAGCCTCTATTCGCGCACGGTCACCGACTTCAGCCGGGGGACCTTTCGCGTGAAAGGCGATACGGTGGACATTTTTCCCGCCTATGCCGACTATGCCTACCGCATTTCTTTTTTCGGAGATGAAATTGACGAACTGCGAATGATCAATCCGGAGAACGGAAGGCGCATCGAGAAGATGGAGGATATCGCCATCTTTCCGGCCAATATTTATCTCTCGCCCCGCGACCAGCTCAATGCCATCATCTGGGACATTCAGGATGAGCTGAAAGAGCAGGTCAATTATTTCGAGTCGATCGGCAAATTTCAGGAAGCCAAGCGCCTGGCCGAAAGGGTCAACTTCGACATCGAAATGATCAGGGAGCTGGGCTATTGTTCGGGCATCGAAAACTACTCGCGCTATCTCGACCGCAGAAAGCCCGGTACTCGGCCTTTCTGCCTGCTTGATTACTTCCCTGACGATTATCTGATGATTGTGGACGAAAGCCACGTAAGCATTCCCCAGATCGGGGGGATGTACGGTGGCGACCGGGCACGGAAAAGCAATCTGGTGGAATACGGTTTTCGCCTGCCTTCGGCCATGGACAACCGCCCGTTGAATTTTCAGGAGTTCGAGCAACTTATCAACCAGGTGGTATTTGTCAGTGCCACCCCGGCCGATTATGAACTGAATCAGACCGAAGGGGTCTTTGTAGAGCAGGTGGTGCGGCCTACGGGTCTCCTCGATCCCATGATCGAGGTGCGCCCGGTGGAAAATCAGGTAGACGACCTGCTCGAAGAGATAGACGAGCGCGTAAAAGTGCAGGAACGGGTGCTCGTCACCACACTCACCAAGCGCATGGCCGAAGAGCTGCAAAAGTATTTCTCAAGGCTCGGCATCCGCTCGCGCTATATCCACTCGGAGGTGGACACCCTGGAACGCGTAGAGATCCTCCGCGACTTGCGCCTCGGCAAATTCGATGTGCTGGTAGGTGTCAATCTCCTGCGCGAGGGCCTCGACCTGCCCGAAGTCTCGCTGGTGGCCATCCTCGATGCCGACAAGGAAGGCTTTCTGCGCTCGGAACGCTCGCTGACGCAAATTGCAGGGCGGGCCGCACGGAATGCCAACGGCCTCGTCATCATGTATGCCGACCGCATCACGCGCAGCATGCAGCGTACCATTGACGAGACCAACAGGCGCAGGGAAAAGCAAATCGCGTGGAACCTCAAACACGGCATCACCCCGAAAACCATCTTCAAGTCGAAAGAGGAGATCATGAGCCAGTCCTCCATTCTGGACATCCGCGAAAAAGAATCCGCCACTCCGGAGAATAACTATTACATGGATCAAAGCAAAAAAGCCATGGTGGCCGATCCGGTGATGGAATATATGAGCAAGGAACAAATGCAAAAAGCCATAGAAGCCGTGAAGAAAAAAATGCAAAAAGCCGCCAAACAAATGGACTACATGGAGGCGGCCGCTTTGCGTGATGAAATGTTTGCCCTCGAAGAAGCATTCAGGAAAAAATTCGGAGAAAGCAGCTAAGCGAATATCGCCTGCCGGCAAGAGATGATAAGCCACTCCGGACAGTTTTCTGTTCAAATGCGTAATTTACAAACACATAGCGTCAAAAATTGTACGGCTTCAATTTTATATCATAGGTAATAAGAATATTTTTTCAACTTTCTTTTGATATACATTATACTTTTAAATTTTTTTCCTATATTGCGCTTCTAACCTTAAAACCTAGAAACATGGAACCCTAGAAACATGGAACCCAAGAAACATGGAAACCAAGAAATTTAGAAAAACCAACATTTATTCTATTTGTTTTTTTAATGGTTTTCACCGCCAGCTGTAAGAAAAGTATTAACTTAAAAGAAGCAGCCAATCAAAGCACAAATGTTTTTCACAAAGCTTCCCCTTCCAATCCGGTTGATACCACAACACTTGTAAACATTGAGTCCCTTTACTATGGTGATCCTGCCAATATAACTGCAACAAGTTACACTCCATCCATCAGTAACTTGAATATTCAATTTAATGATGGAAGCGACACGGTTATTTCATTAAGTGCGCCTATGCTTGCCTTCTCTGACACCAATGAACTATTTGAAGCAATCCAAATCCTAGATTACCGCCCCACTGATACCATGGAAGCTTTTGCAAATGCAAAAGGATATGTATCGCTCCTCACGGACTATGTCATGCCTAAATTCTCAAGTACCTCAGCTTATTTTGTAAATGAAGAAATAACAGACTTTGCCGTAGCGGCCATTGAGAACAAGGATGCAGCCGTAAGAATTGGAGATTCCATATTTGTTTCTTTTTACAATAAAAAAGAAACTGCCATTATTGACATAAACAGTTCTTCGTTTACGACAAAAAAATGGAAATCTCATTTACCATGCGAATATGAGGATTATTTCAACTTTAGTATTGGTTATTATAAGTCAGACTGGACTCCCGGCACAGAGGGTGATAAGTATAAGTTATATGGTATGAAGGAAAATTATTCTGGCCCCTTTAGATCCTATGTTAGGATGTTAATCTTCCTTGATGTCTGGAGAAGTGGAATACCATCTGGCTATGCACCTGGTGAATCTAATAAGTTCAATATGCTTAAGGACCAATGGTATGTGGTTAAATACAGACATTTCAAATCTTCATCTTATACTACTATAAGCAATTCAGTAGGAGTCCACTTTAATAAATGGTATAAAAGAAGCTTTATAGATTACAAATTTGCTAGTAAGAAAGGCATTTTCCCTAAACCTTATTGTGTACCTAAATTCGAACGTACACATAATTGGATAAAAAAATTCGAAGAAGACGTGCATAACAATTACTGGCCCTGATCTGCAATTAATATGAAAAGTAGCACAAGTAGCATGAAAATTATAGCATATCTTCTATATCCTTATTTACTATTGCTCATTTCTCTTTCTGCCCTCCACGGGCAGGAAGGGAAAATCAGCAAATATTCTTTGGCTATTTACGGTGGAGGATTTCGCCCTGAAAAAGTAAATTTCACTGGCGGCACCCGCCTCGAAAACAACCGGAGATTCCTCCTTGGAACCGGCATTTACAATCATCCCTCGGAACGATTCGATGTTTTCCTTCGCTCGGAATTAATAATCCAATTTGCAGATATTGTTCCCACGTTGTGTAATTGTCCCGATCGGGCATGGCTGAAATCCAATTCTACCATTGAAACAGGAGTCTTATATAATTTTTTCCAAAATAAACGCTCGGAGATCGGCATCGGCATCAGTGCAGGAATCACATATGATATTGTAAACAACAATACAATTGGATATTCAACATTTCCGATTAGTGAAATCGAGGAGCTGACTATTTTTGTAAGACGATCATCTACCTTGGGTTATCTTCTATCCCCCCAGATTCAATACAATTTTCGAACTCGAAAAAAGTTGCATATTTTTTCCTCATTAGGCTTTGTCCTGACTGAGAATAATGCACCAACCGTGGTTTATTTAGAGAAAAGATTTTTCCCCAGTTCGGAGACAGAGACTATTGACTTCGGGGTACTTCGTAATAGCTATGCTTTTTTCAAGATGGGCTTTCTTTATGACTTTAGTGTCATATGGTTAAAAGATTGATTATTATGAAATCACTTACGGTTATTGCCCTTTTTTTCTCCATCTCTGTAGCTGCACAACAAAACTTTTCCTTCACTGCATACAGCGGGGGCATACGCCCAGGGCTTTCGGGATTTGAAAAAAGCGAATTGTCTTTCGAATCGGCAAGCCGCTTTCTTATCGGGTCAGGCCTGAGCTACAAGGCGAATAACCGTTTTGAATTTGGCGTAAGTACCGAATATCATTTGAAGTACTATACTCTTCTTGTCAAAGACTGTAATTGCAGGCAGTTTATTGATGACTTTTCAAGTATTGCCGTGGTCATTAGAAGCTCGTACTCTCTGCTAGACCCGGCAAGGCGTTCACGACTCCTCCTCGGGGGCGGCATGACTCTGATGATGGACTATGGAGTGTGGGATTTTCTTCGTGCAAGAGATTCTTCCAACAACTATCTACTCGAGCAAAGCTATCGCTTCAATCTTTATGCACCCTATCTTCTGGCTTTCGGCTCACTCAGTTATGAGTATAAGCTGTCTCCCGTCTTCCGGTTCTTTGCCGATCTGCGCATACATAGCGGTATTTATAATTCGGGCAATGTCAAAGATGTCCGTATCAACTATCAAAACAATCAAAACGGAGTCTCCTTCGATCGCACTTTTCGCTTCAACCACTTCGACAAATACCTGACTTTCGGATTTAAATACAATCTCTTCGGAAAGAACCACTTCGAGAAATAATACGCAGTAATAAATCCGGCTCTTTTCCTTCTTTTTCCGGGTCAAATGCTGCGCTGAAGCGCCTTTGTAATTTTTGTACTATTCTTTGATGATTTTGTACCATTAATTTACGCTTCACAAGTTTTTATCATCCGTAATGCGGCTTACTTTTATCTTATTCATTTAATCAATAAAAAATTGCATTATGAAAGCATCTGAAAACACCCGGACAAGCCTCCTGCACATTCCCTCTCTTATTCTTCTTCTTTTAACGGCCGGCTTATTTCTATCGGGAATGAATGGGGCCTATGCCCAAAGCAGCAAGCACCTTCTGGACGGAACCCGCTTCACCGGAGGAATGGGAGAAGCCGGCTCTGACGAAGTCAAATGGGAAGAGGCCATCACCTTTAAAGATGGGAAAATGTATTCCTCGGCATGTGCACCTTCCGGTTTTGAGAATGGGGAGTACATCACCCGCAAAGAAGGGGATGTGATCAAATTTACAGCCAAATGCCACAGCGAAAGCGAAGGGGACCTCGATTGGACCGGTACCGTAAAAAACGGAGTACTGGAGGCCAGCTATGTATGGCGCAAAGGAAATGAGCGCTGGAACTACTGGATCAAGTGTACGCAGGATAAAAAGTAACGCGGACTGCTCCGATAAAACAACTAATAAACTATCAAACCGAACGCATCACCCGAATTGCCGAGCCGATAGAACGTGGCAAGTTCGTATTGTTCCTTTTGCCATGGCCGAAAAGGTTTTAAAAGCAAAGAAGCCTTCTTTAAAGGATTTAATCCGGCTGAGTCACCAATTATCACAGTCAAATCCTGGCTTTGGCGGGGATGAGTACTGCCATTGGCAACCAAAGAAGAAGAAAAGCGCCTCCCGTGCTATGGCCCCGGTGTCTATCGTTATCGTTAATTCTTAGTCTACAAATGTTTCTTTTATCACTGACTTCACTTCCTTAATTTCCGGTCGTGACAATCGTCCCAATATTTTAATAATTCTTTGCTTGTCAATGGTCCTGATTTGATCAATCACAATCCAGCCCATCTTCCTGTCATGTTTTACTTCAACCCGGCTTGGATATTTTTTTGAGGACGTTGTCATGGGTGCAACAATGACTGTCCGAAGATATTTATTCATTTCATCTGGCGAAATAAGCACACAGGGTCTGGTTTTTTTAATTTCACTTCCACGGGTCGGGTCAAGGTTTTCAAGGACTATTTGATATTGTTTTAATTCCATTCTTCCAAATCTTCGTTCTCGAAAACGTCATCAAATAAGAGTTGATCATCACCATTTTCATTCATTTCTTTGAATGCTGCTTCCCAGCCTTTTCTCGGGCTCGGAACAGGTGTCAATATCAGGTATCCTTTTTCCAGAATAAGTTCAACCTTGTCCTTGATGTTGTATTTTTCAATCAGCGCTTTTGGAAGCCTGAAACCTTTTGAGTTTCCTATTTTTATTATTCGTAATTCCATTATCTTTTCAAAAAATGTAGTTACAATGTTACTACTTTTATTCGGAATTGCAAAATATTTATTCGATGTGTGGTAACAGATCAAAGCAACAATGAAATAAAATTGTACAAAGACGTAGAAGCCACCAATCAGGATGGAAATCAAGAAAACGCCTGCAGTCATAGTGCGCTAAAAAATGATAATCGAGATGGAGGTAGTTCGAATTTCGATGAACTGCAATTGATTGATGAATTTCTTGCTTCCCATTCCGGCAAGCTCTCCGTTAATTTTGAGTACCAAAACGAAAAAATAAAAATAATTCCGAATCCGGCAAATGATCAGATTAAAATATATCTTGAATCCGGCAGTTCTGATTATGAAAATGGAACTTTTAAAATATTAGATGCCCATGGAAGGATTGTTCAATATGCTGGTTTTTCTGATCTTAATGGGAGAAGCTTTTCAATAGCTTCATTGCCCTCAGGTGTATACTTTTTGATATTGCTGTCATCCAATAATAAATCACAAAATGCTTTAATTTTTATAAAGAAATAAACCATATGAAAAGCAGCCAATTATTAGTCAACCTCTTCTTAGTAGCCGGACTTTTTAGCGCTTGCCATTCGAAGATCCCGGATAACCGAGGCAAAGCCACTGCACTGAAAAACGGAGAAGAATGGACAGCGACCGTGGTCTATCACGGAAGAATAAGAGCCGATACGGACACCATGGCCATCCATTTAACGCAATTCTCAAAAGAAGGTTTTGAACGCTACAGTTTAGGATTCTACTTCATTCCGGAAGAGTATGGTGAAATAGATTTATCAAGTTACAAATACATTCTTAAAAATGGGTATGCTGAGGCAGTTCACAGGCCATGTGCCGAAGTACTCACTGCACTCGATGACGGACATGTCAGCGGTATTCCCTATCGTCTCATTGATCACCATCCGATGAATTACTTCCGGATCACCGAAATCAAAAGAAACGGGACCATAAAGGGAGCGTTTGCGCTGGCCTTCGTAAAAGACCCCATTGGAATCAGCGGCCCCATCACCCCCGTCATTTTTCCCGATACCCTGTTCTTTGAAAACGGAGTTTTTAAATCCATCCTCGAGGAATAGAGCCCGGCAGTCTGCCTTCATCCATTTTTTCCCCTTAACTTTGAGGCTGACAGATACAAGCCATGAGTGACCTCATCAAACACGAGTGCGGCATCGCCCTGATTCGCCTGCGCAAGCCGCTCTCCTATTACTACGAGAAATACGGCACCCCGCTCTACGGGCTCAACAAGCTCTACCTCCTCATGGAAAAGCAGCACAACCGCGGGCAGGACGGGGCCGGGGTGGGCAGCGTCAAATTAAATACCGAGCCCGGCTATCGCTACATCAGCCGCATACGCAGCAATGCCGGTCAACCCATCAAAGACATCTTCGAGCAGATCTACGCCCGCTTCGAAAAACTGCAGGCTGAAGACAGCAGCCGGCTGAAAGATGCGGCCTGGCTCAAGCGACATGTAGGCTTCACCGGTGAAATCCTCATGGGGCATCTGCGCTACGGCACCCACGGTGGCAACTCCGTGGAACAATGCCACCCTTTCCTGCGGCAAAACAACTGGAAAACCCGCAACCTCATGC
This sequence comes from Chitinophagales bacterium, assembly GCA_015487695.1. Classification (GTDB taxonomy): domain Bacteria; phylum Bacteroidota; class Bacteroidia; order Chitinophagales; family S012-47; genus S012-47. The sequence continues at coordinate 57,768 of WFPF01000130.1, forward strand.
TGGCCGGCAACTTCAACATGACCAATGTCGATGAGCTCTTCGAGCAACTGGTGGAACTCGGACAGTTTCCCAAGGAAAAATCGGATACGGTGACGGTGCTCGAAAAGATCGGCCACTTTATGGATGTGGAGAATCAGCGCATTTTTGATGAATACAAGGTCCGGGGCTACAGCAACCGGGAATTGTCGGAAATCATAGCGGACAAGATGGACCTGGCACGCTTGCTGAACCGGGCCGCCCGTGATTTTGACGGGGGCTACACCATGCTCGGCCTCCTCGGCCATGGCGATGCTTTCGTACTGCGCGACCCCCACTGCATCCGGCCGGCCTATTGGTATATGAATGAAGAGGTTGTCGTAGCGGCCAGCGAACGCCCCCCGATCCAGACGGCTTTCAATGCGCCCATCGAAAAGGTGGAAGAAATACCGGGCGGACATGCCCTGATTATCAAGCACACGGGCAAAGTAAGCATCGAAAAAGTGCTGGAGCCCCGCCAAAGAAGCGCCTGCAGTTTCGAGCGCATCTACTTTTCGCGCGGCAGCGACCGCGACATCTACCGCGAGCGGCAGCAACTGGGCACACAACTGGTGCGGCAGATTCTTCCGGCCATCGATCACGACCTCGAAAACACGGTCTTTTCCTTCGTCCCAAATACAGCCGAAGTGGCCTTCTACGGCATGATGAAAGGCCTCGAAGATTGGCTCATAGATCATAAAATCAAAAAAATAGAACAGCACAAAGAAGACCTGAACGGGGACGAACTGCAGAAAATACTCAACTGGAAACCCCGTGTGGAAAAGGTGACGGTGAAAGACGTAAAAATGCGCACCTTCATCACCGAGGACCATGCCCGTGACGAGCTGGTGAGCCATGTCTACGATATCACCTACGGTTCTTTGAGGCGCAACCGCGACAGTCTTGTGATCATGGACGACTCCATCGTGCGCGGCACCACGCTGAAACGCAGCATCCTGAGCATCCTCGACCGCCTCGGACCCAAAAAAATCATTGTCGTTTCATCGGCACCGCAGATCCGCTACCCCGACTGCTACGGCATCGACATGTCAAAACTGGGTGACTTCGTAGCCTTCCGGGCAGCCATTCGCCTGCTCAAAGCCCGCGGCATGGAATCGCTGATTGATGAAGTCTACCGCGATTGCAAAAAAGAACTCGAAAAACCCCTCGGAGAGGAACAGACAAATCACGTGAAGCGTATCTACAAGCCCTTTGACGTGGATGAAATATCGGAAGAGATCGCACGCATTGTCCGGCCCGAACATATCTTCAGCCGGGTGGAAGTCATTTACCAGCACATCGAGGGGCTGCATGCCGCCTGCCCCCAAAACAAAGGCGACTGGTATTTTACAGGCAACTATCCTACCCCGGGCGGCACACGCGTGGCCAATAAGTCTTTTGTCTACTATATGGAAGGGCGGGAAGAAAGAGCCTACTGAAAAAGATCGGGGTATTGCGATCACATCCCAGGTGGCGGGACAGTATACCCGGTTCGGTACTAGTATAACCTTTAATATTCATGGCGATTTCAGAAATAGAAAAAATAATATGGCAGGCTATCATAATTCTAATTGACACGGTTTTTCTTATATCCGAAATAAATGCTGCATACCTTTTAGTAGAAAGTAATAGGTGTGTATAACTGTATTAATAACTTTGATACGACCATTGCCATTCCGGATTCCCCGGACATTGAAAGTGCAGTTTGGACAATGGAAACGGATGCTGTCATACAAGAAGAAAATCTTTATAAGAAAAGTGAAGACAAAACAGAGCTATTCCTGATAAATCAGAAAGGTATTTATTCCATTGAGGCATATCCTAATCCCTCATTCGACAACATTAATCTTGCATATACCAATGGGAAGTCGCAAAGAATAGATATTTGGCTGTATGAGCAAAGAGGCAGCTTAGTAAATCATGTTTTCTCAGGGTTCATGAAAGAAAATGAAGTCCTTAACCGAAATTATTCTTTGAAAAAATATGGAAAAGGCATTTACTATATTGTGATTGAAATGCATAAAGAGGGCAATAACTTAGTAAAGAAACTCGATATTTATTAAATACTTTAAAGCCGATTGTGAGATTGTCTTTTTATAAATTCTCCTCAATGAAAAAGATTATTTTCTTTATAGTTCTATACCTGTCGGCAGCCGCACAATGTATTTCTCAAAACATTGAATACGGGGCCGTTATTGGAGCTTCCAGGGGCCTCTTTGCCAATACCATTGAATCATTTGATACAGAGGAATTCATATTGAGCACCGGGAGCTCACCCCTTATCGGAATTTATGGGCAAAAGAGCTATAACGATCTATTGGCCTTGAATTGGGAGATTCAACTCAGCTCACATGAAATTGCTTTCACACATAGTATAGAAGATGAGTTTATATCCTATAAAATAAGATTTTCGGAGAGCATATCACAACTTAAATTCCTATTCTCAAATAATTCAAAAGTGATGTCCCTGGGTGACAATATGAATTTAATCGCATCGCTGGGTGCAGGAGGATCTCTGCATACCTTTAGCCGTTCTTCCTGGTCACAAGATGTCTCTTTACTAATAGCGGAATCTGACTCTTTATATGACTTTAGCTTCACCACGTCAGATCATTTGGGAATGAAGAAATTTATTCCTGAAGGATTTCTTGGAATCGGCTTCCGCTATAGCAAGAAGATACTTTTTTTCAAGAGCGCTTCACTGCGTCTTACTTATCATTATCTTTTCAGAAATATCATAGACTCTCCAAGCAAATACTCTTCCAAAATATATAAGGATAAAATCCCCTATAGAAATTACGAAGCCTCCTGGGCGGGACGGCTCACCTATTTTGATCTTGTGTTGCGACTGGCCGTATTTTGAAATGGATATTCGCGGCCCCCGGCATCTTCATTTCTTCCCCACTAAGCATTTTTACCGCCCACTAGCTCTATGGAACTCACGAGCCATATCTTCACCTCTTTGTTTAACAGAATGCCATCCGATTTGCATTCAAATTTGTAATAAAAAAGGGGGCGAAGACGAAAAAGATTTATAGACCCCGGTAGCTCCTTCCGGGCACCAGGGCAGCCTATCCGGTACGGGCATCTGGGCAGCCGCGGAAAATGAGACCGCCAGGGGTAAGAATAATTGAAATATATGTTTTCATAATCTATTGCTTTTCTAAATCCGATACGCTCATATCCAGCACACGAATTCTTTCATTCTTTTCCTAAATGAGCGATATTAACATTGGAATAAATTCAATGTAGCTCACGCTGCATTATCCATTCTCCTCTTTTTGTACAAGTTCTGGGAAAGAGCATCAGACTATTACATAGTAAAGTAAACCTGCCCTAAGTGGTATCCTTTTCTATGCTAAACTGCATAAAATTAACCATGAACGACATAAACGGGCAAATCCGGAATCCCGTTTCAGGCGCAAGCGCTTCCGTAAAATCCAGTACTCTCTCCGAACTTTCCTGAACAATTGCTTATTCCTCCATAAAGCACATTGCAGCGTCCGGTGGGCTTTGCCTTTTTGGGTAATTTTGCAATAATAAAATGAAGGATCATGGCCAAGGCACTCGAAGAAAAGCAAAAGGTGGTCATCAAGTTTGCCGGAGACTCCGGTGACGGCATGCAACTGACAGGCAATCAGTTTACGGATAATACGGCATACATCGGCAACGACCTGGCCACATTCCCTGATTATCCGGCCGAAATCAGGGCCCCGCAGGGGACCCTTGCGGGTGTTTCGGGTTATCAGATTCACTTCGGCAGCGATGAAGTATCGACCCCCGGAGATCATTACGATGTGTTGGTGGCCATGAATGCGGCTGCTCTTCGAGCCAACCTGGGCAACCTGAAGGAGCGCGGCATTATTATCACCAACTCGGCAGGATTTGATGCCAAAAACCTGCGCCTCTCGGGCTACGAAAGCAATCCGCTGGAAGACGGAAGCCTCGAAGGTTTTGAGGTTTTCTCCATCGATATCACAAAACTCACACGGGAGTGTCTCAAAGACATTCCGCTGGGGACAAAGGAAAAAGACCGCTCGAAAAACATGTTTGTTTTGGGGCTGCTCTACTGGCTTTTCAACCGGAACCCGGACAGTACCGTTGAATATCTGAAAGAGAAATTTGCCAAAAAACCGGATATTCTGGAGGCCAATATCAAAGCCCTGAAAGCGGGTTACCACTTTGGTGATACCACGGAGATATTCAGTTCGCGCTACGAAGTGGGCCCGGCCCGCCTCGAAGCGGGCAGCTATCGCAACATCATGGGCAACGAGGCCACGGTTTTGGGTATGGTGGCTGCTTCGCAGAAGGCCGGCATCGACCTCTTTCTCGGTTCTTACCCGATCACACCGGCCTCCGACATACTGCACGGGCTATCGCGTTACAAGAATTTCGGTGTGCGCACCTTCCAGGCGGAGGATGAGATAGCGGCCGTCAGTTCGGCCATCGGAGCCAGTTTTGGCGGTCATCTGGGAGCCACCTCTACCTCGGGCCCGGGCATGGCGCTCAAAAGCGAAGCCATGGGCCTGGCCGTCATGCTTGAGCTGCCGCTCATCGTCATTGACGTTCAGCGTGCAGGTCCTTCCACAGGCATGCCTACCAAAACCGAGCAGGCCGACCTGCTGCAGGCCATGTACGGCCGCAACGGGGAGGCACCCCTGCCGGTACTGGCAGCCTCCACTCCGGCCGATGCCTTCGAAAGCATCTACGAGGCCTGCCGCATTGCCATTGAGCATATGACTCCCGTGGTCTTTCTCAGTGACGGATACATTGCCAACGGCTCCGAACCCTGGCGCTATCCTTCAGCCAATGAGCTGCCGCCCATTCGGGTACGCTTTGCCCGCCCCTCCGAAAACGGAAGCCCGTATTATCCCTATGCGCGGGATGAAAAAGGGGTGAGAACATGGGCCATTCCGGGCACCAAAGGCCTCGAACACCGGCTGGGCGGTCTGGAAAAAGAAGATGTCACGGGCAATGTTTCCTACGACCCCGACAACCATGAAAAGATGGTCAAAATCAGAGCAGAGAAAGTAGCCCGGATAGCAGAGCATATTCCTCCTCAAAAGATCGATGCAGGACCCGACAAAGGTCGTTTGCTGGTGATCGGCTGGGGAAGCACCTACGGTGCCATCCGTGCGGCCGTGCGACAGCTCCAAAGGCAGGGCATCCGTGATGTGGCCCATGTGCATCTTCGCTATATCAATCCTTTTCCGGCCAATCTCGAAGACATCATTTCACACTTCGACATGGTGGCCGTGCCGGAAATCAACAACGGCCAGCTGGTGAAGATCATTCGCGACCGCTATTGCATTGATGCCCGCCCGATCAACAAGATCAAGGGTGTGCCGTTCCGCACAGAGGAACTGGCTACGGCCTTCAAAGAATTATTAAATGCCAAAAACGAAGCATCATGAATGTCCGCATCGAACACGAAGAGCTGCCGCTGACGCCCAAAGATTTTCAAAGCGACCAGGATGTGCGCTGGTGTCCCGGCTGCGGTGATTATTCCATACTCAAACAGGTACAGAAAATCCTGCCCGAGACGGGCATCCCCCGCGAAGATATTGTCATCATTTCGGGCATCGGTTGCTCCTCCCGCTTTCCGTATTACATGAACACTTTCGGCATGCACTCGATTCACGGACGGGCTCCGGCTTTCGCCTCGGGACTGAAAGCCGTCAGGCCGGAACTAAGTGTATGGATGATCACAGGAGACGGAGATGCCCTGTCAATCGGGGGCAACCACTTCATCCATCTGCTGCGCAGAAACTTTGACATCAATGTGCTGCTTTTCAACAATCAGATTTACGGCCTGACCAAGGGGCAGTATTCCCCTACTTCGGAAGTGAATAAAGTGACCAAGTCCACTCCTTTCGGTTCGCTCGATCACCCCTTCAATCCGCCTGCACTGGCGCTGGGTGCCGATGCCACATTCGTGGCCCGCTCAGTCGACCGCGATCCGGCCCATCTGCAGGCCATGCTCCGCAGGGCCCATGCCCACAAAGGCACGTCCTTCCTGGAAATTTATCAAAACTGCAACATCTTCAATGACGGGGCTTTTGCGGCTTTTACCGATAAAAAGATCAAAAGTGAACACATTCTCATCATGGAGCAGGGCAAGCCGCTGCTTTTCGGCAGCCATGCCGACAAAGGCATCCGCCTGAACGGAACCGTACCGGAGATTGTGTCGCTCAACGGAGAATTCACTGCCGATGATCTCTGGATACATGATGAGCACGACCTGGGCAAAGCGCTTATCCTCAGCCGCTTTTTTATGGATCCGCGTGAAGGAGCCATGCCCCGGCCTTTTGGTGTTTTTTACGAGAGCCAACGCCCCACGTATGAGGCGATACTCAACCGTCAGCTGGAAGAGGTGAAAGAGCGGCTGGGCCCGGGCGACCTGGATGCCCTGCTGGCAGGCAGGCGAACCTGGACAGTCGTCTAGAAGAACCCGCTGCAAGGCATTATCCCTTGTCAGCGGAAGAAAGGGCGGCAAAGAGGTGCTCGCGCTTGCGAATAAGCGATGGCGGCACAAGCATGCGATGACGTTGCTCATTCCACCAATGATAGAAACGCGAGAGAAAGGGCCCCGCCAGCGGCAGCAGAACGGCCGGCAGCCAGCATCCGGCAGATAGCGAAACGAAGAGGAAAAAGAGAAGATACCAGAGCGGAAAGGCAAGGATCATAAAGCCAAAGAGGAGAGAACTGTGAAAGTGAGGGTGGACGTTCATGGATCGCACGATGGCCCGGGGCAGATACCGTGGAATTCCATTGATCAGCAAATCGGGCAGAAGCAGGGGCGCGGACACGATGGCGGCCAGAGTTGCCGCCTTGCGTCCTGAGCGGGCCGTGGCCGCCACATGGCGATCGTGAAGCCCGCGCTTGTCCAGTTGTTTCAGATAGAGGGCAAAGCAGCGCTCCAGGCGTTTTTTCTTTTCAGCCGGAAATTGTTTGACCGTTTCCAGCATTTCCATGGCCCAGTCGAGGCGCTGCGAAAAGAGCGGTCTGACCCCGTCCAGGCGTTTTAGTTTGTAAAAACAAGGCAAATCTTCTTCGCGCTCTACATTCCACATCAGCCTTTTCAGCGATTCGGCTATCCGTTCGGTTATCAGGCGATAAATGTCTTCCGGGTTTTTTTCATAGGCTTCGCGAAAGTCGTTGATCCGTATCGGCTCACCGTAGCGTGCAATCATATCGCTGTGCACCCTGAAATATTCACTGAAGGAAAGTCCTGCGGGACAGATATAAAGGGGTGTCTCCCAATCACACTCCAGCATAAACCGGATGGCAATGCGCGCACTGCCTTTTTTGAGGGGAAGCAGATGATGGTCAATGCCTTTGTCGCCTTCGGGCGCAATGACGATGGCACCGCCTTTCTTTAAAAAATCAGTCACTGCGCTGAAAATGGGTGCGTTGGCCTCGATGGTATTGACTCCGTCCCGCTGCCGGTAAATGGGCAGCATCTTGAAAGAACGGAAGATGCGGTTGAGCAGGGAATTGCGAAACACATCGGAACGGGTGAGGAAGCCCGGCTGCCGCTTGTGAAACATGGCCACCATTACCGGGTCGATCACGGCATTGCTGTGATTCATGGTAAAAATCAGCGGCCCGGATTCCGGGATATGCCCGGTACCGTACACTTCCATCTTCCGGTAGAAGCGCCTGAAAGCAAAATACATCAAACGATGCATTATGGCGTAGCGTTTTGAGTGTTGCTTCATTGCTCAGTCTTGTATTTGCACCCTTCTGAACCTGCGGTGGAAGAAAGTTGCGATACTCACACCGGAAATCAGATGCCAGATGCCCCACCAGGCAGCAATCATTGCCATGCCGCCCAATCCTTGAAAGAATGTGAAAATAAGTACCAGTGCCAGGCCCGAGTTTTGTATGCCCGTTTCGATGGTGATGGACTTGCGGTCGGGCAGGGGGAGTTTCATCCAGGAAGCCGCCAGCCATCCGATGGCAAAAGCCAGGGCATTGTGAATAAGCACAAGCCCGAAAACACGGTGGATGAAAGCCGTGAATATCTCGTAGTTGTTGGCAAATGCGATGATGACAAAAGCAGCAAAAGTAAGCAGTGAGAGCACACTGATCGGCCGCATAATTTTCAGCGTCAGTGCTTCAAAGCGATGATTGAACCACATGCCGGCAAGCAGGGGAATTCCCAGAATAAGCAAAACGGTAAAAATCATCTGACCCGGCTCGATGGCAATCTCCGAGAGCAGGGCCCTTGTCGGGGGGTAAAGGCTGCTGTAAAATGTAAAATTGAGGGGTGTGAGAAAGATGGCCATGACCGTGGCAAATGCCGTAAGCCCCACGGAGAGGGCAATATTGCCACCGGCCAGCTTGCTCATGAAATTGCTCACATTGCCCCCGGGGCAGGCCGCAACGAGGATCATACCCAGGGCCACGCTCGGCATGGGCTCTATGAGCCAGACAAGAAAAAAGGTAAATGCCGGCAGCAGCAGAAACTGCGCCACGATGCCGGTGATGAGCTTCCTGGGAGATTGCAGCAGTATCCTGAAATGAACAGGCTTGAGGTGCAGGGCCACGCCAAACATGATAAATGCCAGGCAGATATTGAGAATCAGCTGACTTGAGCTGTCAAAGTTTAGTCGTACTGTATCCAGCGAGTCCAAAAAAATTGCCACACCCATTGTCATGAGTGTGGCAAGATAGTTTACCCGGAGGATTTAAAAAAGTAAAATCGGCCGGCAGCTTATTTTGCTTCGCTGGCAGCTTCTTCCTTCTTCACACCGAGCACTTTTTCAATAACTTCCTCGAAAGTCGGTTTGGGCAATGCGCCCTGTGCCATTTGCGGTTGTCCTTCTTTCGGGATAAACAGCAGGGAAGGGATGGATCGGATGCCAAACATGGCAGCCAGTTCCTGCTCGGCTTCGGTATCTACTTTAAAGATTTCGATTTTGCCGTTGTATTCCTTTTCCAGCTCTTCCAAAACAGGCGCCACCATCTTGCACGGCCCACACCAGTCGGCATAAAAGTCAATGATGGCGGGCTTTTCACCTGCATACTTCCATTCTTTGTTTTGCTCGTAGTCAAACACTTCTTTCTTGAAGCTTTCTTTCGTTAAATGTTTCATGTTAAAATTAAATTTAGATAATCACGACAGGCCCTGAGACCTGCCTTTGAAAATTTGCATCTAGAACCTCATCAAATGAATAAAGGTTCATATGAATAAAAAATAGGGCTGATTTTCAGAAAAAGGTCGGGGCGAAGACTAATTAGACCTCATTGCCTTGTCGATAACCTTCAATTTTTCCTCTACGATCAGCGCTTCCTGCCGGGCTCTTTCTATCTTTTTCTTTGCCTCGTCCAGCAATGGCGAGCTGCCCGATGCCACTGTGAAGAAGGAAATATTGGTTTCATATTGTCTGATCAGTTCGCGGGTTCTGCGAAGCCGGTCTTTCAGGGCCCTTTGCTCCGATCGCAAATCTTTGTTGTTCATATGCCGGGTACTGAGCATTTCATCGACCTTGTTTTTGTAGCGTGCCACGCGCTTCTCTTCCTCTTTCATTCCCAGCTTGTTGTACGCTCCGTCAAGGGCCTTGCGAAAGAGGCGGTTCATTTCGTCTATTTTCTTCCTCGGGATGTGGCCAATGCTTTTCCAGCGCATGGTAAATGTACCCAAGCGTTCGAGGTCCGCTTCTTTGTCACTACCGGGCTCAAAGGATTCGATTTCCTTAATCAGGGCCTCCTTGGCGGCCAGGTTTTCTTTGTACCGCTCATCGATGCTTCCAAAATAATTTTTCTTCCGTTCAAAAAATTCATCGCACAAAGCCCTGAACTCGGTCCAGAGGCGCTGCTCGTCTTTGCGGTCGGCCGGGCCGGCTTTTTTCCACTCTGCCTGCAATTTGATCATGGCCTCGGTAGCCGGCTTCCAGTCCTCGCTGTCTTTCCATTCAAGGGCCTTTCTGATGATTTCTTCTTTTTTCTCCCTGCTTTTGTTGCGTGCATCACGAAGCGTTTTGAAGTATGCTTTTTTGCGATCGAAGAACCTGTTGCAAGCTCCGCGAAAAGCTTCCCATACTTCATCATTTTGCGCTTGCGGAGCCCTGCCGATGCTGCGCCACTCCGCCTGCAGTTTTTGGATTTCCTCGGTATGCCGGGCCCACTTCTTGGGCGATTGCAGGTTCAGCTCGCTGATTTCCTGTGCTTTCCTCAGCAGTACTTTTTTCTTTTCCAGGTTTTCCACCTGTTTTTCCCGCAGCTGATCGTAGTGCTGCCTTAATTTTTCATAGACCTTGTGGGTAGCTTCGCGGAAAGCATCTCTCACTTCCTCCCAGTTCTCCTGGGGCACGGGGCCGGCTTCTTCCCATTCCTCTTGGTACGATTTTACCATCATCTCCATGCGCTTGATCGACTTTTCCCCGGTCAGCGCCTTCATATGCTCTACCAGCTTTTGCTTCTTCTCCAGGTTCTTGTGCAGGTCAAGCTCTTTCAATCCTTTGATGATGCTCAGCGTATAGTTGAACCGCTCCACCTCAAAACTGTACTCGCTTTGCAGATCGCGGTATTTTGCTGCCGGCACATTACCAATGTTCTTCCACTTTCTCTGCAGCGTTCTGAATTTGTTGATCGCCTGGCCGATATTCTGTTCCTCGGTGATGATTTCCCGCAGGCCTTCTATCACCTTCTTCTTTTCCTCGTAGTTTTTTTCTTCTTCCTCCCTGACGTGTGCCCTGTATTTCTCCAGCCGCTCATTAAAGATTCCCATCAGCTCCCGGAAACGCTGCTCCAGGGCATTCAGCGCTTCCGGGCTCATAGCTTCGGCTTGCTCCCTCTCGGCATGACTTTCTTTGCCGGCATCGGCTGTTGCCGTTTCCATTCCGGGACTTTCCGCTTCTTTTTCTTCGGTTTCGGGCAGCGCTTCCCCTGCTTTTTCCTCTTCCTGCGCCTCGGCAGGCAAAACCGAAACTTCTGCGGACTCTTCCTCCCCGCTGCGCTCATGGAGTTCCTCTTCCGCATCCAGCTGTCGGTGACGGGCTTCCTCAAGGGCTGCTCTTATCTGATCCTCAACGTGATGCACCTCCTCAATGATCTCACTGATCGGTTTGTCTCTGAGCAATTCTTCCAGCTTTTTAATCAATTCCGCTTTCATTTTTTCTCCTGTCCCCTTTTCGGTATTTTTATTGGTGCTGCGAAATTACTAAATCCCTTGTTTTTCAATATTTTCAAAGCAGAAACTTCTGAAATTCGGAGGTGCACCACTCCTATGAAAAAACAGCTCCTGACCGCTCTTCTCTTTCGCTTGGCGCCACTGCTTTTGTGCGCGCTTCTATTCTTCCCTCCAATGCCTGCATCTGCCCAGCCATATTTCAATTCCTTCCGCCCCGATGACAGCCTGGCCAAAAAGCTCGTCATTCCATTTAAAGCTACGCAAAACCTGATACTCATCCCGCTTTTCCTCAATCACTCGGACACCCTGTGGTTCATCCTCGATTCCGGTGTCCGCAATACCATTCTTTTCCGGATGCCGGAGAAAGATTCGCTGCAAATGACGGGCAGCCGTGTGCTTCAGATCGGGGGACTGGGCACGGGCGAAAACGTAAGCGTATTGCACACCTACAACAACATCATACAGATCCCCGGTATCACGGGAATGAACCAGGATGTGCTGCTGGTAAATGATTCGACCTTTAAAATCAAAAACAGATTGGCCGTCAAGGTACATGGCATCATCGGCTACGCCCTATTCAAAGACTTTATTGTAGAGATCAATTATCCCGCAGAAAGGCTGACCCTGTACCGGCCCTCCGCCTTCAGGCCAAAAGGACGGGGCCGTGAACTGGAATTCGAGCTGATTGATCAAAAGCCCTTCATTGAGGTGCCCGTCACCTTCTCGCATGGCAAAAGCAGCCTCCACAAGCTGCTCCTGGATTCGGGAGCGGGGTTTTCCGCAGCCTTATTTTTGAGCGGGCAGGAACGCAAAGCCATTGGGTCTTCCGGTATTTACGGCACACTGGGCTACGGGCTCAACGGACATATGAAGGGCTATCTCTCAAGGATAGAGGCTCTGCAACTGGGGCCCTACCTTATACGAAATCCCCTCATCACTTTTCCCGACAGCATGGCGACAGGCAAAGGCCGCCTGCCGGAATATCACATTGGTATTATTGGCATGGACATCCTGAAACGCTTTCACCTCACGATCAGCTATCCGGATCAGAAAATCTGGCTGAAAAAGAATCGCATGTTTCGAAATCATTTCCTCTACAACAGCAGCGGCATAGAAATAGAACGGCCCTTCGAGAATCTGCCTCTTTATATGGTGAAGGAGGTCAGGCAGGGGTCTGTTGCGGCACGGGCAGGTATCCTGCCGGGAGATCAGCTGGTAGAGGTCAACGGCAAGGAATCCAAAGAGATGGAGCTCAGCGAACTGATCGGACTCTTTTCGGGCAGGCCCCACAAAAGGCTGAAGATCACCGTACTGCGAAACGGAGAGGAACTGCACTTCCGTTTTCGCATCCCCGATGAACTCTGAATCTGCCTGCCTTTAAATTATTTTACCAGGCCTTGTAACTTTTACAACAGGAAGCCCGTAGAGAGGCATGTAGCCATTACCAAACTTAAATTCACCCCGATGAAAAAGCTATTAATAATCTGTATAGCAATCGTCTCTTATCAGTTTCACCTTTCCGCACAACAACTTACTGCCGGTCCCGTCATGGGGCTGAACTACAATTCCATCCAAATGGATGAATCCTTCGTGGTCAACGACATTGATTACACTTTCAAGACAGACGGTGGAGGAGTAGGCCTGATGGCCGGGGCCTTTGTAAACTTCAACTATCGCAACTTCTTTACCGAATCAAGGCTCACTTTCGCCCAGGAACGATCCACCGCACATTTTTCAGACCAATACAGCAGCCGCGAACAGGTCATCCATCTGAACAAAGTCTATCTGCCCGTAAAGCTGGGTTACAAAATCAAAAACACATACAATGTATTTGGCGGCCTGCAGTGGAGCCATTATGTCGATGGATCCATGGTTCCTGCCAATACGGCCCTCTATGTTGCCTACGACAACACCGTGAACACCAACAGCTTCGGTTTCTTTCTCGGATTCGGAGTTCAGATCAGCAAATTCAACCTTAACTTAAACTACAGCGGCAACTTCAACGAAGCCGGCATTCAGGCCAACTACAAAAGACAAAGCCTTCCATTTAAAACCCGCGATCAGCTCTTCAACCTGACATTGAGCTACAATATCGTAGATCGTATTTTCAAAAAAGAAGACGAAAAAGAAGAAGAACTGCCCTTTGATCCGAAAGAGGTACTGGTTACGGATGATTAAAAGCAATATTCTGAGATTGGGTGAACGGCAGGTCTGTAAAGGCCTGCTTTTTTTATGCATAAAAAAAGAGCGAGAAGCAATTTAGAACTACTCCCCGCCCTTCGCCTGATTGACCACAATCGGTTAACCCTAAAACTATGAAACCCTATATTTTGCGCTTTTTGGTGTTGATTCCCAGCAATTCATACACCGGGTCCCAACCCAAAATACCTGTCAGGAAAAAGTATACACCTATAATCCAAAACAATTTTATTTGAAGGAGCACACCCAGAATCATGAAGACCATCAGAATGACATAACGCACTACGACATCGACCATATTCATGTTGTTCTCAAAGGCTTCCTTCTTTTTCATAGCGATACAAAGAAATGCAAGATTTGATTTGATGGGGGTGACCTGCGTCAATTCCGGGGGTGATTTATGTCACCCTTTTCCGCATTTCATGATCCGGGAAGAAGCCGGCCCTTAAAATCGGGTCTCTAATAAAATAAATGGAGCTATCCCTGTAAATTAGCCCCATGCAAAAAACATTTCTTATTTTTCTCCTTCTGATCGGTAGTCTGGTCGCTGCACAGGAGAAAACTTTTACGCTCAGGGAAATCAGCAACAATTCTTCTCTCTACCCCCAACGCCCTGCCCAGCTAAAATGGGTGGACAGCAGGTATTTTAGCTATATCGACAGCAGCGGGGAGAAGCTTTACCGTGTTTTGGCAAAAAAGAGTGAAAAAAGCCTGCTGATTGACCTTCCTTCCCTCAAAAAAATGATTCCCGATTCGCTGGCTGCGCTGGCGCGTTTCCCGGAGCTTCACTGGCAAGATGGCAGCAGTTTCTCGTTTCTGCACGATGGCTATCTTTTTTCTTTCCGCAACGGAGTGGACACACTTCGCTGGGAGGCCCGCTATGACAGTGAAACCCAAGCGCGGGAGATCTCAGACAACAATCACATGGCCTATGTCAAAGACTACAACCTCTATATCTGGAAGAACCGGACAAAGAAGGCCATTGCAGTAAGCCATGACGGGAGCCGCGAACTGCAATACGGACTGGCAGCCAGCCGCTACGAATTCGGAATCCGCAAGGGCCTCTTTTGGTCTCCTGACGGGCAGAAGCTGGCCTTTTATCGTATCGATCAGTCGCATGTGAGCGATTATCCGCTGACAGACTACCATAAAGTGCCGGCAGCTCCAGTCCCGGTAAAATATCCGATGAACGGAGACAGCAGCGAGCACGTGGACATTGGCATTTATGACGTGAGCAGCGGGCGGCTGGTATATCTTGAATCGAAAGGCCCCTATGATCAGTATCTGACCAATATTACCTGGAGCCCCGGTGGCAACTATCTCTATGTGGCTGTAGTGAACCGCGAACAAAATGAAATGCAATTGCAGCAGTTTGATGCGCGCAGCGGCATTTTTATCAAAACCCTCTTCACGGAGAAAAATGAAAAATATGTAGAACCCGAGCACGGCCCCCGCTTTCTGAAAAAATCTCCTGATAAATTTATCTGGTTCAGCGAAAGAGACGGCCACCAGCATCTCTATCTCTACAACACATCGGGACAGTTGCTGGCTCAGTTGACAAAGGGCCCCTTTGAGGTTACCCGGATCATCGGGCTGGATGCTGCCGAACATTATCTCTACTACCAAAGCACCGAATCTTCACCACTGAACCGCCAGGTCTACCGCCTCGATCTTCGCAATGGTGAGAAAACAGCGCTCAGTTCGGGAGATGGTTTTCACGATGCCCTTCTCAGCCCTACCGGCTACTATCTGCTCGAGACTTTCGAGGGCCCCGAGACGCCCTGGCAGATCACTCTTTACCGCAGTGCAAAGAAATTGAAAGAACTACCCTTCCGCTATGCCGCCCCCAATCCGCTGGCAGGCTACTCTCTCGGAAAGACAGATATCCTGACCCTGAAAGCAGACGATGGCACCCCGCTCTACGCAAGGCTCATCAAGCCGGCAGATTTCGACCCTGCAAAAAAATATCCCGTGATGGTCTATGTCTACGGAGGACCGCATGTGCAGCTGGTGCGAAATAGCTGGCTCTACGGTGCCCAGCTCTTTCTCCATTACATGAGCCAGCAGGGATATATCGTCTTTACTTTGGACAACCGGGGCAGTGCCAACCGGGGCCTTGAATTTGAGCAGGCTATTTTCAGACAAATGGGCACCCTCGAAATAGAAGACCAAGAAGCGGGTGTGGAATATCTGAAATCGCTTCCCTATGTCGATGCGGAGCGCATGGCCGTCTTCGGATGGAGCTACGGAGGATACATGAGCACTTCACTTATGCTTCGCAAACCGGGGCTCTTTCAGGTGGGCGTGGCCGGTGGGCCGGTTTGCAACTGGCGATACTATGAGGTCATGTACGGTGAACGGTACATGGACCGTTATTTCGAGAACCAAGAAGGCTTTGAAAAATCGCGTCTGGCCAATTATGCCAAAGATCTTGAGGGATCGCTTCTTGTCATTCACGGCCTGCAGGATGCCACGGTTGTGCCCCAGCACAGCATGGAGCTCATGAATGCATTCATCGAAGCCCGGAAAGTCGTTCACTTTTTTGCTTATCCGGATCATCCCCACAATGTTCGCGGTCCGGACCGGGAACACCTCTACCGGATCATTGAAGACTTCATAAACACACAATTAAATATTCACCATTAAGACCATTGTTATGAGAATAATCAAAAAAACTCTGTTCCTGTGTACGGCCCTTTTCTTTATGCTGCCCCGCCTTGCGGCAGACGAAGGCATGTGGCTTCCCATTTACCTCCGCCTTATCAGCGGAGACATGCAAAATTCAGGGCTGCACCTCAGTGCAGATGATATCTACAGCATAAACCATTCAAGCATCAAAGACGCGGTCATTTCCATGGGTGGATTCTGCACGGCCGAAATCGTTTCGGAAAAGGGTCTGGTATTCACCAATCACCACTGCGGCTATGATGCCATTGCCGGGCTGAGCACGGAAGACAACAACCTCGTTGACAACGGATTCTGGTCATCCGATTTTCAGGAAGAAAAGCCCGTGGAAGGACTCTATATGTCCATTTTGCAGTATATGGAGGATGTATCGGATCTGGTAAATCGATCGCAGGACCCCGATGCCACCATTGATTCGATCATCAAATCCGTCAGCAGCAGCGATTTCATTGAAGCAGAGGTAGCCAGCATGTTTTACGGCAAGGAACACTATCTCATGGTCTACAAGGTCTATCGCGACATTCGCCTCGTAGCCGCCCCGCCCAACTCCATCGGAAGTTTTGGCGGAGAAACAGACAACTGGATGTGGCCGCGCCACACGGGTGATTTTTCCATCTTCAGAATATACACCGGTGCAGACAACGAACCGGCCGAATACAGCCCCGACAATGTGCCATTCCGTCCGGCCCATCACCTTCCCATCTCGCTGAAGGACAAAAAAGAAGGCGACTTTACCATGATCATGGGCTTCCCCGGCAGCACCCAGCGATATCTTCCCGTGTCTTCCATCGAAAACATCATTGGCGTAGATTACCCCATCTACGTGAAGGCTCTGAGCGAACGGCTTCGCATCATGAAAAGCTTCATGGACAAGAAAAAATCGACAGAACTGGCGCTCACCTCCGATTACGAATCGCTTTCGAACAGCCGGAAGTACTTCTTCGGAGTCGTAGACCGGGCTGCCAAATCCGATTTTCTGGAAAAGAAAAAGGCTTATGAAACTTCATTTCTGCAGTGGACCGGCCTCGACACTGCGCGGGAGCGCAAATACGGGTCTCTGCTCGCCAATATTCAAAACCTGGATACCGCGTACATCAATCTGGATATTACCACGGACTACCTGAATCTGGCCGGTTTCGCCCCTCAAATGGTGCTCTTCGGAATTCAGTTCTTCCGTTTGGAGCGCATGCTCAAGGCCGGTGCTCCGGAATCCGTCATTGAAGAATTTAAAAGTGAGATGGAAAACAGCATCAACGAACACTTCGATGAATATTATCCGCGCATTGATGAAGAAATACTCGCAAGCATGGCGCGCCTGCTCTACAACGGCCTGCCCGATGACCCCGAGTACCGCCCTTCGGTCTTTAGCGATGACTGGTTTTTGAAATTGAAAGACAAGGGCCGCAAAGACCGCTTCGATCGTATGGCACGGCTGATTCGCAAGAAATCAATACTGACCGACAGAAAGCGGGCGCTGGCTTTCATTGCAAATCCCGATACGCTGACACTTGAAAACGATCCGGGTATGCGATACACCAACAGCTTGATCGACCTCTATCTGAAACACAATGCATTGTCGGGAATGATCAGCAGCATGCGCGAACAACTGATGGCAGAATATGTGGAGGGTCGAAGGCTCTTTGACTCTACAAAATTTTACTATCCGGATGCCAACTCGACCGAAAGGCTCACCTTCGGTGTTATCAAACCCTATGTGGGCGATGGCGGGAAAAAATACAAAGCCTTTACGACCCACTATGGCATTCTGGCTAAAGAAATTCCCGGGGATGAAGAGTTTGATGTAGATCCCAAGCTGAAATCCCTGCTGGTGAACAAGGACTTCGGGCCTTACGCTCAAAATGACACACTGACCATTTGTTTTCTTCACAATACGGACATCACGGGAGGCAACTCGGGCAGTCCGGTATTGGATGGCGATGGGAACCTCATCGGCATTGCCTTTGACGGCAACTGGGAAGGCATGCTCTCCGATTTATACTTCGAAGAATCGGTGACACGAACAATCAGTGTCGATATTCGCTATGTGCTTTTTGTAATCGACAAATTCGGGGAATGCAGCCACATCATGAATGAGCTGGACATCGTGAAAGAATAGTCCGTAAATGAAAGTGAGAAAAAGCGGTTCCCTGCGGGATCGCTTTTTTTTATTCTATTACTTGCCCGAGTATCTGCAAAACCGTCTTTGCCATTTTATTGCGCTCATCGAGCAGAGGGTTGATCTCCGTGATCTCCAGGGTGCGAACCCGCTCATCGCTGGTCAGTCCTTTCAGAAGTTCGATCACCTCCTCGGGCAGAAGGCCCCCATCGACCGGAGTGCCCGTTCCCCTGCTGACGGACGGATCCATGCTGTCGACATCAAAAGAGATGTGTATGCGATCGCAGTGGCGCAGGTGTTCCAGCGATTTCGAAATACATTGCGCCAGGCCCATCTCCCTTATTTCCGGAGTGTTGTATCTGGCTATGTTGTGTTTTTCAAGCAGGAACTGCTCTTCGGCTTCAAAACTTCGCAAACCGAGAAAGACAATGTCACCGGGCAGCAGCTTGGGATTTATCCCGCCAATGTTTTTCAGCTTTTCCCAATACTCCCGGCTTATTTCCCGGGGCTCGTGTCGCTTGCATTCCTTGTTGTCGAAGCCAAGGCTGGCGGCCAGGGGCATTCCGTGGATATTTCCTGAAGGTGAAGTGTAGGGTGTGTGCATATCCGCATGGGCATCGATCCAGATGACTCCCAGGCGATCGTCAGGACGGGCTTTGCGAATGCCCGCAAGCGTGGCGATGGCATTGCTGTGGTCGCCTGTTAAAATCAAGATACTGTCGGTGAGTGCACAAGCATCGGAAATTACATCTGCCGCATGTGACATGACCGTATAAATTCCGCGGATGTAATGCGCATTCTCAGGAAGGGGCGGTTTGAATAGCAGGTCATTCTCGTCTTCCACCCTTTGCTGCGGCAGCTGAGCCAGCAGCGTCATGCCTTTCCCGGCTGCGCAAAGTTTCAGCGCATTGATGCCCAGGCTGGCACCCCGGGTTCCCGCTCCAAGTTCCGATGGGATCTCGATCATTCGGTCAATCTTCATAAACTCATTTCTGTTGCTGATTGTCCAAAAATAGCAAATCAGCGCCTCACCTTGTTAGCAAATTCCGTTGTCGCTGCATGGCAAAGCAGCTAGTTTTGTTTTAGAATAACGGCAAGCATGTTTACGAGTATTTTTATTTTTCTTTTTACCTGCTTCACCCCTTCTTCAGGCACACCCGTTCCGCTGGAAGAACATATACTCACGATGTACCGGGAATGCAGGCTTGAAGACTTTCAACTGGATATCAAAGTATTCGAGGCAGCGCTCATCGGCCATTACAATATTGTACAAAAAGGCATCAACAAGAAGCCGCAACTGCTGACCATCCTGGATTTGAGCAAGCCCTCCAATCAAAGGCGCTTTTATGTGATTGACCTGAAAAAGAAAAGAATCAGGTACTACACCTTTGCCAGCCACGGCAAAAACAGCGGCAGCCTGCGGGCCGAAAATTTTTCAAACACGCCCAACTCAAACAAGAGCAGCCTGGGCTTTTTCCTGACAGCGGAAACCTACATGGGAAAGAACGGCCGCTCTCTCCGCATTGACGGGCTCGAGCCGGGCATCAACGACAAAGCCCGCGAACGGGCCATTGTTATTCATCCGGCACCCTACACTTCGACCGAACATATTCGTAAATACGGCATGGTGGGAAACAGCGAGGGGTGCCCCGCCATTGGCGAAAATGTGAGCGATGAAATCATAGACCTTATCCGTGACGGAAGCACTTTTTTTATCTATGCCCCCGACAGCACTTACCTGCAGACTTCGCTCCTCCTCAACCGGCAATTGGCTTCGGTGCTGCTCAGCAAGCGCTAATTATCTGAAATGTTTCAGGTGCAATACTTCGCGTTCACTGAGGTGACGCCATTTCCCTCGGGGCAGGTTTTTCTTCGTCAGTCCGGCATAGAGTACCCGGTCCAGATGTTTTACTTCATAACCCAGTTCCTCAAAGATCCTTCTCACCACACGGTTCCATCCGATGTGCAGTTCAATGCCTACCTGCGCTTTGTCTGAAGGCTCGGGAAAGGCCACTTCATCCACCATGGCCACGCCTTCCTCCAGGGTGACTCCTTTCATAATCCGGTCAAGATCCTCACGCAAAAGCGGGCGATCCAGTTTGACCAGATAAACTTTGGATACTTTATGAGAAGGGTGACTGAGTTTTTTGGCAAGGTCACCGTCATTGGTCAGAAGCAAAAGGCCGGTCGTATTGCGGTCGAGGCGGCCCACGGGATAAATTCTTTCACGGCTCGCCTTTCTTACGAGGTCCATGACCGTCTTGCGCCCTTTCTCATCCTTCACCGAGCTGATGAAGTTTTTCGGCTTGTTCAGAAGCACATAGACCTTTTTTTCCGTGCGAAGCAATTTCCCTTCGAAGGTGACCTTATCGCCTGGCTGCACTTTATGGCCCATCTCCCGAATCACTTCCCCGTTCACCTTCACCAGTCCCTCGCGAATCAATTCATCGGCCTTCCTTCGCGAAGCCACTCCGGCATGCGCCAGATACTTATTCAGCCGCATCCCTTTATCCGTAGTCATGTTTTTATTGTCTGAAATCAAAGACCGTTGAAAGAAATTCCCACGGTAAACGGGTTTATTTCGGGCCCTGCACCCTGATTGAAAAGAGTCGAAATGCTGTAAAACGCATTCAGATTGACGGGGCCGTATCCGATGCGGAAAGTAACTCCGTAGCGAAAGGTGTTGATATTGGGTATGTTGTAGGTCTTCACTTTGCTCTCGCTATTAAAGGTTCCGAAGCTGTTTCCTTCGCCCACGTATTTGGTGTAGTTGGAGATCAGGAAGCCGCCTTTTGCACCGATGGCCAGCTTGAAGCTATTGCCCTTTTCGTTGGGTTTTGTGCGAAAGCGCAATTCCAGCGGAATGTCGAGATAGATGGTGCTTAATTTGTTCTTTTTGAAAGTCGTGCTGTCACCCAACGGAAGCATGAGCGTATTTCCGGCACTGTCTACGCTGAAGAAGCCGTTGTGGTAGATATTGTCAAAACCAAAGCCCAGCCCGGGTGCCACGCTGAGCGGAGACTTTCCGATGCCGAAATCGTACATCACACTGACATTGATGCCCCTCGAATACCATTCGGTTTTGATATTGTCCGGGGTTTTCAGCCAGCCATTCCAGTGCAATTCCGTGATCATTCGGTCTTTGCTTGTGAATCCCTGGGCCGACACTGCGAAGGCCGTCAGGGTAAAGAGGGCAACGGCAAAAATCTTTTTCATACTTTATCTTACTTTATTGGGATGCGAAATTACAATATCTAACGAGATTAACTATCGAAGGGTATCCTCTTCCGCGGCATTCAGCCCATATTTCTCCGAATATTTTCTGTAGAGCATTTTCTGCTTGTTGTTCAGGTCTATCATTCTGCCTTCAATAAACGCCATACTCACGGTGCTTTCTTTCATATCAAAGAGATCTCCGTCACAAACGATGATATTGGCATCTTTCTCTTCTTCAAGGGTTCCGGTACGATCGTCCACACCTGCAATGCGGGCTGCGTGGCTGCTGACTGCCTGCAGGGCCACTTCCCTGTCGAGTCCATAGGTTACAGCAGTACCGGCCAGAAAAGGCAGATTGCGCTGATCCCAGAAGGAAGAAGGGCCGCCCCGGCTAATGCAAAAAAGGATGCCGGCCCCGGAGAGAATGGAAGGGGTACGGAAAGGCTGGTCGATGTCACGATCGGCCATGGCAGGCAGGCGATGAATGCTTTCCAGCACCACCGGATATCCCGAAGCTTTGATTTCATCCGTAAGCATCCACGAATCAGCCGCTCCGGTGAGTACGGCCGAGAGACCGAATTCTTTGGCAAAATCGATGGCCCGGAGAATGTCCGGTGCCCGGTCGACATGGATGAATACTTTTCTTTCTCCTGTGAGCACCGGGCAGAGTGCCTCCAGCTTGATGTTCTTTTCGCTATGCTCCGATGTGCTGCAATAGGCTCCGGCATCCAGAAACAAGGTATGCAGTTCATCGACTTCGGCCAACCAGTCTTTGTTTTCTTCCATTTTCCCGGCTTCGGGGCCCCAGCGAATCATTTCATAGCGCGAAGGCCAGTAGAGGTGCATACCCATATCCCTGGCATACACGGCATCTTCCCAGTTCCAGCCATCGCTTTTCATCAGCGATGAAACTCCCGAAATCCGTCCACCGGCCGGTGCCGTTTCGACCAGCAAGATTCCATTGCTCCGGATGGTAGGGATCACCTCCGAATCGGTATTGTAGGCCACGAGTGCCCGCACTTCCGGATTGTATTTCCCCGTTTCCCGCATATCCCGCGAAGCCCGCAAGGCGGATATCTCGACAAGCCCCAGATTGCTGTTGAGCGAAATCAGCCCCGGATAGATGTGCTTGCCGCTGACATCAATTATCAGCGCTTCTTCCGGATTGACACGGATCAGCCGCGCATCGGCAATCATGGTGATTTTACCGTGAGAAAATCCGAGGGCCCCATGTTCAATGACCACTCCGTTGCCGACATGTATGGTACCGTTGAGCAGGATGACCGGCTTTTCCTGAGGCGCAGCCGGCTTAAGAAAAGACTGCGCTGCACTTTGCAGCGTCATCAGGAGAATTGCGATGAATATGCTGTAATTTCTCATTCCTCTGTTTTTTCATGATTGAAGTAATCCTCCACATCATCACAATGGTATTTTTTTTCGGGCTGATAGGGAGGCACGGCCTGTCGCTGCGTTTCCTCCGAGCGATACATCTCCTGAATCAGTGCCTGCCGCTCCTTTTGAATGCGCTTCCGCAAATAAGCATCGCGCGAACGGTCAAAGAGCAGGCGGCCATCCACAAAGGTCATCATGGCTTTGCTGTAAATGGAAAGCGGATTGCCCGACCATAGGACCAGATCGGCATCTTTGCCCACCCTGATGCTGCCCGTCCGGTGGTTAATCTGAAGCAGCCTGGCAGGATTGATCGTAACGGTTTTCCAGGCCTCTTCTTCGCTCAGCCCACCATACTTGATGGTCTTGGCCGCTTCCTGATTGAGTCTTCTCGCCATCTCGCGGTCGTCCGAATTGATGGCCGTTGTTACGCCAATTTTTACCAGCAATGCCGCATTGTAGGGTATGGCATCACGCACCTCGAATTTGTAGGCCCACCAATCGGAGAAAGTAGAAGCCCCCGCTCCATGGGCCTTGAGTTTATCGGCCACTTTATAGCCTTCGAGCACGTGCGTGAAGGTGTTTAAGCGGAAATGAAAGGAATCTGCCACTTTGAGCAGCATATTGATCTCGCTCTGCACATAGGAGTGGCAGGTGATAAATCGTTCACCATGCAGCACTTCGGCCAGTGCCTCCAGCCTGAGATCCCTCCTGGGTGCTACACGGCTTTGCTGCTCGCGTTTGCTGAGGGCATAATATTCATTCCACGCCCGCACATAAGCTTCGGCCCGGTAGAAGTTGTCGTAGAAAAATTGCTCAACCCCCATGCGCGACTGCGGATAGCGGCTTCTGAAGCGGTCGCCCCAGTTCGACTGCTTTACATTTTCTCCCAAAGCAAACTTTATAAAAGGAGCCGCATTCTCAAACTTCAAAGCCGAAGGGAAAGCACCCCAGCGCAACTTTATCAGGGCCGATTGCCCACCGATCGGGTTTGCCGATCCGTGCAATATCTGGCTGCTTGTCACCCCGCCAGCCAACTGCCTGTATATATTTACATCTTCACTGTTGAGCACATCACCGATGCGCACACCCGAACTGCTGGCAAGGGTTCCTTCATTTACGCCCCCGCTGACAGCCATGTGCGAGTGCTCGTCAATGATGCCGGAGGTCAGTTGCATGCCCATCGCATCGATTACCCTGGCATCGTTGGCTGTCAACCCGCTGTCGATCGCCACGATGATTCCGCCCTCAATCAGCACATCTGCTCTCTCAAGTATGCCCTCTTCCTCATTGGTCCATACGCGGGCATTCTTTATCAGTACTTTCTCCTGAAGCGGCAGTGTGTCAAATCCATAGGGACTGAACGGATAGCGCAGAAAGGAAGGAATCCCGGGTATGGCAGCAAGGCCCGCAGAATCCGTCAAAGAAGTGTCCGGCTCTGTTTCATAGGCCGAAATTTGCGCTGCCCTCCAGCTGACATAGTTTCCGTTGAGCAGCTTGATTCTGCCCTGCCATACTCCGTCATTCATGCTTCCCGTGGCAAACAAGGTCCCCTGCAGGGAGTCCCGCTTCACTTCGAGCTGAAAGACCATCACGTCTCTGTCAAAGCGGATTTTCATGGAAGAAAAAAGCGAATCGGGCTGCAACTCCGACACGAGCGGCCTGCCCTTCTTCGCATGCAGGTCAAACCAAAGGGTATCCCTCTCGAAAAAGAGTTCATACGATCCGCTCAGATCCTGCGGCATCAGTTCATTGACCCGCACGCGCACACCCCGCGACCAGCTTTCGAGCACCCGGCTTTCGTCTTCGAATATATTTCCGCTGCTGATAAAAAAGCTGGCCCACTTGCCTGCATAGAGACTGCCGAGCTCGCGCTCCATGCCAAGGAGGCGGGCCGGTGTGTAAGTCAGCGCTTTGAGTGCCGCACTGTCGGGCAGGCCCAGCCGTACCACCTTGCGCAGTTCCTTCAGAAAATCAGACCCCGATTCATTTTCTGCCATGGTCATCGAAAAACGCACCCCCTTTTCATAAAGAATCCTCGGGTTGTAGGGGGCCATCTGCCAGTGCTTGAGTTTTACCCAGGGCAGATACTCCAGTGCCAGCGGGTCGCTTAGCTCATAGGGAAGAGGAAAGTGCAGGGGCAGGATAAATGGCAGATCGAGATCGGCAATGGCGTCCAGTGCCTGATATTCATCCCCATTGCCCATGATGATAAAAGGGATGGCAAACTCTCTGGAGAGGGCTCCGGCACGCAAAGCAGAGAGTTTATCTCCGACCCTGAAAAGAGCGGGCAATTGCATCAGGCCGCTTAATGCTTCCAGGTTGGCATGAAAGGGTGTCTCGGGAAGGCGCCTGGCCTGCTCATACCACCGGGCATCATAAAAACTTTGCCGGAGCAGCTCCACCGAGCCCATCAGCGAATTGGGAGTCAACTGCCGGCTGCTGCCCTTATCAAAAGAATAGCAAGCTGCCGCTTCGGGCCGGATAATGGATTCCTCGGCTCTCCGCCCCGAGAGGTCGAGCAATGTGGCACTACCCTCTACGATACCGTCATGGGGCTGTACGAGCAGTGTGGTAAATCCGGCTTCCCTGTATTTACGGGCCTTTTTTTCATCCGGCCGAAAAAGCTCTGACGCCTTGACATAGGCCCTGATGGCCTCATTCCAGCCAAAGGGTCCTCTTTTCTCACTTTCATACTGCGGCTGACCATTTCCCGGCCGGGGTTTATCGCCTTCCGGAGGCATGCCATAGGAAGAATAAAGATCAATGAAACCGGGATAGATATGCCGTCCGGCCAGGTCTATAACGGCCGCCCCTTCGGGCAGTTCTCCCGAATGATCGAGCACCTCGACTACCCGGCCTTCGCGGATGACCAGTGTTCCGTTGTGTATTACATTCTGATGATCAATATGAATGACAGCATGAGTGAAGGCATAATGGCCGCTGCGCTTGTCGGCCACGCCATTAACCGGAAAGAGGTCCTGCCCGCGCATGAAAAGTGTGCCCATCAGCAGCAGGGCCGTGAAAAACTGCCTCATAAATCGCTAATTTTGATTCTAAAATAAGATAAAAACACGATTGCAGGCATGGGCAGGAGCAAAGCAGACAAAGAAGAGAATAAAGGAAAACGCCATTATGTGCTATTACATGGCTTTTGCCTCGATCATCATATTTGGAATGAATGCCGGACGGTCCTGGGAGACCGACTCTCGCTCCACACACCCGACCTGCCCGGCTTTGGCACAAGCCCCGCCCTCCATGAAGTGCTGACCATGGAAGCCCTGAGTACCTGGCTGCATCGCTGGCTCGCTCAGCAGCAGCTCGGGCCTTTTGTGCTGCTCGGACACTCGCTGGGCGGATATATTGCGCTGGAATATGCCCATAAGTACGGAGACGAGCTTCTCGGGCTTGGACTCATTCACTCGCATGCCTATGCCGACAGTGAACAGAAAAAGGCCGACCGCCTCCGGGTCGAGCGCTTTGTGGCCGGCCACGGCAGCATTCCCTACCTCAAAGAGTCCATCCCCGGATTGTTCTCAGAAGAGTTCAGGGTGAGAAAGGCGGGGGAAGTGGCCCGTTTGATTAAAGAAAACAGACACATTGATCCGGATGTGATCATTCGCTACCTGAAAGCCATGCGCCTGCGAAGCAAAAGGGAAAAACTCCTGCAGGAGCTCGATATTCCGGCTCTCTTTGTCATGGGTACGGAAGATGCACTTATACCGCTGAACGACAATATCCGGCAAGCGGTTTATCCGGCTATATCCTCGGTAAAAATCATCGAAGGGGCCGGTCATATGTCAATGCTCGAAGATCCCGAACAAGTGGCTGAGGCCCTTTTGCAATTCGATTTTTTGCTTGATCACATTTCGGATTGAAGCGGCTCTTCTTCGGGCTCGTCTTTTTTTTCGGGCTCGTCTTTATGAGCAAAGAACTTCTTCTGAAAGATCAGAATGATAAACACTCCAATGGAAATGGATGAGTCGGCTATATTAAAAACGGGGCGAAAAAAGAGAAAGTCGCGGCCCCCGAGAAAAGGCAGCCATTCGGGATAACGCCCTTCTATCAACGGGAAGAAAAGCATATCCACTACTTTTCCGTGAAAGAGCGGTGCATAGCCGCCACCGGGTGGCAGAAAAACAGCCGGCTGATAACTTCCCCACTGGCTCGCACTGAAGATCAATCCGTAAAAAAGACTGTCGATAATGTTGCCGAGCGCCCCTGCTAGAATAAGGGAGAGGCTGATCACCAGGCCGATCGGTTTATTGCCGCGTATCACCCGGTGAAGCAAGTATCCGATAAAGAGAACCGCCAGCATGCGAAAAAGAGTGAGCGCCAGTTTGCCCTGATCGGGACCCCACGACATGCCGAAGGCCATGCCTTCGTTTTCAATAAAATGCAGTTTAAAAAAACCGTCCAGTATGGGAATTTCCTCGCCCAGATACATGTGGGTCTTTACCCAAAATTTCAGTATCTGATCAATTATCAAAACGCCCAGGACAATCAATACGGACTTCTGCCAGGTTTTCAATCCGAATGCTTTTATTTCTTACGTTTTTTGGCCTCAATACTCAGGGTGGCGTGGGGTACGGCACGCAGTCTTTCCTTGCTGATCAGCTTTCCGGTTTCCCGGCATATGCCATAGGTCTTGTTTTCAATACGAATGAGTGCATTTTCGAGATGCTTGATAAACTGTATCTGTCGCGAAGCCATTTGGGTCAGGTATTCCTTTTCCATCATATCCACACCGTCCTCTATGCCATTGAATTTAACCGAGGTATCGCTCGTGCCGTTGCCGGCATTGCTGATCTGGTCTTGCAGGTAGTTAAGTTCTTTGCGTGCCGACTCCAGTTTTTGCATTATCAGATCTTTGAATTCCTGCAATTCCTCATCGCTATATCTGCTTTTTTCTTTTTTCTCCTTAGTCATAAGCATTTCCTTTTTTAAGCCTTGTCAATTTGAATTAAAACCTCTTCTTCGTTGATGTCAATCTTCGTACCCCGGGGCAGATTCTCCAGAAATTCGACATCAGAGGCCAACACTTCGCTGCAAATATAGTTTTTGAAGCGATTTACGCTGCGTTTTATTTTTTTATCTCCCGCAATTTTCAATTTTATGCGGTCGGTCACATTCAATCCGCTCTCCTTTCTCAGGCGCTGAATCTTGTTCACCAGTTCCCTTGCCAGGCCTTCATCTTCGAGTTCTTCGCTCAGATTGACATCCAGCGCTACCGTCAGCTCGCCCAGGTTGGCCACCAGCCAGCCCGGAATGTCCTCCGAGAGGATCTCCACTTCATCGCTTTTGATGGTCAATTCCTGATCCGGGATCGTCAGGGTGATTTGGCCGGACTTTTCGAAAGCTACGATCTCTGCCTGACTTAAGTTCCCAAGGGCCCGGGCAACTTCCTTGATTTGACGTCCGAGCCTCGGGCCCAGTTTCTTAAAATCGGGTTTGACTTTTTTCTTTACAATCCCCGAAGTATCGCTCACATACTCAATTTCTTTCACGTTCACCTCGGCAAGAATGATGGGAGCTACCCGTTCAAGCTGCTCCCTGAACTCTTCGTTCTGTACCGGAATCAGGATTTTCTGCAGGGGCTGTCTCACTTTGATATTCACCTTCTTGCGCAGCGAAAGCACCATCGAAGAGATATCCTGGGCAAGCTGCATGCGCTCTTCCAGTTTTTTGTCAATGGCTTTCGAATCGCTGACAGGGAAGGTGCTCAGATGCACCGACTCCTCTTTCCTTCGCTGGCTCACGTCATTGAGGCTTTTGAAGAGAAACTCCGAGAAGAAGGGGGCTGTGGGCGACATCATGACGGCCACACTCTCGAGCACCGCATAGAGGGTCTGATATGCCGATATTTTGTCTTCATTGTAGGCTCCTTTCCAGAATCTCTTGCGGCTCAGCCGGACGTACCAATTGCTCAGATGATCGACCACAAAGGACTGAATGGCACGTGCCGCACGGGTCGGTTCATAGGCTTCGAGGTAGGCATCCACCTCTCCGGTCAGGCTGTTTAGCAATGAAATGATCCAACGGTCTATCTCCGGGCGCTTTTCCAGCGGAATCTCTTCTTCGCTGTACGTAAACCCATCAATGTTGGCATAAAGTGCAAAAAAGGAATAGGTATTGAAAAGCGTGGCAAAAAATTTCCTTTTTACCGACTCCACCCCGGAGGGGTCGAATTTGACATTGTCCCACGGCTGCGAGTTGTGCATGAGATACCAGCGAACGGCATCGGCTCCGTGCGTTTCGAGCATCAGAAAGGGATCAATGGCATTGCCCAGCCGCTTCGACATTTTGTTGCCTTCGCGGTCGAGCACCAGGCCATTGCTCACCACATTTTTATACGCTACCGAGTCAAAAAGCATGACGGCCAGGGCATGCAGTGTGAAAAACCAGCCCCTTGTCTGATCCACACCTTCGGCAATGAAATCGGCCGGAAAGTGCTGAGCGAAGACTTCCTTGTTTTCAAAGGGATAATGCCACTGGGCATAGGGAACGGCCCCACTGTCAAACCAGACATCAATGAGGTCGGGTTCCCTGTACATCTTTTTCCCGCTGTCCGAAACCAGTACAATCTCATCGACATAGGGACGGTGGAGGTCAATTTCTTCGGGAAGCTCTTTTTCCATAAACCCGGCAGCCACTGATTTCTTTACTTCTTCGCGCAGTTCCTCGATGGAACCGATCACTTTTACTTCCTTCGCATCCGGAGTTCCCTTGTCCTCGCCTTCCGAAACCCAGACAGGCAGGGGCGTGCCCCAGTAGCGGCTCCTCGAAAGGTTCCAGTCTACCAGGTTTTCCAGCCAGTTGCCAAAGCGTCCGATTCCGGTTGAGGGCGGTTGCCAGTTGATCGTGCGGTTGAGCTCCGCCATGCGCTCTTTATAGGCCGTTGTTTTGATAAACCACGAATTCATCGGGTAGTAAATCACCGGCTTGTCCGTGCGCCAGCAATGCGGATAATTATGCTCGTATTTTTCAATGTCAAAGGCCTTGTTTTCAGCTTTGAGCTTCACCACGATGTCGATATCGACAGGGGTGTAGTCCTCTTCGTCTTTGTAATTTTTGACATAACGCCCTGCAAAATCATGCACACTGTCGACAAACTTCCCGCTGCGGTCCACGAGCGTAAGTGTGCCGATGCCGTTTTTCCGGGCCACCCTTAAGTCATCCGATCCAAAGCTCGGAGCAATATGTACAATACCGGTTCCCTCTTCGGTCGTCACAAAATCACCGATAATCACACGAAAGGCATCTCCCTCTTCCGGTTGGGCATAGGGCATGAGCTGATGATAGCGCCAGCCTTCCATTTCGCTGCCCGTGAGCCGGCCGGCCACGTAATACGGGATCTTTTTATCCTCTTTCCCGAATTTCTTCAGCTCGTCTTCCGACTGTACTTCAAGGTATCCGTTCTTCTCGCTGAAATATGCCGGCAGCCGGTCTTCGGCCAGGTAGACCGTAATCGGCAGGCGGGTGTATTTGTTAAAAGTTTTCACTTTCACATAGCGGATTTTCCGGCCTACTGCCAGGGCTGTGTTCGAAGGCAGCGTCCATGGGGTAGTCGTCCACGCCAGCAGGTATTCTCCCGGATGATCTTCGCGCTCAAACTGTGCCACCACGGTGGTGTCCTTCACCGGGCGGTAACTACCCGGAAGGTTGAGTTCGTGCGAGCTCAATCCCGTGCCCGCTGCCGGTGAAAATGGCTGAATGGTATATCCCTTGTAGAGCAGTCCTTTTCTGTAGAGCTCCTTCAGCAGGTACCAGAGGGTTTCGATGTATTCGTTTTTGAAGGTGATGTAAGGATTGTCAAGATCCACCCAGTATCCCATTTCCCGGGTCAGTTTGTCCCAGGCTCCTTTATATTTCATCACCTGTTCGCGGCAAATGCGATTGAACTCGGCAATGGATATTTTCTTTCCTATGTCCTCTTTGGTGATCCCGAGCATTTTCTCCACACTCAGCTCTACCGGTAGCCCGTGCGTATCCCAACCGCCTTTGCGCTCCACCTTGTAGCCTTTGATGGTCTTGTAGCGGCAAAAAAGGTCCTTGATCGTTCGCGAGAGCACATGATGGATGCCGGGCATTCCATTGGCCGAGGGAGGGCCTTCATAAAAGACAAAGTTTTCCTGCCCCTCGCGGGTGCTCACACTTTTTTCAAAGATCTTCTCCTCTTCCCAGAATGCACCTATCTCTTTATCAATCTGAGGAAGGTTCAGTTGTTTTATTTCACGATATTTTTTGCTTTCCTTCATTGCTTCAGGTCCTTGTCTTTATGGGTTCAGGAAATGGAATCCGCACTTGAATCATCTTTCCCTTTCGTGTCTTTCTTTTCCTGCGATCGTCCCATCCAAATGAGCAGCGAGGGCAGAAAAAGCAGATTGCTGAGCAGGGCAACAATCAGCGTGATAGATGTCATGCGGCCTAAGTTGGCAGTACCTTCAAACTCCGACAGCGTGAAGATGATAAATCCGAAGAAAAGAATGAGCGAAGTATAGAGCATGCTCACGCCCGTTTCTTTCATCGATTCCAATACGGTTTTTTCAATATCCCAGACGTGCCGCTTGAGCTCCTGCCGATACTTCGCCAGAAAATGAATCGTATAGTCCACCGAGATACCGAAAGCCACGCTGAACACCAGGACGGTGCTGGGCTTGAGGGCTATGTCAAAATAGCCCATGATACCTGCTGTGATGATCAGCGGGAAGATATTCGGCAGCAAAGAGAGGCTCAGCATGCGTAATGAACGGAAGAGATAGGCCATAATCAGGGAAATGGCGATAAAGGCAATGACCACGCTGTAAATGAGCCCGTCAATCAGAAAATTAAAGCCTTTGGTAGCAATGATACTCGTTCCCGTGATGATCGTTTCATATTTATCGGCTGAAAATACTTTTTGAATCTCAGGGATAAGCCGCGCCACCAGTTTGGGCATGCTGTCCGATCCGATGTCGGCAATTTTGCTGCTGATCCTTGTCGATTTCTTGTCTTTGCTGATATAGGTGGTTGATTTGCCCAGGCTGCTGTCGATTTTGATATTTTTCAGGTAAGAGCGAAGCAGCGGATTCTGATTGATCAGAAACTGGGTAGGCAGGCGGTAAAAGCGGGGATTCCCGTTGTAGTAGGCCTGCATCATAAATTTATATGCTTCGGAAATGGCCAGCGGCTTCGAGAGCACCGCTTCTTTCTCAAGCGTATCCACCACCTTGTCGAGTTTCTGAATGAAAGAGAGATCGGTTACTTTTTCCTTCTCCCTGGATGTGATCATCACCTCAAAGGGCATAATCCCATTGAAGTTCTTTTCAATGAACTTCAGATCCTTGTAAACGCTCGACTGGTGCGACACATCATCCAGAATATAGCCTTCGGCTTTCAGCTTCAGAAGACCTCCGGCAGCTACCAGCAAGACCAGTACAAAAACCGTGAATATGGCCTTGCGATAATGCAGGCTCCAGTACTCAAACCTGTCAAGAATGCGGTTGAGCAGTTTCCGGTCGAGGTGCACCATTTGCTTGAAATTGGGCTCCGGCAGATAGCTGTAAAATACGGGTATCGCAATAATGCTGATGAGGAAGGTGGCCATGATATTCAAAAAGGCCACGATGCCGAATTCGATCAGCAGCTTCGTATCGGTAAAGGCAAATACACCAAAGCCAATGGCCGTAGTGAGGTTGGTAAAGAAAGTATTCTGCCCGATCCGCGCAATGGTGCGCATCAGCGCTTTTTGCTTGTTTCCGTGTTTTTTGAATTCTGTGTGATACTTGTTCAGCAGATAGATGGTATTCGGAATGCCGATGACCACGATAAGCGTGGGGATGAGCCCCGTCAGCACTGTGATCTTATATCCTATCAGCGTAAGCGTTCCCATCGACCAGATGGCTCCGGAAATAACCACAAAAAGCGGGAAGACCACGGCAAACACATTGCGGAAAAGCAAAAAGAGGATAATGGCCACAATGACCATGGCCAGAATAAGAAAGAGTTCGAGCTCATGCGAAATGGTTCGCATGTTGTAGGTCCTGATGTATGGCAGTCCCGAAAAATGAATTTTAATCTGATGCGTTTCTCCGAAACTTTCAGCCAGCCCCTGAATAGAGTCCACTACGGCAAGGCGCTCTTTCGAATCAAGTACCGTTTTGCTAAAGTTGATCGCCATTAGCGTGGTGTGCGTCTCGCGGTTGTATATCAGCTTATCGTAAAAAGGCAGTGTAAAAAAGACTTCGCGGAGGCTGTCGGCCTCATGCTGACTTGTAAGCGGACGATCCATCAGCGGAAAGGCCTCAAAGGCCTTTTTGGCTTTGTTCTTCCGGATAAGCGTGGCATTTGCTACCGAGAGTATGCCTTCAATGCCGTGAATGCGGCTTACTTTATTGCCAAGGGCATACCAGTCATTCAGCACTCCTTTTGTGAAAAAGTCGGGTGTCTGAATGGCCAGCACCATGACATTGCCGTCATCGCCAAATGTCTCCTGGAATTTTTTAAAATTGATGGCTACCGGGTCATCTTTCGGCACCACCGTCATGTAGTCATAGGTAATGCTGGCATCCAGGGCATGGTAGAGCATAAAGCCCGTGGAGCCCAACATCGCCAGGAGGAAAAAGAGGCGATAGCGAAGAATTAATATTGATAAAGATTCCCACATTGTAAAACAGGCGCAAAGATAGCAATTTTACAGTCCTTACTGCTTTAATTTCTTCGTTTTTCAGCGTATTATTACGTCTTTTCCCGTTGAAATTGACCAACTTAGATAAATGCCTCGATGGGTTTTTCCGTCATTGCAACGAAACGGATAAGAAAGCAGTCTTTAACTTAACCAACAGAGCACCAGAATGCGCCACTTCATTTATTTCCTTTTTGTCCTGCTCCTTCCTTTCACATCAAAAAGCCAGGCCATCGGTTCGTGGCAGGATCACCTTCCGTATTCCAATGCCGTATCGGTAAGCGTGGGAAACGGGAAACTGTACACTGCCGTCAAATCGGCTGTTTTCATCTACGACCCCGAAGATGCTTCGTTGCAAAAACTCAGCAAGGCCAACGGGCTCTCCGACATCAGCAAATGGAGCACCGGCAACCATACGCAGATGGCTTATTATCCTGCTATGGATTTGCTGCTCATTGCATATACCAACGGAAATATCGACCTGGTGAGCGGTCAGGAAATCGTCAATATCCCCGATATCAAAAATGCCTCCATACTGGGCACCAAAAAAATCAATCGAATCCGCTTTATCGGTGACTATGCCTATCTGAGCACTTCATTTGGAATCGTGGTGGTTGACCTTGTCAATCGTCAGATCAAAGATACCTACCGCCTCCGTGGAGTGGGGCTCAACTGCACGGATATGATAGAATTTGATGCTTACTTTTATGCCGCTACCGATGAGGGCCTCCTTCGCGCACCGGCTGACGGAAGTGTCAATCTTCTAAACTTTCAGAGCTGGGAGGAGGTGAGTGGTGGCAGCCTTGCTCCGGGAGCCTGCGACCATGTTTTTGTTTTTGACAATCGCCTGATGCTGGTGCAGAATGACCGTATTCACGAGTTCAACGGCAGCAGCTGGCAGCTCTTTTTTGACAACAACGGATACCGCATTCTCAACTACTCCATACAGTACGGTCACCTCCTGCTGACAAGCGCCCGGTATGGCAGCGACCCGTTTATTCCGGAAGATATTAAGCTCCTGCGGACAGCCCCCGATGGCAGCCCGGCAGAGGCACTCCCCAACACCGACCTCAATGTGGTTTATCAATGCATTGAGTACCCCGAAGGTGAATTCTGGGTAGCCGATTTCTATAACGGCCTCTATCATTATCGCAATGGCAGTGGTGAATTTATTCATCCCAACGGGCCGATATCGGAAAGTGTATTTAGCATGACCCATGCCAACGCAACCCTCTATGTGGCGCCCGGGGGTGTCAACAACGCGTTTAACTTCCTTTTTAACCGCGATGGCTTTTTTCTCTATCAGGAGGGTATCTGGCAGACTTTCAATCAGTACACATTCCCCGAACTCAGCGACTATCTTGACATACTGGATGTTGCGGTAAACGAAAAAAGCGGTGAGGCCTATTTTGCCTCGATCTACGGAGGCGTGATCAAATACAAAGACTGGAGCATCGAAACATACAACAAAGACAATTCAGCGCTTCAGGCCCCTTCGGGCGACCCCGACCGGACCACTGCCGCAGGGCTGGCCCTCGACCGGGACGGCAATCTCTGGGTAGCCAACTATTTGGTGTCGAAACCACTTGTCGTCATCACTCCGGAAGGGAACTCATACGCCTATCCTTTGCCCCGGAACATTTCGGAAGTCAGCAAATTGATTGTAGATGACTTCGGCCAGAAATGGATCATTCCTGAACGCAACAACAATGCCGGCCTCATCGTGTATGACGACAACGGCACACTGGACAACAGCAGCGATGATCGTGCGATTGTGCTGGACGGGGGGAGCCAGAGCGGCAATCTGCACAGCAACAAGGTGCGCTGTGCTGCCAAAGACAAAGACGGTGCTATCTGGGTGGGAACGGAAGAAGGCGTGGCCGTTTTTTACTGCCCCGGATCGGTGCTGGACGGAAATTGCAATGCCAGCCGCCCCCTGATTGAAATTGACGGAAACCTCAATTATCTGCTGGAGACGGAAAGCATCAATGACATCGAAGTAGATGCAGCCAATCGAAAGTGGTTTGCAACTAACCGCGGGGTCTTCCTGATGAGCGAAGACGGTGACCGCCAGATAGCGTATTTCAACTCGGAAAACAGCCCCCTCCTGTCAGACATCGTGCATGACATTGCCATTGACAAGGGATTGGGAATCGTTTACTTCGGAACCGACAACGGCATCATTTCCTATATCGGAACGGCAGCCAACAACTACCGCGAAGAAGAGGACTGCAAAATATATCCAAACCCCGTGCGGCCCGACTACCGCGGTCTCATCACGATCGATAATGTGGTGCCCAATGCCGAAATAAAGATTACCGACATCAACGGCAATTTGTTTTACGAAAGCACTTCGCTCGGCTCGCGGGTAGTCTGGGACGGATACAACTACAACGGACAACGGGCATCCAGCGGGATTTATCTTGTTTTTATTGCCGATCCGAACGGAAGCAGGACCAAAGTCTGCCGCTTTCTCATCGTCAACTAAGTCCGTAGCTTTGTCGTATGCTGCACAAGACTGAAGGCATCGTCATCCGTTCGGTGAAGTACTCCGAGACCAGCCTCATATCCAGGATTTTTACCCGGGAGCTGGGCGTTCAGTCGTATATCGTAAACGGGGTGCGCGGCACGAAGGCCCGATATGCCGGGGCTCCGCTCCTTCAGGCAGCTTCTATTCTGCAACTGGAAGTCTATCACAAAGAGCATAAAAAGCTGCAGCGTATCCGTGAGTTCAACCCGGCCTATCTTTATCAAAACATACCCCGCAATGTGGTGCGGGGCAGCCTGGCTCTCTTTCTCATGGAAGTCAGCAACAAGGCCATTATCAGCGGGGTCAGAAACCAAGAGGTCTTTGACCTCCTGAAATCATGTCTCATGAAAATCGACCGGGAAGAAAAAGTGGGCAATTATCATCTCCATTATCTCATTCGCCTGAGTCAGATTCTGGGCTTCGGGCCGCAGTTCCGTGACGGATATCATGCCTATTTCAATTTGCGGGAAGGTGTGTTTCAGGAGCAGTTGCCCGGCCATGGCGACTTCATGGACGAAGAGTCGAGTTTTTTGCTGGCCCGCCTTATCACCGAAGCCGATTCCCTCTCTTCGATAGCGGCCGACCAGCAGATGCGCAAGAATTTGCTTCGCATGCTTCTGCGCTTCTATGAACTGCACCTCGACCACTTCGGCAAAATACGCTCACAAGCCATTCTCGAAAGCGTTTTTGCGGCCAGGCCTCCTCAATCATAAATTTCGCGGTGAATACTGCCCGAAGGATAGCCCATTTCCATAAGCCTTTCCCGGGCTTCGTTGACCATGTCGCGCCATCCGCAGAGATAAAAGTGGGCCGGCCGCTTATCGGCAAAGAGCTCTTCGTAAACCGGATGTACATAGCCCTTGCGCCCTTGCCATTTCTCTTCTTTTTCGCGCGATAAGGTCACCTCATAATGAAAGCGATCCCATTTTTCCGACAGGGCCTTCAGTTCATCGTAATAGAGAATATCCTCCACATAGCGGGTGCCGTAGATAAGCGTAATGTCGTGCTTCAGTTCCTCTTTGCGCTGATAGAGGTCGTAGAGCATGGAACGGAACGGGGCGATGCCGGTGCCGGTAGCTATGAAGCAGAGATCACTTTCAATCTCACCGGGCAGCACAAATTTGCCCAGCGGCCCCATCAGATCAATTTCGGTGCCGGGTCCGGCCTGGGTAAAAAGCCATGTGGTGCCCTTTCCGCCCTCGAGCCAGACGATCACCAGTTCGACAATGCGATCGCCCTTTGGCGGGCTGGCGATGCTGTATGAGCGCCAGCGCTCTTTCGGCTTTTCCCCGATGGGCAGGTCCAGGGTGACGAATTGCCCCGCCCTGAACTCAAAAGCAGAACCGGATTGAATTTCGAGAAAGAATCGCTTCGTTTTGGGAGCACAATCCTCGATATTTATGATTCTTGCTTTTTTCCATTCCCGGGGCATAAGTCAAATTTAATGGATATGTTCTCAGCAATGAAAAATAATAGTCCTTGTTTATGAGCATATTATCAAAAAAACACAGGGTCAGGAAATACCTGCTGGCGCTGTCTGTCGCATGCCTCTTTTTCCTGCTTCTCTTTCTCTTCCGCTTCGAATTGTTGCGGGCAGGCGGCCGCTATCTGATCAGTGAAGACGAGACGTGTCGGGTACAGGCGATATTCATTCTTGCAGGCGGGCCGAAAGACCGGGCCGAAGAAGCCCTTGCGCTGTACAGGAAAGGCTTTGGCCGGCTCCTGGTCTGCACGGGAGGCACGGTGCCTGCCGACTTTGAAGCGCTGGGCCTTCCCTACCGCGAAGCCGAGATAAGTGCCCGCTACCTGAGCCGGTCGGGTGCCGATTCTTCTGTCATCCGGCTCCTTCCCGAAGGAAGCAGTACGCTCGAGGAGTCGAAGCTTATTCTTGGCTATTGCCTCGCTAACGGGCTCGACAGTGTGATGGTAGTCAGCCACCGCTTTCATACAAGACGCATCCGTTCTTTTTTTGAAAAGCCTTTCCGCGAGGCCGGTATTTACCTCAACATCCACGGAGCACCTTCAAGCCAATACGATGAAGAAAGATGGTGGGAGAATGAATACGGACTCCTGATGGTGAACAATGAGTATGTAAAAATGATCTACTACCTGCTCTTTTGATCACTCCCAGACAATGGAGCGAATCAGGTGCCCGATGTCTTCATCAATGTATTTGATCAGCGGCTCCAGCGAATCGGGGTTGGGAGAGGTTTTGAAATAGAGGGCACCGCGCAGCCAGTGCCGCACCGTGTCGGTTACAAAAAACTGGGTAGGAGAAGCAGCCGCACCCCCTACATTGTAAACCAGCCCGTAGATCTGTCCGGGAGCCGTGATGAGCTGCGGCTCAATAAAATCAGCCCGCTTGGCGTGCTCGTATGTAAGTTTGTGGGCTTCATTCCGGAGCTTCAGCAGATTATAATCTTCTTCCGGAGTCTTGTAGCTGAGATAAATGGTAGCGTCATAATCGGGATAAACGATATTCAGCCAGCAGTCGCTTTCCGGCTTGCTGAGCATCAGCTGCGAATCGCGTTCTACCCGGGCTATTGTATTGTACTCAAAAGAAAAGGGGCAGCCGGCATCCTGAAAACGCTGATAATTGTGCCCTTCGGGAACTGCGAGCCAGGGATAGCCCTTGCCCCGCGGACTGTACTCCTGCGAACAGGATGCCCATAGCAGTGGGCCCAATGCTATCAGTATCAGAAAAAGCGTATAAAGCCTATTGCGATTCGTGCCCGTCATCAATTACCGTGATTTTTACCTTTTCAATTCTGCGTTCCGATACATCCAACACTTCAAAACGGTACTTATTGTAGCGAACCGATTCCCCTTCTTCGGGCATGCGCTGAAAAAGCTCAAGAAGCAGACCCGCCAGCGAATCGGAGTCACCTTTAATTTCATCGAAAAGATGAGAATCAATGCCCATGACCCTGCAGAAATCATTGATCAGCGTTTTGCCCTCAAAAATGAAGGTGTTTTCATCAATCTTTTCATAAAACCCGGCCTCCTCCACGTCATATTCGTCTTCGATTTCCCCGATGATTTCCTCCATAATGTCTTCGAGCGTCACAATGCCCGATGTGCCTCCGTATTCATCCACCACCACGGCCATGTGAATGCGTTTGCGCTGAAATTCGCGCAGCAGCTCTTCAATCTTCTTGCTTTCCGGGACGAAGAAAGAAGGCCGCAGCAGGGACACCCAGTCGAAGGAGGCATCCTTGTTCAGGTACCCGAGCAAGTCTTTGGCATAGAGAAAACCGATGATGTGGTCGAGGTCGTTTTCATAGACCGGAAAACGGGAGTAGCCGCTCTCGCGGACAATGCGCAGCACTTCGTCAAAGGAACTCTCCCGGTCGATGGCCACAAGATCGACCCTCGAGCGCATGATCTGCTTCACGGTGATGTCTCCGAATTTGACAATTCCCTTTAAAATATCAATTTCCTCTTCGGTAGTGCTCTCATCGCGGGCCAGCTCGATAGCGTGGTCAATTTCTTCCCGGGTCACGAAATGAGCGCCCTGCTTTTTGGCCAGACGATTTTCGATCACCTGGGTAGAGCGGACAAGGGCCCGGCTCAGCGGATCGAAAGTCTTTCTCAGGATTCCCAGCACAGGTGCTGAAAAGTGTGCAAACTCCAGTTTGCGGTAGTTGGCCAGAATTTTGGGAACCACTTCTCCGAAAACGACCAGAAGGAAAGTGACGAAGACCACCTCCACGCCAAACTGAGCCCAGGGATCGTCAAAAACAAATACCGAAGAGATGATAAAATACGTGGTCACCACAATGCCGACATTGAAAAGATTGTTGGCAATCAGAATTGTTGCCAGCAGGGTTCTGGGCATATTGAGCAGGGAAAGGAGCAGCTGGTCGCGCGACTGCTTGCTGCCTTTCAGCTCTTTGATGTTCTGCTTTCCCAGAGAAAAGAATGCCACCTCGGCTCCGGATACGATGGCCGAAGCGAAAAGGAGCAGGATCGTAATCGCAAGAGCGATATAGATCTCCAGTGTCAAAGGCTGGGTATAAAAGCCGCTCAGGAATTTAAATACAAGGGGAACACCAAGGTCGCCATCAGGGTTTGATTCCA
Source organism: Chitinophagales bacterium (assembly GCA_015487695.1). Classification (GTDB taxonomy): domain Bacteria; phylum Bacteroidota; class Bacteroidia; order Chitinophagales; family S012-47; genus S012-47. Next base: position 97,798 of record WFPF01000130.1, read on the forward strand.
AATTTCATTGAGTTTCGTGAAACCATATCAGAACGGAAGATCGTCCTCCATATCTACGGGGTCGGCCGGAGTTTCCGGAGCTGAAGGAGCTTTGCTTTCGGGGCCGGCAGCTCCGCCATATTCATTTCCGCCCGCCTTGTTTTCAGATCGCGGGCTTAGCATTTGAAAATGATCCACTTCTATCTCCGTGATATAGCGTTTGTTCTTGTCTTTGTCTTCGTAAGAACGGGATCGCAATTTCCCTTCCACGTAGATGAGGTCTCCTTTTTTCAGATATTTCTCCGCTACCTCTGCATTTCGCCTCCACATCACAATGCGGTGCCATTCGGTCCTTTCCTGCTTTTGTTTGTTGCGATCGTAAAAGACCTCACTGGTAGCTATGGAGAAATTGGCTACAGTGGCCCCGTTTTCAAGGTTACGAATCTCGGGATCACGGCCCAGGCGGCCCAGAAGAATAACTTTATTTACCATGGCATTTGCTTTATTAATCCAATCCTAAATATAAGAATTTCTCTTTCAGCAAATTCTCAATAGGCTTTGGAAATGCAAATTTATTCAATTTATCAATTGCAATCATTTCAAAAGGTGAAGGCTTTCTCCATTCCACCTGAAAATGAAAGAATCGAATTTCCAGGCTCTGATGTGTCAGCTCATGCCTGACGCTTTGCAAGTGAGCACTCTCGTCAGGAGCTCCCTGCAGGACGGCATGTTCCAGCAGCGGATATTTCAGCAGCTCCCTCACGGAGAGCGCCTTCCCGCTTTCGATCAGCGGAAACTCGTAGAGTCCTTGCCATATGTCTTTTTCGTCTCTTTTACGGATGGCCAGACGTTGATTTTCCTCCAGGGCCAGGTAATGAAGTATGCGCTTTCGCTTTTCTCTTCGCTTCCCTTTTACCGGATAGGCCGTGGGATTTCCCTGAAGCCGTGCCGTGCAATCGGAGGCAAAGGGGCAATCCCTGCAACGCGGATTGAGCGGCAGGCAGAGCGTAGCTCCCAGGTCCATGATGGCCTGATTGTAGATGCCGGGTGCCTCCCGGTCGATGAGTTGCCCGGCCAGTTTCTGCAGCCTTGCTCTGCCCGCGCTTTTATCGCTTGCTTCATCTATGCCGAATATGCGCGTAAGCACACGGATGACATTTCCATCCAGAACGGCATGGGGCAACCCGAAGGCGAAAGAAGCAATGGCAGCAGCGGTGTAGGGGCCGATGCCCGGAAGCGAGAGGATCTGCTCATATTGATCGGGGAAGCGGCCTTCAAAGCGATTTTCTATCTCACGGGCGGCCCGCAGAAGATTGCGTGCCCGGGTGTAGTAGCCCAGGCCCTGCCAAAGGCGAATCACCTCGTCCTCTTCGGCTGCCGCAAGGGCCTTGATATCGGGAAAACGGGCCAGAAATCGCTCATAATAGGGACGGCCCTGTGCCACCCGTGTCTGCTGGAGAATGATTTCCGACAACCATATTTTGTAGGGGTCACGCTCGCCCTTCCAGGGCATGGGACGATCGAGATCCCGGGCCCAGCGCAGGAGGCGCTGCGAAAATGTTATTTCCAAATCAGGCATAGGGGCAATATTAATGCGCGGCCCGGTCTTTTCAGAGCTTTATGATCTTCCGGCTTGCTATTTTTTGGCCCGATGCCGAACGCATGACCACGAAGTATATTCCCGGAGATAGTGTTTCTGCCGAAAACGAGAGCTGGATCTGTCCCGGCTCGAGATAATCGTTGAATAATTTGCGAACGACTTTCCCGCTGACATCATGCAGCTCGAGTATTACGCTTCCCGGTCGCTCGATGTCAAACTCCAGATTAAAGTCGGCTTCAATCGGATTGGGGAAAAGAGAAAATTCTTTCGGGGCTTTGGGTGAGGAAATGCCGTTGTAGTTCGGGATAGCCAGATAGGATATCCAGGTTTTGTGCGTATGGCCCCGCCCGTAAGAGCCCGAAGTCCAGGCCATACCCACACCCGCATAATCTCTCTGTATGCCCGTATAGTCGCCCCAGCGATTAATCTCTCCGGGCTGGATGGTGACAGATGAACTGCCTTCTTTAAGTGTGATCATCTTCGAATAAGGCTGCACACTGTCATAAAAAACGGCAGCAAAACCCGGGTATCGCCCGGCTCCGCTGAAATTGAAGACAATAAGGGCCTTTTTTTCACCCGCCTTTTCCGACATGGGCGCAATATTGGGGTAGGCCGCATATAAATTTTCAAAGCGGATGATGTTGCTGTGCATGGTCGGGGCCGGGCCCTCCGCACCGTGAATGATGCCGTGGTAAATACCACTGAGGTTTTCGCCCGGAATGCCGGTTGTTGCAACGAATTGCAATTCTCCATCTTTCAGGAAGGCCCCCGAAATTCGGCTGTCGTTGGTCTCAAGAAATTCCACACCGGGCTGGCGCGCCAAAGGCGGAAAATAATAAGGCTGGTCGGCCTTCAATGCAATTATCTCCATCGTATCGCTCATACCTTCACGTTCAAATAGCTTCAACACAAAAATGGAATCGTTGCCGGAGTCCTCACCGTAATTGGCTACAAAAAAGGCGGTATTGGGATTGCTCACGCCCAGCGAATTGACCGGCAGGATTGAAAAAAACGGACGAGCGGCAAATCTTATCTGATCGATATAATCATAGCTCAGCGCCTGTCCCTGGTACCCTCCGGATTTGTTTACCTTCCAGATGGCCGACTCGCTGAACTGGTAGCCCCCGTCTTCATGCAGGAAAATGTTGCCGGTAATGAAAAGATGGTCTGCGCTGATCGAAACAGCCGGGAAGTCCACCTTCTTCCCGCTTCCTGCGAGCGAAGCCGGAATGGCATACATATTCCAGCCCGTGGCCGGGTCGCTGTCGTTTGCAAAGGCAAGAATAATATGCGAATTGCTGTCGGCCTGCCCGTTGAGAAACAAAATAATGAAACGATCGGCCAGGGGATCATAAATTACCCTCGGGTCAAATTTCAGGGCATTGAGGCCAAGAGTCGAAGCCATATCGTCAAGGGTAAATGCGTTTTGAAGATTGCCTTCCTCGTTATAGCAGTGCACCGAGGCATTGATAATGCTGATCACCTTCCCCGATTTCGAAACGGCAATGCTGTTGTCATTGGGCACTCTGAAGTTGAACGGGTTGCCGTCAAAGGAACGAATGATCACGGGCGGCTGTTCGCCCCGGGGTGTGACCACCTTGCTCCCGGCACTGCGCAATTGCATTCCGCGAGCCTGTTCTGCGGCTCCGGCTCTGCGGTTCTGCTTCGGAACGGCCTGGAAAAAGGTCATCTGATGCCTCTCGGGGCCCTGCCCCGGCCGATATACATGGCCGCCAACCAGAACAGCGCTTCTGCTGCGAAGCTGACTCCGGGCCTCGGGCATGAAGAGCAGAATCAAAAAAAAGAATGTAAAAGAAATTCGCACTATTAAAATACTTGTATACCACTAAGATAATCAAATAATGAGCATGTACAAGCAAAAAAAGAAGCGTCAAGACAGCCTTCCTGCATGAAAAATTGAGGGTTATGCGAAATCCATGCAAAGTAATTTTCAATCTTTTGAATAAAATTGTGAAATTTGCCGTCCGCAATTGAAAGCGGGAATTATTGAATTTCAAAATATTACAGACAAAATGAGAAAAGCAGATTTGATATCTGATATTTCAGAAAAGACCGGAGTACCCAAGGTAGATGTGTTGGTAACCCTCGAAGCATTTTTCAAGGAAGTAAAAGATGCCTTGGCCCAGGGAGAGAATGTGTATATCCGCGGATTTGGAAGTTTTATAACTAAAAAACGCGCTAAAAAAATCGGACGAAACATCAAGAAAAACGTGGCAATAGAGATACCGGAGCATTTTATTCCGGCCTTTAAACCCTCCAAAGTATTTCAGGAGATGGTGAAGGACAGCAAAGAATTGCACCAAAAACTCAATAACGGGTGAATCGAAGGCAGGGCATCGTCATAGCGGCCGGCATGGTGTTGATTCTTGCCCTGTATTGGATGCGGAGTGAACCCCGGAAGAACAATCCGATTGAGGAGCAGCGCAGTCGTGCGCTGGAGCAGCTTGACACGTTTCAGCGGCTTTTGCTTGAAAAAGCAGAAACGGCTATTGTCGCTGCGGGCAATGAGCAGGAAAAGGTGCTGGCGCTCAAGAGGGAATCTGAAATTTGGGATTCGCTCGGATTTCCCCGGCTGGCAGCTCTTTATGCCTTTCGCACCCTGGAGATGGACACGAGCCTCTCGAACCGTCTGAATGCCGGAAGAAAACTGCTTGATGCAGCAGAGGCCGGGCGAAGCAACGAAGCGGAGCAGAACCTCACTTTCTTCCTCTACGAAACGGCCGCTGCGGTTTATGAGGATATTCTCAGCGGCAACCCGGACCATCCCGAGGCGCTGGCAGGACTTGCCACCGTGGAAATAATGGGCCGGGGAGATGTGATGAACGGAGTGCAGCGGCTGCTGGGCATCGTCAGAAAAGACTCGCTGAACGTGCCGGCCAACCTCACGCTGGGGAAAATGAATATGGTAAACGGACAGTACGACAAAGCCATCCTTCGAATGAATACCGTGCTGAGAAGCGATTCACTGAATCCCCTGGCACTGAGCACCATTGCAAAAGCCTATTTGGCTATGCATGAAGAAGTTAAAGCAATTCCGTATCTTGAAAAGGCCCTGAAAAAGGCCGATCCGGAATTGAAAAAAGAGATAGAAAATATATTAAAGAAATTAAAAAACTAAGAGATCATGCCAAGCGGTAAAAAACGTAAAAGACATAAGATCGCAACACACAAGCGAAAAAAACGCCTGAGAAAAAACAGGCACAAGAAGAAGAAATAATCGTCATTTCTTCCACAGATCACCACCATACCGTCAGAATTGTAACACAATTTTTAACCTGCCCGCAAGTGCAGACTCTATTGCTATGGCAATAATCGAGTCGTTGCCATGCGGGTAAAAACCTGAGAAGTGTGGAAAGAGAACTAATAATGAAATCAGGGTCAGGTGGTGTGGAGATTGCCCTTCTCGAAAACGGGAAGCTGGTTGAATTTCATGAAGCCAAGGAAAACAACAACTTTAAGGTTGGTGACATTTTTCTGGGACGCGTCAAAAAGATTAACCCCGGACTGAATGCAGCATTTGTCGATATCGGTTACCAGAAAGATGCTTTTTTGCATTATACCGATCTGGGTCCGAATGTAAAATCACTCATCAAATGGACCAATCTTGGAATTAGCGGCAGTCGCAAACATCGCCAGATCGAAAAGGCTCCCCTCGAGAAGCCCATTGTAAAAACGGGAAAGATCAACAATGTCCTGTCGAAAAAGCATCCGCTGCTGGTGCAGGTCTTCAAAGAGCCCATTTCGACAAAAGGCCCCCGCCTGACATCCGAGATCACGATTCCGGGAAGATACCTTGTATTGGCCCCCTTCAGCAATACCATCGGTATTTCGAAAAAAATAGAAGACAGCAAAGAACGCAAACGCCTGCAGAAACTTATTGAGAGCATAAGGCCCAATAATTTCGGAGTGGTCGTGCGGACCGTGGCCCAGGGCAAGAGTGTGGCCGATCTGCATGAAGATTTGATGTCGCTCGTTGACAAGTGGTACGAAATCTATGACAAGCTTCACAATGTTTCGCCTCCGGTGAAACTGCTGAGCGAAATCAACAAGACTTCGGGCCTCTTGCGGGATTTTCTCAACGAATCGTATTCGAAAATCACCGTGGACGACAAGAAACTGGCGCAGGAAGTAAAATCCTTTATCGCACAGATTTCGCCCGGCAAAGAGAAGATCGTATCCTATCACGGATCGAAAACTCCCATCTTCGATGCCTACGGAGTGACCCGTCAAATCAAGTCGGCCTTTGGAAAGTCCGTCACCATGGACAGCGGAGCCTATCTCGTAATCGAGCATACCGAAGCCCTTCATGTGGTGGATGTCAACAGCGGATACCGAGTGAACAACAGCACCGACCAGGAGACCAACGCCCTCCAGGTCAACCTCGAAGCGGCCGAAGAAGTAGCACGTCAGCTGCGGCTGCGCGATATTGGCGGCATCATCATTATCGACTTTATCGATATGAAATCGCCCGCCAACAAGCGCAAGGTCTATCAGACCCTGAAAGATGCCATGGAACCCGATCATGCCCGGCATTCCATTCTGCCCATGAGCAAGTTCGGACTTATCCAAATCACCCGCGAAAGGGTGCGGCCGGAGGTTAAAATCGCCACGGTGGAGACCTGCCCGACCTGCCGCGGAACCGGCAAAATCGAACCCTCGGTTCTCATCATTGATGAAATCGAACGGGAAATTGAACATCTGACACAGGAACTGAAGCTGAAAAACATCAAGCTGATCGTGCATCCCTTCGTGGAAGCTTTTCTCAAAAAAGGCCTGAAAAGCAAAACCATTCAGTGGCTTATGAAATACGGCACACGCATCAAAGTAGCGGGAAATGCCGACTTTGGAATTGTGGAATACCATATCTACGACAGCCACGGAGAAGAGATTTCTCTTGACAAAAGCAAGAAGAAATAAGAAGAGCGGGGATTAAAAGTCCGGCTGCGATATTTCAATAAAAAACGCCAGGTCAACAATGTCTGGCGTTTTCTTTTTTTAATTATTCTGTATAATGGCTAAAGCCGAATTTGTGGTGTTGCATTCAATTCCCCGACTTGAAAGTGAGGGCTATTGTCGGAGCTATGTCGGGGCAGAGAAATTCATTCTGCTCTTGCTCCGCGCTTTAGCGCGGTGGCAAGAGATACACTAAACTGTTCCGGCTTTAGCCATTAAGCATTTTCAATCATTTCAATTTTTTCCTCCGCCAGCCCGGCCGCCCCTCCCGGGCCCGGGGAACTGGAGGGCACTTCCGGCTTACAGAGCTTTCGTCCCTCCGGGACTCCATGACAATGTCCTCTTCAACACTCAAACAATCTAAAAGCAGTCGGCAATATTCAGGCATGGAAA
>WFPF01000131.1 GCA_015487695.1 Chitinophagales bacterium
CTCCGTGTACGAAGAAGATGAGGACGGCCTCTGGCGCACGGAGCAATACCTCTACGGCAGCGCACGGCTGGGCACGTACCGGGAGCGCGTCTGGCTGAAAAGAACAGTAACCTATTCCGGCACAAACCGATACCAGCGTATGCTGGGGCGCAAGCACTACGAGCTCACCAACCACCTCGGCAATGTACTGAGTACGGTCACAGACCGCAAGCTTGCCATAGAGGGCACAGGCGGCCTCATAGAGCACTGGATGCCGGAGGCAGTCAGCTTTACGGATTATTACCCCTTCGGCATGCAGATGGAAGAGCGGACGGGATTTAAGGAGGGGTATCGGTATGGCTTTAATGGGAAGGAAAATGATGATGAACTTATGGGAGTTGGTAATTGGCAAGACTACGGTGAAAGAATGTATAGTCCAAGACTTGGAAGATTTCCCTCTCCTGATCCATTGATAGTTAAAGAGCAAAAATATCCTTGGTATTCCGCATATCAGTTTGCTGGTAATAAGCCTGTTTGGAAAGTAGATATTGATGGTTTAGAAGAAGGAGACCTTCCTATTTCTAAAGAAAGTGCAACTATAGATTATCCTACAAGTGAGGAATTAAAGAGGACATTTGGTCCAAGCGCTCAAGATAATATATTCAAATATACAGAAAATCCTGATTTTGCTAACGATTTTAATATTACATATAATGAAGCAGGACAAGAAAAGTTAGCGGGGCTTTTGCTTAATATAAACTTGGTAGAGACTCCCCAAGAAACAAGACAAACTTTTTCAGGTAGGGTCGTAACAGTGGCTACACAATTGAAAAATGAAAGTTTAATCTCAAAGAGTAATCCGGAGGGACTTGTTCCCGGAACTTGGAAGAAGTACACAATCCCATTGGAACATATACCTGAGAATACAAGTTATACTCTTAATCCAGGACAAAACCCCAATAATCTTCCAGAAGTTACCTTAGGTGAAGGTAAGTCAATAGTCTTTACGGTAACAGTTGTTATTGATCATCCTCAATAAATTATGAAAGTAGCATATTTTATATTTCTTATGATTTTTAGTTTAAACTCATTTTCTCAAACATTGAGCGATGAGGAAAAATTTATTGCTATATGCAAAGCAATAGCTTCTATAGAAGATGTTCGAGATTCAATATTCTTGTGTGACTATAAAGGTAAAAATACAATATTCATTATGAGCAAAAATGAGTTTGTGCATGACCCTAATAAAAGGATTGATATAGATATAGATAGCATAAGATTGTCAATTTGGTTTTGGAAAGAATTATTTTTCAGAAATATTCCTTATTGGTTCGTGTTTAATGAGGTATCAGAAAAGGGGAGAAATAAAGTAGTAGTGAAATTAAGGTCATATAATTCTGTTAATGTCAAAGATAAAAAACCTATTTTGTATGGCGAGGTTATATTGCGATTTCAAAATGAAGAATATCACATAGTAAAGAAGAGATTGAATATCAGCGAGATACAATAGAAAAGCTAAATATGAAGTAGTTTGAAATACTAGAACAGAAATCCACAAATTTTAAATGTAGTCAAGATCAAGCTTTTATTACGATCTTACTAGGAGTCCGATAAATAAGCTTCCTTCCAAAGTCTCCCGCGACAGCGAGCCAAAGGAAGCCCGCCCGCGGAGAAAAGAATTCTAGAAGTTCAAGCATGCTTCTTGCTTTGTGCTCTTAAAACGATTCTTAAAAATCTTTTTGCGCAGCGTAGGAGGCCTTTCCGCTAAGAATTTTCGAAGCCCTTGAGAAAATTTAGGAAAGGCCCTCCGTTTGGAGCGCAGCTCCAAACGCCTTGGCTGCGTGGGGAAGATCAAAGCTTAGAAGCATCCGGAATGGATTTACAGCCTTGATTTCGACCCGTTTACGGGTCGTCCCGATCGAGCATAGCGAGCATCGGGATTTGCTTCGTTTTTTTGGGCAAGCTCCTGACGATAAATGTCAGGATGTAACAAAAAAAATGAAGGGGAAAGAGATTTGGATCATAAATCGAAGTGGATAATCCCAATAGCAGGGGAAAAAGTTTATAAGTTAAGAAGGGAAAGAGAACAAAGATTTGTCATCCTGCTTTGCCCTGACCGAATGAAATGAGCGTCAGGGAGTTTATCGTTCCGAAGCTCGCTGTGCCCGTTCGGAATGTTCCAAAGAATTAGACAAATCTGGTAACGAAGTATTTCAAGCATGCTTTCGAAGATCCCGGTCGAGTGGAATGAGCACCGGGACGATACGTCCCGATGAAAGGATCATCGGGACTACTCTGCATGACAGCTTTCGAAGATCCGCGCGCATCACGAGCGTCAGGGCTCAGAGCGACAATATCGGTTCGGCTGTTAAAAAAGGCCTTGCGTTTCGTAAGCGGGCACTTTCCCGCGTGGAAGAAAAGCTTTATTAAAAAATGGCAGGGATGTTTCCGATGCCCGGAGATCAGGTCGCCTATTTCTCCGGATTGCTTCTCATTTTATAGAACGGGATCAGCAATTCCAGAATACCCAATGTGCTCAAGATGACCCCCGGGCCCATGAGCGGTGCCCGTGAAAGAAGGATTTTTTAATAAAATGCGAAGGAAGGTTCCGGCAAAGACGAATAAAGAGCCGGATAATAAAGAAAGGATACTCCATTTAAACGGTTTCATGACTATTAATTTTAAGTCATTGTCAACAAGATACTGTTTCTCTATATACAGAGTAGCCACACCGTCAGTTAAGCCGGGAACGCCCGGAAGCAGGCTGCTTTTCCATATTTATGAGACCAGGGCATACAAAAAAAGCCACCCCGAAAGAGGCGGCTTTTTCTTTATTGCTGTTATTTGCTATTTGACCTTGTCTACGATGGCTTTGAAAGCTTCGGGATGGTTCATGGCCAGGTCGGCCAGCACTTTGCGGTCGATGTCAATTTCGTTGGCTTTCAGTTTGCCCATCAGTTGGGAGTAGCTCATACCTTCCATGCGAGCTGCAGCATTGATGCGTGCGATCCAAAGTTTGCGGAACTCACGTTTCTTGGTTCTGCGATCACGATAGGCATATTGCAGGCCTTTTTCTACGGCATTCTTTGCCACAGTATATACATTCTTCCTTCTTCCGAAGTAGCCTTTGGCCTGCTTTAATACTTTTTTACGTCTTGCTTTTGAAGCTACGTGGTTGGTTGCTCTTGGCATTTTCTTTCAAATTTATACGGTCAACAGCCTTTTCATTCTTTTTTCATCCGCCTTGGCGATGCTGTCCATTTTTACCAGATTTTTCTTTCTCTTCTTGCTTTTTTTGGTCAGCAAGTGGCTGTGGTAAGCATGGCCGCGCATCACTTTTCCTTTTTTGGTCACTCTGAAACGCTTTTTGGCGCTTGAGTTGGTCTTCATCTTAGGCATAACTGCTCATTTTTTTGGAGTGGCAAAGTTAAGTAAAAATTGAAAAGAAAAAGACTATTTTTTCTTCGAAACCTTGGAGGTGAGAAACATGATCATCCTTCGGCCTTCGAGGGTCGGCATTTTTTCGACCTGGGCCACTTCTTTGAGGCGTTCTGCCAGCTTGAGCAGTATTAGTTCGCCCCGCTCTTTGAACATGATGTTCCGGCCTCTGAACTGGACAAAAGCCTTCACTTTGGATCCTTCTTTGATGAACTTCTCGGCATGGTTGGCTTTGAAGTCGAAGTCATGATCATCGGTGTTGGGTGTAAAGCGGATTTCCTTGATGACCGTTTTTTGCGTTTTTTGCTTGATCTCTTTTTCTTTCTTCTTCTTCTCGTAAAGAAATTTATTGTAGTCAATGATCTTGCAAACGGGCGGGTTGGCATTCGGAGAGATTTCCACGAGGTCCAGTCCCATTTCCCGGGCCAGTTCGCGGGCTTTCTCCGTGCTGTATACTCCGAGCTCGGGAATGTTGTCGCCAACGAGCCGGACTTCCGGCACCCGGATGCCTTCGTTGATTCTGAATTGTGGGGTTTCTACACGTCTTCTGTTAAATGATTTTTTCTTTCTCTGCAATTTTTTTTGTTTTAATTAATTAATAGCCGGAGACAGTTCCGGTGTGATACGTTCAATAAATTCATTCAGCGACATTTTTCCGATATCGCCTTTTCCATGCTGCCTCACCGAAAGGCTGTCGTTTTCTACTTCCTTCTCGCCAATGATGAGCATGTATGGTATTTTCATGGTTTCCGCATCCCGTATTTTCCTTCCGATCTTTTCGGCACGCAAATCAATGGTGCTGCGAATTTCGTGATTTTTTAATTCATTTAAAATTGATTGACAGTAATCTGCATACTTATCACTGATCGGAAGCACAATAACCTGTTCGGGTGCGAGCCAAACGGGGAAATTACCGGCATAATGTTCGATGAGCACGGCAATGAAACGCTCAAGTGAGCCAAAGGGTGCCCGGTGAATCATTACCGGCCGGTGTTTTTGATTATCGGTTCCGATATATTCGAGTTCAAAGCGTTCGGGAAGGTTGTAATCCACTTGTATGGTGCCCAGTTGCCACGAGCGTTTGAGTGCATCTTTAATCATGAAATCGAGCTTGGGGCCGTAGAAAGCAGCCTCGCCATATTCCGTTACGGTGGGAAGCCCGAGCTCTTCGGTAGCTTCAATGATGGCCCGTTCGGCTTTGTTCCAGTTCTCATCGCTGCCGATGTATTTTTCGCGGTTTTCTTTGTCGCGCAGCGAGATCTGTGCCGTAAATTCTTCCATGCCCAGCACTTTAAGCACTTTCTGAGTCAGGCCGATCACTGCCTTGAACTCGGCCTTCAGCTGATCGGGGCGGCAGAAGATATGGGCATCGTCCTGTGTGAATCCGCGCACCCTTGTCAGTCCGTTCAGCTCCCCGCTTTGTTCGTAGCGATAGACCGTGCCGAACTCGGCAAAGCGCACCGGAAGGTCGCGGTATGACCATTGCTGGCTACGAAAAATCTCACAGTGGTGCGGACAATTCATAGGTTTCAGCAGGTACTCTTCGCCTTCGTTGGGGGTGTGGATGGGCTGAAAGGAATCCTTTCCGTATTTGGCGTAGTGCCCCGAAGTGACGTAAAGTTCCTTTTTCCCGATATGCGGGGTGACCACCTGGTCGTAGCCCATGGCTTCCTGTTCTCTTTTCAGAAAACGAACGAGACTCTCGCGGACAACGAAGCCCCTGGGCAGCCAGAGCGGAAGTCCCGCTCCTACTTTATTGGAGAAAGTGAAAAGTTTGAGTTCTTTGCCCAGTTTTTTGTGGTCGCGTTTTTTAGCCTCTTCCAGCATCTGCAGGTATTCTTCCAGCATTTTTTGCTTGGGGAAAGAGATGCCGTAGATGCGGGTCAGTTGTTCCCGGTTTTCGTCTCCGCGCCAGTAAGCACCGGCCGTGCTCAGTATCTTAACAGCTTTGATGAGGCCGGTGTCGCGAATGTGCCCGCCCCGGCAGAGGTCGCTGAAGTCGGAGTGTTCGCAGAATGTGATCTCACCGTCTTCCAGGTTTTCGATCAGCTCTACTTTATACGGATTGGGGCTTTTCTTTGTGTAATAGTCGAGGGCCTCGGCCTTGGATACTTTTTTGAGTTGAAATTCGGCTTTCTGCGAGGCCAGTTCTTTCATCTTTTTCTCGATGCGCGGGAAATCTTTTTCGGAGATGCTGTAATCACCAAAATCGATGTCGTAGTAAAAGCCGGCTTCGATGGGCGGGCCGATGGCCAGCTTTACGCCCGGATAAAGGTGCTCGATGGCCTGCGCAAGCAGGTGGGCGCTGGAATGCCAGAAGGCTTCTTTGCCAGCCTTGTCATCCCACTTCAGAAACTCCACAGCGGCATCTTCTTCGATCGGCCGGTTGAGTTCGGCCAGTTTCCCGTTGATTTTGACTCCTATGATCGCACGGGCCAGCCCCTCGCTGATCGAACGGGCAATCTCCAGGGCAGTGGTACCGCTTTCATATTCACGTGTGGCTCCGTCAGGAAAAGTGATTTTTATTTTCGACATATTTCAATTTTTCTTTTTTAGTTCTTCGAGGGCCTCGCGGGCATAGCGGTGCTCCGGATTGATACGCAGCGCATTTTGATAGTCGCTCACGGCTTCGGCTATCTTGCCCAGGCTTTCGCGCACCACCCCCCGGGCATAGTAGGCAAAGTCAAATGCGGGATTGAGCCCAATGGCAATGTTAAAGTTGCGTTCTGCTTTTTCGAGTGAATCCTGTTCGTAATAGAGGTAGCCGAGGTTATAGAAAATTTGCTCATCCTGGGCATCGATTCGTACCATTTCGCGGTAGATTTTTTTCGCCTCTTCGTACTTTTTCAGGTCTTGCAGGAGCCGGGCCTTGGCATAGAGGGCTTCTTTGCTTTCGGGCCGGAGATCGAGGGCGTTGTCGTAGTACTGCAGTGCCAGTTGCGGCTGGCTCCGGTTGTGCAGCAGGCCCAGTTGCATATAGGCCTCAAAATAAGAAGGGTCTTGCTCGCTGGCTTTGCGAAAGGCCCTGATGGCTGCTGCCGTGTCGCCCAGAGATTTGAAAATAAAGCCCCGCTTGAAGTATGCCAGCGGGTGGTAGGGTTTCTGATCAATCATGCTTTGGAGCAAATCGAGTGCGGCTTCGTTCTGTTTCGTGTAAATGTAAAGGTCCACGAGCTTCTGACTGACTTTCTCATTTCCGGGTTCACGTTTCAGAAAACGGAGCAGGGTTTCAATGGCCCTTTTGCTGTCAGGCAGCTGCAATTCCTTGTTCTCTGTCTGAATGAGTTCATCGGCCAGGCGCAGATAAAAGTAGGCCTGCGAAGAATCCAGGGCGATGGCATTTTCGAGGTCGGCAAGCCCTTCGAGGGTCTTCCCGTTCAGCAGATAGAGGTCGGCCCGGCTGTAATAGAGTTCCGCATCGCCCGGATTGTTTTTTATTTCCTCATTCAGTGCCGTCAATCCATGAATTTCTTCCTTGATTTCATGCTCCGCCCCGGCCACCGGATCTTCCGTGGATTGCCGGCAGGCCGCAGCGATGGACAGCAGAAACAGAAATGAAATCAGTTTTTTCGACATGCCTGCAAAATTAAGCATTCCGCTTTATGA
>WFPF01000132.1 GCA_015487695.1 Chitinophagales bacterium
CAACCGGCAGAAGAACTCCCGGTAGAAGGTCGCGGCCCAGGAATTCTCCAGCCGCTTCCGTACCGGCTCCGGCAGCTGGTCGATGTCGCTGAACAGGGGCTGCTGCAGGTGACGGGTGTTCTTCCGGAACATCGGCCCACCTCGTCAGGGTTTTGGAAAATAAAACCCAAAACGACCTTCAGCGTCCCGCTTTTGGCACTTTTTTCAGTGGAGTCAGCTGTACAAGACAAAAACGAAGTGGTATCCCTTATCCGGCGTCATGAAGGCTGGGGCTGTTTGGTTCCTTTGTCCGGGGAGAACAAACCGAGACAAGTGATGTTGACATGCTTGTTGAGTTTGAGCCGGGCCGAAAAACCTTTGACAACTTTATGCAGACAGCCCTTCTCCTGGAAGAATTGCTGGGATGTCGGGTAGAATTGGTGACCCCTGAAGCTCTAAGCCCTTACATAAGACCTTACATTCTGTGTGAGGTTGAATATGTCCCGCTCAGCGATTGAGTATTTACGGCATATTCTTGATGAAACGGAATATTTGATGCATCATGCCCGGAATTTGACATATGAAGCGTTTTTGGAGAACCCCACTTTGCAAAGGGCTTTTGTACGAAGCTTGGAAATTATCGGAGAGGCCGCCAAGCAAATACCGGCTGAAATGCGAGAAAAATACAGCTTTGTCGAATGGCGCGCAATGGCCGGTATGCGTGATCGGCTGATTCATCATTATTTTGGTGTGGATTATGAAATCGTATGGGATGTGGTGGTGAACAAGATACCTGTACTACATCAGAAAATAAAGGCCATTCTTGAAGTAGAAAGCCAGAGGCCATCCGAAAAGTAGCCGGAATTTCCAGATAGACAAGATTTTTCACGCCCGGTGTATAGGGGTTGACCCCGCTGCAAAAACATAGCCGACGTAGGAGGCTTTCTCTATCTATCCTAATTATTGAACTCCTTATCGCCTATGACGTCTTCTACATGGAGGCAAAAATGAACTTGACTAAAATCCTAGAAAGAACTTCCGCGTTGGTAATAATTATAGGGACTTCCTTGATTGTATTGGGAGCGGCGGGCAGGTTTTCTATTCAGGGATATCAGGTTGAAGTAAAAGATATGATTGGGCGTAGTGTGTTAGTAATAGGAGGCAGTATATTGTTATGGAAAGGGATGAAGCGATTGGAGGATGAAGAAAGGGATGATGTTCAATTATTAGATATGCAACATGCTTTTCCAAAGGAATTGGTATTACGAGCTAAAAGCGCTCAAAAGTTTATCTTTGATACCAATTTATCCGAGGAGAAACCACGAAAAGTGGTTTCTCCTCAAAATGAATATAGAATTATTCGGGACTCTCGAGTAATGAAAGGAGAGATTGGCTTTAAGAGAGTAGAGATAATCTACAACAAAGAAAGATTCAAATCTGTATTGCGAAATCTGATAAGATTCGAAGGAAAGGACTATTATGTGCGTTATTATGAGGCACCTCCAAAAGCCATCCCTTTGCTTCACGTCATGACGTTCGATGATGAATATTTCTTTTTGGGGGGCTTTTACCCCCCTGATTTCCCGCCTGGAGAGGAAAAGGTGGCTTTCATTCGAGGAGGCGCGCTAAAAGAATTACTTCGGGAGTACACACAAATGTTATGGCTTAAGGCCATTCCTTTAAACGAAGGTGGACAGATAAATTGGGAGGAGATTAAACGTATAGCTCGACGTCTTGGCATTTCTCTTGATGAGCTTGAGACGATGATACACGAAATAAAACACAATATCGATAAATGATCCTGGGTTGTTAGATGCAATTCTTTTTAAAGAGTTTAGACAAGATATATCGCTAATGAGCCACTCCGGTATTTCCCAGCCGAAATGTTCGGCCCTAAGTATGACTACACCCCGAAGACCCCAAATCATGGCGGAGAAGCTGCGCACCGCGGATTTCGATTACGAGCTGCCGGCCGAATACATCGCCCAGGAGCCCGTTGAATGGGTGTGTCCCAAGTTGGTGGGAACGGTTAGAGGACCTGGCAAATAAGGGTCCACGCTTCATCCCAGGCCTTTTTCCCGCCCATGCCTGCACTCCGGAGGGCCAGCATGCTCCGTAAGTCTTTCCTTTTCCAGCGTTGCCCCCGCCCCCGACATCGCCGCCCAATCCCTTTACATCCGCTTTCCACCGTCCCACTGCCCATGGGATACCCGGCTGCCCGATACGCGGGATACCTCATCTGCTCCGCACGCTTCCGAAAATACTCGGCGGTTCGTGCCACTTCGTCGCTCCACCCCTTCCCGCGGG
>WFPF01000133.1 GCA_015487695.1 Chitinophagales bacterium
GTATAGGGTGCTGATTAACGGAATACTGTTGTACAATCATACTTTTTCTTTTTTATAGTATACATAGATCAAATTTAATAGCTAGATAATTCTTAAGTACCTTAAAAACGCAGAAAGAAATCATTTTAAAAATGAGATTGAATATCCCTTATCTTTACACCCGATGTCCACCGGCTCGCGCATCCTACTCGATTCTGCCCAACTGGAGCTTACGCTCAGAAGGCTCTGCCATCAATTGATCGAAAATCACGATGATTTTTCGGAGACCTGTATTATCGGAGTACAAAGCCGCGGTGTTTTCTTCTCCAATCAGCTGATGAATGAGCTGCAAAAGATACGCCCCGGACACCGGGCCCGCTACGGCAAACTCGACACCACTTTCTACCGGGATGATTTCAGAGAAAAAGGCAGTCCGCCCGAACCCGCCCGTACCGACATCGATTTCAGTGTGGAAGGGAAAAAGGTGGTGCTGGTGGACGATGTACTCTATACCGGACGCACCATCCGTGCGGCCATGGATGCCCTGCTGGATTACGGGCGCCCCGAACGCATCGAATTACTGATCCTGATCGACAGGCGATTCAGCCGGCACCTGCCCATACAACCCGATTACACGGGGCGCAAAGTGGATGTCATCCTTTCGGAAAGGGTGAAAGTGGAATGGGATGAAAACGGCTGTGGACAGGTGTGGATCTATTCTCAAAACGAAAAAAAGGCATGAGCGCACTCAGCAGCAGGCACCTACTCGGCATCAAAGACCTCAGCGCAGAGGATATCAGGAAAATTTTCCGCACAGCCGACACCTTCAAAGAAGTACTCAGCCGGCCCATCAAGAAGGTGCCTTCTCTCCGCGACCTGACCATCGCCAACCTCTTCTTTGAAAATTCTACCCGCACGCGCATTTCTTTCGAACTGGCCGAGAAACGCCTTTCGGCCGATGTGGTCAACTTCTCGGCATCTTCTTCTTCGGTCAAGAAGGGCGAGACCCTGATTGATACGGTCAACAATATTCTGGCAATGAAGGTGGACATGGTGGTCATGCGTCATCCCGTGCCCGGTGCACCGGTTTTTCTATCGCGCCACATCGATTCGATTATCATCAATGCCGGTGACGGCACCCACGAACACCCGACACAGGCCCTGCTCGATGCCTATTCGATGCGCGAAAAGCTGGGTCCCGATTTTTCGAAACGAAAAGTGGCCATCATAGGGGATATCATGCACTCACGGGTGGCGCTGAGCAATATCTTCGCATTGCAGAAACTCGGTGCCGAGGTGATGGTCTGCGGACCACCCACGCTCATTCCGCATCATATGGCCGAGCTGGGAGTGAAGGTAAGTTACAATCTGCGCCAAACCCTCGAATGGTGCGATGTGGCCAATGTCCTGCGCATTCAGCTCGAAAGGCAGGATACCCGCTATTTTGCATCGCTGCGCGAATATGCCCTCTATTTCGGGCTCAACCGCCAGCTTCTTGATTCCATCAATAAGGATATTGTGCTTATGCACCCGGGGCCCATCAACCGGGGCGTGGAGATCACCAGCGATGTGGCCGACTCCAGGCAGTCGATCATCCTGCAGCAGGTAGAAAACGGAGTGGCTGTGCGCATGGCCGTGCTTTATCTTCTGGCCGGGCGCTCACTCGATGATTAATCCTTTCGTTCTTCTTCTTTTCGTGCTTCGAGCAATATGCTTCCCGCGTACTGATCGAGATCGACAAAAATATCGGCCTGTTCGATGAGCCGTGTACTTGTGGTTTTGCTAAATGAAATCACCTCTACCATGACTCCCCTGAACTGGAGATACTCGACCAGGGGAGTGAAATCCCCGTCTCCCGTTACGAGGGCAATGACATCCAGCTTCTCCGCCAGCTTGACGGCATCTACCGTGATGCCCACATCCCAGTCGCCCTTTGACTTGCCGCCCCAGTAGCTCTGCAACTCTTTCTGCCTGACTTCAAATCCCACATTCTTGAGGAAGTCGAAAAACTTTACCTCTTCGTGGTTGTCGGCACTGATCACATAGGCAATGGCCCGGATCAGTTTGCGCTCGTTGAGCGAAAGACTCAGAAGCTGGTCAAAATTGACCCTCGTTCCGTATAGGTTCTTGGCGGAATAATAGAGATTCTGCACGTCAACCAGGATGCCGACCCGCTGTTCATGGTGAATTTTCATGGCGTTTTAAATATAAATGCAAATGATAATTTAAATACTGAAGCCATGAAGATAGTCAAATAATGATACGGCAGCCAAGCGCGTATTTCTCTACTTCATAAAGAGGAGCTCGCGGTATTTCGGCAAAGGCCATAGTTCATCGTCCACCACCTGTTCGAGCTTGTCGACATGATATCGTATGCGATCGAAATAGGGCTTAATCGCTTCGCAGTAGGCGATGGCCTTTTCCCTTGCATCTTTCATTTTATTGGCTTTCTTGCGCTCTTCCACCATCTCGTCAATCAGCTTTTTTATCTCCTGTATGCGTGTGGAGATATCGAGCAAGAGCTCTGCCTGCGCCTGCCAGAGTTTTTCTTCCAGACCACTGTCTCTCAGGCTTTTTACATTGCTGGCCAGGCGGTTTTGGTAGCTGATGGCGGCCGGCAGTATATGATTGAGCGCCAGATCGCCAATGACACGGGCTTCGATCTGTATGCGCTTGGCATAATTCTCAAGCTGTATCTCATGCCGGGCATGCATTTCCTTGGCGCTGTAGACCCCCATTTCTTCGAAAAGGGCAATGCTCTCCTTGCGAACGTAGGCATCGAGGGCCCCTGGTGTCGACTTGATGTTCGATAGGCCCCTGCGGGCGGCTTCTTCGGCCCATTCTGCACTGTAGTTGTCGCCTTCGAAGAGCACCTTGCGCGATTCGCGGATATATTGTTCGAGCACCTTCAGAATGGCCATGTCCTTTTTGTCACCGCCTTCGATGAGGGCTTCGACCCGTTCATGGAAGTCTCTGAGTTGCCGTGCGACAATGGTATTCATAACAATCATGGGCGATGCACAGTTGCTGGCCGAGCCCACCGCCCGGATTTCAAACTTATTGCCGGTAAATGCAAAGGGAGAAGTACGGTTGCGGTCGGTATTGTCGAGCAGGAGGTCGGGGATGCGGTTGTGAATATCCATCTTCAGCTCCCCTTTGTCCATTTCGTCAAAACTGCCCTTCGAGACCCTTTTTTCCACTTCATCAAGGACGCCCTGCAGGTGCGAACCGATGAAGACCGAAATGATGGCCGGAGGAGCCTCATTGGCTCCGAGGCGGTGATCGTTTCCGGCTGAGGCAATGCTGGCCCGCAGCAGGTCGCCATGCTCGGCTACGGCCCGGATGGTAGTCACAAAGAAGGTCAGAAACTGCAGGTTCGTTTTCGGAGTTTTTCCGGGCGAGAGGAGATTT
This sequence comes from Chitinophagales bacterium, assembly GCA_015487695.1. GTDB lineage: Bacteria > Bacteroidota > Bacteroidia > Chitinophagales > S012-47 > S012-47. The sequence continues at coordinate 3,391 of WFPF01000133.1, forward strand.
TTACCGCGGTCGGTCTGAAGCGACCAATTGTTGTGTTTCCCCGATCCGTTGATGCGCGCAAAGGGCTTCTCATGCAGTAGCACGCGCATATTGTGCCTGCGGGCAATGCGGTCCATGAGGTCCATCAGTAGCTGGTTGTGGTCCACGGCCAGGTTCACTTCTTCGAAGGTCGGGGCACATTCATACTGTCCGGGAGCCACCTCGTTGTGGCGGGTTCGAAGCGGAATGCCGAGTTTGTAGGCTTCACATTCCAGCTCCATCATGAAGCGGTAGACCCGTTCGTGAATCGATCCGAAATAGTGGTCTTCGAGTTGCTGCCCTTTGGCCGGAGCATGGCCCAGCACGGTTCGGCCCGTCAGTACCAGATCGGGGCGGGCATGAAAGAGGGCTTCATCCACCAGAAAATATTCCTGTTCCCAGCCCAGTGTGGGCGAGACATGCTCGACATTGCGGTCGAAATAGCGGCAGACCGTCACGGCCGCTTCTTCGAGCACCTGCATCGATTTGAGGAGGGGCGCTTTGTAGTCGAGCGCCTCTCCGTTGTATGAGACAAAAATCGTGGGGATACAAAGGGTCCTTCCATTGCCGATTTCCATTATGAAAGCCGGGGAGGAAGGGTCCCAGGCCGTGTAGCCCCGGGCTTCGAAGGTGGCTCGCAGTCCACCGCTCGGAAAACTCGAGGCATCGGGTTCCTGTTGCACAAGCGCTTCCCCGTTAAATTTTTCGATGCCCCGGCCGTCTTCGGTCGGTACGAAAAAAGAATCGTGTTTTTCGGCCGTGCTGCCGGTCAGCGGCTGAAACCAGTGCGTGAAATGCGTGGCGCCCTTGTCGATGGCCCAGGCTTTCATGGAAGAGGCGATCTGGTCGGCTACCTGGCGATCAATTTTTTCGCCCGTATGGATGGCGGCCATCACTTTGCGAAAGGCCTCGCTCGAAAGAAATTCCCGCATGGTGGCTACATCAAAAACGTGGGTGCCGTAGTAGTCGGAGATGCGTCCGGAGGGCAATTTTACATCAATGACCGGCCGCGATTCGACCTTCTCAATGGCTTTGAAACGAAGGGTGCTCATGATTCTTCTTTTTTTGCGAAATGATGAATGATGGCAAAAATCATTAAAAAAGCAGAAAAGAAGTCCTGAAAAAGAAGTTTAATTGTTGAAAAAGGAAAAATTAATTGTCAAAAATGAATTTTGTAACTCCTTTGGCGTGAATAAAGAAATATATAAAATATCTTAATAAGTATCCTTTTCACTACCTCTTGCCGGAGCGCGAAGGACTACGGCCAGGGCGAGGAGATAGAAAAGGAGCCCCGGCACCCGGTAGCGTGAGATGGCTCCGATATTGGGGACAATCAATCCGATAATGAGCAGGGATGCCAGCGAGAAAAGAAAAAAGAACCAGAAGAGGGGATGGCGGAAATTCATTTTCTCTGCACTGACAATGGTCCACAGGGTAAGGAGCAGGATCGCCATATTCTCGAGTGCATAGAAAAAAAGGAAGGGGCTGTGGATGCCCCCGTTGAGGGGACGCACGAAAACGTTGAAGAGGGCCCCGGGGAGCGCTTTCAGTATGGAAGCAAGAGATCCGTCAAGAGGGGGAATAACAAAATGGCTTGCTCCTTTTGTGGCACGGAAAAGCTCCTGCTTTTCGGCCATCTGACGCGCCAGATCGCTCACCGGGAGCATCTTGCTGAAAAGAAAAACAGCGGCCCAGAAGAGCAGAACCGTCACTGTGAATATGATGCCGGGATGCAGCCGGGAACGCTGGCTGATGCCCCAAGCAAGCAGGGCCGGCAAGAGGCTGGCAAAATAAAACTCCTTGACCAGATAAAGCAAAAACAAGGAGGGAAGAAAAAGAAAAAGTGCCCGCCTGCGCCCGTTCAGAAAGTGTCCGAAGGAGGGGACGATCAGCGAGAGGGCTATGAGTGCGATGGCTTCTTTGTGTACCCCCGATCCGTAGAAAACAACGGATGGCACCAGAAAGAGAATGAGAACAAAGAGTTTTTTCTTTTCGGGGTAAATACTGCAGAGATACCTGAAGAGATAGAGCAGTGCCAGAAAAGAGAAAAAGGCCATAAAAAGAGAATGCACCGCATAGTAGCCGAAACTGAAGGGGCGGATGAGTGCATTGAAGCGCACCACGGTATATGAGGCCGTATTGCCCCAGTATTCGACTGCCGAAAGGTCGCTCTCATCAAGGTAGTGCGGATGGCCCCCGTTGGGTCCGAAGGTCAGAAGAAAATATTTCCCGGGGTCTTCTTTCAGTTGATCATAAATGTAGTTGCCGGCTTTGAACATGAGGAAAGTATCGCATTGCCCGCATTCCCGTTTGTGCCAGAGGCCATAATATATTGCGGCCAGTGCTTTCAGGAGGAAGAGTGCTGTAATAAAGTGGCGGGAGAAAAAGGGAAAACGTTTTGCCAGATATCGATAGGTAATGAAAGCCAGAATCAATACATATACGATGACGATGATCCATTCCACAGGGCGAAGATAGCTTCCCGCTGCCTTTCGTTGCAAATCCGCTTCTTTTTATTTGGGAAAGGAGGGGCATTTCCCCTCTCACAGCTTCCCCGGCCCCGAAGGGCAACAGCGATACTTTGCACTACGGATGACCCATTTTAAAATCAAAAGCTTTCATGTCGAAACCCTGGCGATCGCACTGCCCGGTCAGGGCGCGATGCGTCCGGATCTGCGAAAGGGTGCTTGAACTACTGCGATTCTTTGCTCTGTCAGCGGGGTACCCTTCAGGGCCGGGGCAGCGGGAGGGCTTTTTTAGCTAAATATGAATATCGAACACCGATTAACGAACGCTGATTTTAGAAGGGAATTTCAGAGTGAAGAACTTTGATAATCGAGAAAAGGATGGCGTTCGATTGATCTCATATAAATCTGAAATCGTTAATCGATATTCCTTGTTCGGTGTTCTTCCATTTCCTCGTTCTTAAATCAAGAAAAAACTGCTCCGTGGGCGGGCTCCCCTTTAGGACCGGGGTCGAGGAAGGGCCGCTTACGATAATGCAGTCTGTTATTGATTGACAGCCTCCGGGTAGTGACTTTTCACAACTTTTAATCTTCCATCCGATTAAACTCCTGAGATCAATCCATTAATTTTGGGGCATGAGCAAAGTGCATGTCCATTTACCCGAAAAGGTGCTCTTCAGCACCACCATGTCCGTTCGCATTGGCGATATCAATTATGGCGGACATCTGAGCAACGATGCCATTCTTTCTTTCGCCCACGAAGCACGCATCCGCTTTCTGAATCACTACGGATTCACGGAGTTTGATATCGGAGGCTGCGGCATCATTATGATCGATGCGCTCATCACCTATCTTTCGGAGGGCTTCCTTGGAAATGACATCCGCATTGAGATCATGGCGGGAGAGGCGGGAAATGCCGGATTTGATATTTTCTACCGCATGCACAACATGACAACCGGCAAAGACCTCGCCCACGTGAAGACCGGGTTGCTTGCCTTCGACTACGAGAAGAAAAAGGTGCGCAAGTTGCCGGAAGCATTTAAAAACATACTCAAAGGAGCGAATAATGGAAGTGAAGAATAAATGGATCATTGTGACGGGCGACAGCCGCGGCATCGGCTTCGAACTGGTGAAGAAATTGCTGGAAAGAGGGGCGAGGGTGGCCGGATGGAGCCGCCACGACCCGGAGATTGATCATCCGGAATTTCGCCACTACCAGGTGGACCTCTCAAAAAGCGGAGATATCGAGAAAGCATGGGAAGCCGGGCAAAAGGATTTTGCGGCCCCGGTGGAGGCCCTGATCAACAATGCCGGATACGGCTTTTTCAAATACCTCGAAGATTACACGGCTGAGGAATGGCAGGATATGTATGCGGTAAATGTTTTCGGGCTCTTCTATGCGAGCAAAATGGTTTTGCCGGAGATGAAGCAGCAGCGCAGGGGGCACATCATCAATATCTCCTCCATTGCGGGCAAGGAAGGCATTGCCATGGCCACGGCCTACTGCGGCAGCAAATTTGCGGTCAGGGGCATTTCGGCCGCCCTTTATAAGGAAGTGAAGGAGTTCAATGTGAAAGTGAGCTGCGTGATGCCCGGATCGGTCAATACCCATTTCTTTGACCGTACCGAAGCCACGCGGGCCAACCCCAGCATGCTGCATCCCGAAGACCTGGCAGAGACGATTGTTCACCTGCTCGAAACGCCCGACAATTACAATCCTTCCGAAATTGAAATCCGGCCCATGAACGTGCGCTATCAGTAAGGAACGTGCAGCCGCCTTCCGCCTTCATTTTATACTCCGTTTGGCACATCCTTTACCCCGTGTGTTTTATCTTTGCCCAAAATTTGAATGATGAGAGAAATTCAACTGAGAGAGGCCATCCGCGAAGCGATGTCGGAAGAAATGAGAAGAGACGAGAATGTCTTTCTTCTCGGAGAGGAAGTAGCCCAATACAACGGGGCTTACAAGGTCTCGCAGGGCATGCTCGATGAGTTTGGCGAGAAGCGCGTGATTGACACCCCGATTTCGGAATTGGGCTTTGCGGGCATTGCCAACGGAGCCGCCATGAACGGTTTGCGCCCCATCGTTGAATTTATGACCTGGAACTTTGCCATCCTGGCCATGGATCAGATTATCAACCATGCGGCCAAGATGCTGGCCATGTCGGGCGGGCAGATTAAGATGCCCATCGTTTTCAGAGGCCCCAACGGCTCAGCCGGTCAACTGGGTGCCACCCACTCACAGGCTTTCGAACCTTTTTATGCCAGCGTACCCGGCCTGAAGGTTATCTCAATCTCCAATCCCTATGATGCCAAAGGCTTGCTCAAATCGGCCATTCGCGATGAAGACCCGGTGGTCTTTATGGAGTCGGAAGTACTTTACAATGAAAAAGGACCCGTTCCCGAAGGAGAATACCTCATTCCCATCGGCAAAGCCGACATACGCAGAGAAGGAAAGGATGTGACACTCGTCTCGTGGAATAAAATGATGAAAGTGACCCTGCAGGCAGCCGAAGAGCTGGCCAAAGAAGGCATTGATGCCGAAGTAATCGACCTGCGCACCATCCGGCCTTATGATCTGGAGACCCTGCTTCGTTCGGTCAAAAAGACCAACCGCATGGTGGTGGTGGAAGAAGCGTGGCCGCTGGCTTCGATCTCAAGCGAGCTGGCCTACACCGTTCAGCGCCATGCCTTCGACTATCTCGATGCGCCCGTACGCAGGGTGACTTCTGCCGACACTTCGATGCACTATGCCCCTACATTGGTAGAGGCCTATCTGCCGAGTGTCAAAGAGGTGATGGATGCCGCCAAAGCATCGCTCTACATCAACTGATCTGATTTTCGAATTTCGACCATATTGAAATTGGGGGAAGCGGAGCCGTTATTTTCAGCGGCTCCTTTTTTACGGGATGTATGAAAGCCAGCGAGCGGGCATGCAGGGCAATGCTCTTGTCGGGCAGGGGAGCGGGGGCTCCGTATTTCAGATCTCCGGCAATCACGGCTCCGGCATGGGCCAACTGCACGCGTATCTGATGCGAACGGCCGGTAAGCGGACGGATGCCCATCAGATAATGACCGCCCGACTCCGCAAGCAATTCGTAGTCGAGGCGGGCCGATTTGCTGCCCGGCCGAGGAGCGGAAAGCACCCTGACCTGGTTCCTGCTGCGGTCTTTGAGCAGCTCATCTTCCAGAAAACCGCGCTCCACGGGTGTTTTGCCCAGGGTGACAGCCAGATAATATTTTTCGACTTCGCGCGACTGGAAACTCTTTGTCATGCGGCTGAGGGCCTTGCTGGTTTTGGCAATCAGCACCAGACCCGAAACGGGGCGGTCGATGCGATGCACCAGTCCGGCAAAGACATTGCCCGGTTTTCCGTATTTCTCTTTCAGGAAAGCCTTGCTCATTTCCACCACGCTCTCATCGCCCGAAGCATCTCCCTGTACGGGCCATCCCGCCTTTTTGTTGACTACCAAAAGGTGGTTGTCTTCATATAAAATGTCATCTTCCTGCAATTGAGGGCTCCGCATAGCGTCCTTTTTTTATTTTTGAGCACTCCCGTCCGGACTGCCTGTGGCAAAGAAAGTCAAAGCGGGGCAGTTTTTTATAAAAATAAAGCCTGCGATCATATGGATTCAGTCGTATCAAATGTTCCCCTCATTAGCAACGATGCCGTGGTATTCGGTTTGTTGATGGCCCTGCTCATGCTCATTTTCAAAGCCACCACCATTCCGCAGATGCGCAAGTTCTTTGCCGTGGTGCCGGCTTTGCTGCTCTGCTATTTCCTGCCTTCGCTTTTCAATACCCTGGGAATTATCTCTCCGGGTTGGATCGAACTGCAGAATGCCCTCGCTCACCTGGCCGGACTGGGCTATGCCGTGCAGGATATCCACTCGGTGCATGCACTCAAAGAATTTGTAGCGGCAGATAATGTACCGCTGGCCGAGCTGAAACCTTTTATTCACAAGTCGATGGTTTATTTTGTGGCTTCGCGCTACATGCTGCCGGCTTCGCTTATTCTACTCACGCTTTCGATCGACCTGAAGGAGGTTTTCCGCCTTGGTCCCAAGGCACTGATTATGTTTTTTACGGGTACGGCAGGTGTCATCATCGGAGGGCCGCTGGCACTTTGGCTCATGAGCATTGTCAGTCCCGATACGGTAGCAGGTGCAGGTCCCGAAGCCGTCTGGCGGGGCATGACCACGGTGGCCGGCAGCTGGATTGGCGGGGGTGCCAATCAGGCCGCCATGTACGAAATATTCGAACCCTCCAACCGCCTCTATTCCATCATGATCACGGTAGATGTCATTGTGGCCGAGATATGGATGGCCTTTCTCCTTCTCGGGGTGGGGAAGAGCAAAAAAATCGACCGTTTTTTCCGGGCTGATGCCTCGGCCGTAGAACGCCTCAAGGAGAGCATGCAGGCCTTCAGCCTCAAAACTGCGCGCATACCGAGCTTCAATGATCTTATTGTCATCCTGGGCATAGCCTTCGGCCTGACGGGCCTCTCGCACCTTCTGGCCGACCTGCTGGTGCCGTGGATAACGGCCCATTATCCGGGGCTGAGCCGCTTCAGCCTGACCTCTTCCTTTTTCTGGCTCATTGTGCTGGCTACCAGCTTCGGGCTCTTGCTTTCCTTCACGCGGGTGCGCAACTACGAGGGGGCCGGAGCTTCGAAAATCGGGAGTGTCTTTATCTACATACTCGTGGCAAGCATCGGCATGAAAATGAACGTGCTGGAGATCTTCAGCAATCCGGGGCTCTTTCTTATGGGACTTCTCTGGATGGCTTTTCATGTGGCTTTGCTGGTCGGGGTGGCAAGGCTTATCAAAGCCCCTTATTTCTTTCTGGCTGTGGGCAGCAAAGCCAATATCGGAGGGGCGGCTTCGGCCCCTGTGGTGGCGGCTGCTTTTCACCCCTCGCTGGCTCCGGTGGGCGTATTGCTGGCCGTGCTGGGCTATGCCCTCGGCACCTATGGTGCCTGGCTCACAGGGATGATCATGCAGCTTGTTCATGCCGGAGGCTGACAAATGTGAAGATGGAGCCGGGGAAAAGGCTGAATGTTTTGCCCGTAATGATTATATCTGCCGGAATATCGGAGAATTATCACTCCATAAAACATTAGGATCACTTTTGAAGATATAAGGAGAAAGTAAGAGAAATGAAGAAGTGATTTCTTAGCCTGAGTCCAGATGCCATTCAAAGATTCAGGCACATCACGCCCTGAGCGAAGCGTCAGGGTCGAATGCAATGAGTACCGGGATGAATAGCACAGACATCCTCGGGGATTTATACCTTTGTATCTAGAATTAAAAAATTGAGATGAATAAATTGCTATTTAAAGCGGGGCTTTTCTTCCCTGCGTTGATCATTGCCGTCCTTTTGCAGGCCTGCAACGCAAATTCTGCGAAGAAAGAGAAGCCTGCCGATACCAATGAGTCAACGGCCACAGCGCAGCGTGCCAGTGCCGAAGAAATAGAAGCGGGCATACGCAAACACATTGACGAAAAGACAGCCGAGGGCAAGGGTTTTTTCCATGTCATGGATGGCGACCGGGAGCTGAAGTTGAAGCTCGTCAGGGTGCATACGGAATATATTTCGAACCTCGGTCCGGGAAGCCACTTTGCCTGTGTCGATCTGGCCGAGATCAGCGGGGATGTCTATGATGTGGACTTTTTCCTCGAAGGCAGGCCCGGAGAGATGAAAGTGACGCGCACGAGTGTACACAAGCTCAATGGCAAGCCTTTTTATACTTGGAAACAACGCCCCGACAAGACCTGGTATCAGGTGCCGGTGGAGGATGCTTCGGGCACCCTGCTGGGGGTCATCGAAGGGGAGGATGAGTTTGACTTTTTTTATGACGTGACCCTGCCGGAGATTGAGGGCCGGGCTGAAGTCTGGCTTCCGTTGGCACAGTCCGATCCATTTCAGGAGCTGGAAATACGTGAAATGGAGTTGCCGGGCAAGTGGAAGAAAGTAAAAGACGGGAAATACGGCAACCTGATCCTCTATTCACTGCTGGGCCCCGAAGACAGCGGCAAGAAAATCCACATTGCCTATCACGTAAAACGCCTGGAAAAAGCGGCCTATGAAGATCCCGCTTCCGACCCGGCTGATTATCTCCACGAGGCAGAGTTGATTCCCGTGGGCGGACGATTTGCCGAAATAGCCGAAGATGCCATAGCCGAACGGCAGGCCCACAGCGAGTTGACACGGGCACGGGCCCTCTACGATTATATCATCGACAACATGGAATACAAGAAAGCCTGGAAATACGGCACGGGCGATGCCAATTACGCCTGCGATGCCGGCATCGGCAATTGCACGGAGTTTCACTCCTTCTTTCTCTCTCTGGCCCGTTCGGCCGGCATTCCGGCCCGTTTTGCCATCGGTGCGGCCATTCCTTCGGCCCGCAACGAAGGAGGGGTGGACGGCTATCATTGCTGGGCCGAGTTCTATGCCGAAGGCAAGTGGTGGCCCATCGATATCAGTGAAGGCAATAAATACACCCCGCTGGCCACGTACTACTTTGGGCATCACCCGGCCAACCGCATCGAGCTGAGCCGTGGACGCGACATCCGCCCCGATCCGCTTCCCGCCTCCGGCCCGATCCACTTTTTTGCCTATCCCGTGCTGGAGATCAACGGTGAATCGGTATCCGTTAAACCCCGCTTTTCCTTTCAGCGAACCATAAAAAAATCCTGAGGCCGGGAATGACGCAAGCCGTCCCCGATCTCAGGATTATAATTGTATGAACTGCTTAATTTGAAATAAAATCAGCAGCGGAAGACTTATTCTCCTTCCGGATGTTCGTGATCATCGCCTGCGGGATGTTCTTCACCGGCAGGATGTTCTTCCATCTGTCCTTCTTCCATATGGCCCTCGCCATTTTCCATTTCCATGCCTTCGTCCATCATGTGGTCTCCGCCATTTTCATCTGCGGGTTGGCTTACATTTTCTTCTGTCGTGTTTTCTTTCTTCTCTCCGCCTTCATTGTTGCAGGAGCTTTGGAAAATCATCAACGAAAGGGCCAGAATAAAAAGAACGGCCGACAGGGTTTTGGTCAATTTGCGCATTTTTTATTGATTTTAGGGTTAAAAAAAATTCCATTAAATATACAATAATATGAAAAGAGATGTATAAATGTCCGTTTTCATTCGATGAAGCGCCCTGAGAGCGAGACGGATACAGAGAAGAGAGAGTACATGGAAGGGGATGAGGGGATGAGGGGATGAGTGGAAAAGGTAAGAACTTTAGATAAGTCGCTATCGTATGTCCGTAAAAAGGCCTCCTGCGACCTCGGCCCTAAGCCTCCCGCGGAGCAGTTTTTCTTGATTTCAGAGCAAAGAACGGGAAGAACATCGAACAAGGAACAACGATTTACGATTTCAGATTTATTTGGGATCGGTCGAATTCCATCTTTCACTTCATTTTCAAAGTTCTTCATTCTAAATTCCGCTTCTAAAATCAGCGTTCGTTAATCACTGTTCGATATTCATTGATTTCAGCGGGGCGGAAAAACGACCGGCCTGTGCC
>WFPF01000134.1 GCA_015487695.1 Chitinophagales bacterium
GAGCTACCGAGCTTGTGCTCGACAGCAGCGACCGCCTGAATATTCCCAATCATCTGCTCAGCTATGCCGATGTCGAAAAAGAATTGCTGCTGGCAGCGAACAACAATCTCATTGAGATATGGAACAAGGATCACTACGACAGCCTGATGCAGATCGACTCGGATGACTTTGCCGACCTGGCCGAAGAAGTGATGGGAGAAGATCCGTCTCAAATTCCGGAGTCATGAGCAGCTATCATGAGCCGGTAATGCCGGTCGAAGTGCTGGAAGGGCTCCGGATCCGTCCTGACGGCATTTATGTGGATGCCACCTTCGGAGGTGGCGGGCATGCACGCCTGATGCTGGAACAACTGGGTCCGGCAGGCCGGCTGATTGCCTTTGATCAGGATGCGGATGCCCGGCAAAATGCGATAGCGGACAAAAGGTTTGAACTGGTGACTCAAAACTTCCGACATCTGAAACGTTTTCTGCGCTGGCACCATGCGCTGCCGGTAGACGGTATTCTTGCCGATCTGGGCATCTCTTCTTATCAGATCGACACCCCCGGACGGGGATTTTCCATACGTTATGATGCGCCCCTCGATATGCGAATGAATGAACAGGGGCTGATTACGGCTGCCGATATTGTGAACACCCGGAGTGCGGAGGAACTGCAACTGATTTTTCAGGAATTCGGGGAACTCACCAATGCGCGCACTCTGGCCCGGGCCATTGTCAGTGCCCGGCAGATAGACCCGATTCTCAGCACCGGCCGCTTGCTCGAAGTGGTGGCTCCTTTTGTAAAGGGCCGCGAAAACAAATACCTGGCGCAGGTTTTTCAGGCCTTGCGCATTGCCGTAAACGATGAAATTCAGGCCCTGAAAGAATTTTTGGAGCAGACAGCCGAAGTTCTGAAGCCGGGCGGACGCCTGCTTGTCATTTCCTACCACTCGCTCGAAGACCGGCTGGTAAAAAACTTTATCCGAAGAGGAGGCTTTGGCCGCGAAACGGTCAAGGACTTTTACGGCAACCCCATCCGGCCCCTGCGGGAGCTAAATAAAAAACCCATCCTCCCCGGTCCTGTAGAAATAGAAAGAAACCCGAGGTCGAGAAGTGCCAAACTGAGAATTGCCGAAAAAATCGAAAACGATGCGTAGCAAAGAGAAAAAAGCGGGCGGATTCCGACTGAAAGACCTTTTTCAGTACGAGCGGATCGTGCGCAATATCAGCATGCTTCTGCTCCTTATGTTTCTGGCGCTTCTCTACATCTGGAACCGCAATGCCGCATATCGCGAGATGCTCGAGGTCGAAAAAACACAGAAAGAGCTCAAAGAGCTCAACTGGCAATTTATTTCGCTGAAGAAAGAACTCAACAATAAAAGCATGCAGACGCATGTGGCCCGGAGTGTAGAAAAGCTGGGCATCGAAAACCGGGCCGAACCACCTTATAAAATCAGGAAAAACTAAGTGCAAATAAGGAAAGAAATATTGCTGCGTATCTACATCACGTTTTTCGTGTTGTCGCTTTTCGGTGCGGCCATACTTTTCCAGGCCTTCCGGATACAGGTGATCGAAGGCGACCGCTGGAAGGCCATGGCCGACAGTCTGACGACTTCTTTTCGGACGGTGGCTGCCGACAGGGGCAATATTTTCTCTTCTGACGGGCGACTTTTGGCCACGTCACTGCCTTTTTTCGACATCCGCATGGATGCGCTCACACCCGCCATTGACGATGAATTGTTTTACTCCAAAGTGGACAGCCTCGCCCTTTTGATGGCGCGCAAGTTTGGCGACAAAGACCGTCTCTATTACAAAAACAAGCTCATCAGGGCCCGCAAGAAGGGCAATCGCTATCTGCTTCTCAGGCGAAATGTCTCTTACCCCGATTTGCAGGAGATCAAAAAATGGCCGCTCTTTCGGAGAGGACGCTACCGCGGTGGGCTTATTGTTATTCATAAAAACAAGCGGGTTCTGCCATTCGGATTGCTTGCCAACCGCACCATCGGCTACGTACGCAATACAGCCGGTGCTTCATCGGTAGGGCTCGAAGCCGCTTTTAATGAATATTTGGAGGGGCGCGAGGGCAGGCAGCTCATGCGCAAGGTGGCCGGTGGATCGTGGGTACCCATCAGCACGGAAAACGAAATAGAACCGCAAAACGGGCGGGATATCATCACCGGCATTGATGTCAATATGC
>WFPF01000135.1 GCA_015487695.1 Chitinophagales bacterium
GAATCTTTATTGTCAATTGTAACAACAGAATTTATAGCGTTATTAATTACTTTGTCGTTATCTGACGGATTGCTAGGTCTTTTTATTTTAATTATTGAGAAAGATAAAGATTCATCAATTGTGTTATCCACTTGTTTAACAATCTCGTAAATTTCCTCATTGTATAAAAACGCATAAAATGAATTTTCAAATGCATCATAGAATGCGGCTGTTCCCCCTTTATCATATATCGTAGATATCCCTGTTGTGGTTGCTTCAAATTTAACATCATCGTTACGATTTACCAATTGCCATTTTATTTTCATTTCGCACTCGGTTAAAAATTTGGCTAATTCTTTATACCTACTGGTAGCCTTTATATCATATCTGGTGTTTAGTACTTCTGCCTTTATAAAATATCTGGCTTGAGCTGTAGGAGAAAAAAGCTGTCCATTCATGTCCGCTACCTCAAAACCTAAATCCTTTAAAATGTTATTAGCATCCTTTTTTAAGTTTACAGCATCCACATCAAGAGATTCTCCGAAATATAGTATCTCTTCCCTTTTCTTTTTAATATAAAAATTGCCAAGTTTGTCTCCGGCCTTGAATCTAAGATTTACTTCATTACAAAAAATTACTTCTGAACTATCAATTTTATTCGGTATTTTGATCAATTTTACATTCAATTCTTTTTCATTAAGGTTGTAGCCTGCCCCCGTTGCAAGATCTACGTAATACGGATATAGAAAGAAGATAAGGCTTATAAACGAAACTGGATTAAGTTTAGCAGGATATAAAAGTTGTATATAAGTCTTATATCCCTCTTTTTCAATTTTAATCTCACCTCCTGTTTTTCGCTTAATCCTTACCTTTGTTGGGGTTTTACCAATCTTTTGGTCGTCCAAAGAAACGTTGGCCCTTGAGGGTACTGAATTAATTTTTACACTTTGTTTCGGTGTTGATATAATGGTGGCCACGCAACTTTGAAGTAAAATTGAAGCGATTAAGAATAGAGTAGTAATAAGTGCAGAATTTCTTTTCATAACTTGATGTTTAATTATAATCTATGTGCGGCTTTTGTTTTAAGTATAGGTAAAAGAATTGTATTTATTAACTGATGCATATAAAATATACCCTATATAGATACGGTACACAGTGCCCCTTATTTTTTCTTTTTAGAAAGGAGGGTAAAATGAACCCTATATCTATATATCGTAGTCTAAGTTATTAATTGGTTTCGAGACAAACAAATTATTCTTGAAAGTCTTATTCTTAAAAACGGGCTCATTTTATTCTATGGTGAACATAACTCATATAGTTTTCAAATTATCCGATTTATTGAGGAATAAACCAGGTGAGCAAACCACCAGAATGCGTGTCTATGATGGTAAGAATTAATCACGAGCAAAAGCTTGCTTATTTTTGAGGCATGAAGCATGACGAGCCCGAAAGGACAACAAATGATGCGCAAGAGGAGAAAGGCGTACAGGATCAAGACCTTATTATTCAGTACTCCATAGTTGCAGATAAAGGACAGGAGCCTTTGCGCATTGACAAGTTCCTGGTAAACCGGATAGAGAAAGCAAGCAGGAGCCGCATACAAAATGCAGCCCGTGCTGGTAATATTCTGGTGAATGACCAAGCCGTAAAGCCCAATTACAAGGTAAAACCTGGCGATAGGATATCGGTGGTTGTGCCGGAAGCCGTGCCTGAGTTTAAATTAATTCCGGAAAATATTCCGCTGGATATTGTTTATGAGGATGCGCATCTGGTGGTTGTTAATAAGCGTGCAGGGATGGTGGTTCATCCCGGGGTGGGCAATTACAGCGGTACGTTGGTAAATGCCCTTCTTTATCACTTCCAGTCGCTGCCCGATACTTCCAAAGAGAATGACCGTCCGGGCCTTGTGCATCGCCTCGATAAGAATACAAGCGGCATCATGGTGGTGGCACGGGACGAGTATGCCATGATGCACCTGGCACGGCAGTTTTTTGAGCGCAGCACCGACAGAAAATACTATGCCCTGGTTTGGGGCGATTTTGAAGAATCGGAGGGTACGGTGACGGGCAATATTATCCGAGATCCGCGAAATCGCAAAAGAATGTCGATAAGCCTGGAGGAGGAGATAGGAAAGCATGCCGTCACGCACTACAAGGTGCTGCAGCGTTTTGGCTATGTGACACTGATTGAGTGCAAGCTGGAAACGGGGCGTACACACCAGATCAGGGTACACTTGAAACACATTGGTCACCCGGTCTTTAATGATGATTTGTATGATGGCAATCGCATTGTGAAAGGCACGGTTTATACCAAATACAAACAATTTGTCGACAATTGTTTTAAAGTAATGCCGCGCCATGCTTTGCATGCAAAGTCACTTGGTTTCGAGCACCCCGACAGTGGCGAACGCATGCATTTCGACTCAGCGCTTCCGGATGACTTTCAGGCGGTCCTCGACAAGTGGATGCGCTATGCCGGTCAGATAGGCGAAGACTGATCCGCAATGATCTTTTTTATAATTTGCAGCCATGGATTCACTGCTGAAACTACCCGATTATCTCACCCTGATCGCCTATTTTCTGCTGGTATTTCTGGTAGCATTTGCCAGCATTTTCCGAAATAAGGAACGACTGACGGATAGCCCGGGCGGCTATTTCCTGGGGGGCAGAAATATCGGCTGGTTCGTCATTGGAGCTTCTCTCTTTGCCTCCAATATTGGCAGCGAGCATCTTGTAGGACTTGCGGGCTCCGGTGCACGGGGCGACTTTGTAAGCGGCCAGTTTGAAGTGTTGGCTTCCCTTATTTTGCTGGTGCTTGCATGGATATTTGTACCCTTCTATTTGCGCAGCGGAGTCTTCACCATGCCCGAATTTCTCGAAAAGCGCTATTCGCGCAGTGCCCGCACCTATCTCTCGGCAGTTTCGATCTTGTCTTATGTGCTGACCAAAATTTCCGTGACCATCTTTGCCGGGGCCCTTGTGTTTGAGCTGCTCCTTGGCATTGACTTCTGGACGGGTGCAGTGATCGTGGTGCTGGCTACAGGCCTTTACACCGTATTGGGAGGCCTGCGGGCGGTGGTCTATACCGATCTGCTGCAGATGTTTGTGCTCATAGCCGGGTCGATTGCCGTGACCTATTATGGTTTGCGGGCACTCGGAGGGGTCTCGGGCATGCAGGAGGTCTTTGCCAGCCGTTTGGTTGACAGCAGCCGGTTTTTCAACTTGTGGCGACCGGCCAGCGACCCCGATTTTCCATGGACGGGCATTGTTTTCGGTGCGCCCATTCTCGGGATTTGGTACTGGTGTACGGACCAGTTCATTGTTCAGCGCGTACTGAGTGCCCGCAACCTGGCCCATGCACAGCGGGGAGCGATTTTCGCAGGTTATCTCAAATTACTCCCTTTGTTTCTCTTTGTTGTACCGGGTGCGGTAGCCTACGCCATTCATCTACAGGGTAGCGGCATTCTTGAAGTCAACGGAACAATGGAATATGACCGCGCCCTTCCGGCATTGATTCTCTATACCCTTCCCACCGGTGTGAAAGGTCTGGTCGTGGCAGGCTTGCTGGCAGCCCTTATGAGCTCACTTTCTTCTGTCTTCAACAGCTGCTCGACTCTCTTTACGATCGATTTTTATAAAAAATGGAAACCTGCCTCTTCCGAAAGAGAGCTGGTGTTTGTAGGGCAACTGTCCACGGCTGTATTGGTGGTGATCGCCCTTATGTGGATACCCATGATGCGTATTTTGATGGAAGGAGGCGGCATTTACCAGTATCTTCAAAATGTCCAGGCCTATATTTCTCCACCGATAGCTGCGGTGTTCCTTTTCGGACTTTTCTTCAGGCGCATTCATGCCCGTGCAGCGATGGCTGCCTTGTGGACAGGTTTTGCCCTTGGCCTCGGCCGCCTGCTGCTCGAGGTACTCGCAGGCAAGGGCATATGGACATTGCCCGAATCTTCGCTGCTTGCAGCACTGGTTCAAATGAATTTCCTGCATTATGCCATCTTCATCTTTCTCATCTGCACGATTGTTTTATTTCTTGTGGGCTATCGAAGTCGCGCAAGAGAAAGCGTGGATGAAAGCTTAATCTTCAGTAAAAGCAATATTGCGCTATGGAGTGAGCAAAAAGTCAATTTCATTCTGACCATTTCCTTGATCCTTTTGGTTATTTTTATATGGCTAACATTCAGCAAATGGGGTGTGGCCTGAGATATGGAGAAACATATATTCATTATTCGGCATGGTGAAACGGATTATAACCGCGCTGGAATTATTCAGGGCCGGGGTGTAAATATCAGCCTCAATGAAGCGGGCCGAAAACAGGCCAAAGCTTTCTTTATGAAATACGGCCGCTATCCTTTTGACAGAATTTATACGTCAAGTCTTGTGCGCAGCATCGAAACGGTTCAGGATTTCATTGACAGCGGTATCCCCTGGAGTATCCGTCCCGAGCTTGACGAGATTGACTGGGGCGAGCAGGAGGGGCAGGAAACCAATAAAGACCTGAGAGCACTCTATCGTCATGTGACAAGTGCCTGGAAAAGCGGTGACTTTTATGTTCGCATACCGGGTGGCGAAAGCATTCTTGATCTTGCCTGGCGTCAAAAACCCTTTATTGAGCGTTTGCGCAATGACCGGGCCAGTGAGATACTGATTTGCAGCCACGGCCGGGCCATGCGCGCTTTGCTTTGCCAGCTTCTGGGATGGGACCTCAGCCGCATGGACGAGTTTCCACATTCTAATTTATCGCTCTACCGCTTGCTGCAGAACCAGGCCGGCTTTCACCTTGTTCTTCGCCACGATACCTCTCACTTAAAATTAAAATGGGCTTCTTTCTGAAGACCTGTGAGTGTAGCTTTGCAGACTAAATTTTTGTTGAATTGAATCCCCGCGAATTAAAGATCTCCGATTTTACTTATGAATTGCCGGTGCAGCGCATTGCCAGATATCCTCTGCCTGACCGGGATCGGTCCAAATTGCTCGTGAGCAGGAAGGGCAGGATAAGTGATCACTTTTTTTATGAATTGCCTTCCCTGCTTCCTGAAAATTCTTTGCTGGTTTTTAACAACAGCAAGGTGTTGCCTGCGCGAATCCGCTTTCAGAGCGAAAACGGAAAAGCCATTGAAGTGTTTTGCCTCGAACCGGCCAACGGTATTGACCAGGGGCGGGCCATGGGCCTGCAGGGGAAGGCTTGGTGGATTTGCCTCATCGGGGGCAACCGCAAATGGAAAAGCGGAAGGGCCGTTTTGCGTTTTCAGCTGGAGGCTTCAGAAGAACTGGAACTTCAAATCAGGAGAAAGGAAATGACGGACGAAGGCTTTTTGGTGGAATTTGAGTGGGCGCCTTCGCATCTAAGCTTTGCCGATGTGCTGGAGATGGCCGGAATCGTTCCGCTTCCGCCTTACCTGGGCCGCGATGCGGAGGAATCGGATAAAATACGCTATCAGACCATCTATGCCCGCGAGGAGGGCTCGGTAGCGGCACCGACAGCAGGTCTGCACTTTTCCGATGCTGTGATGAAGGGGCTGAAAGAGCAGGCGATAGATTTCGCCAGTGTCACCCTGCATGTGGGCGCGGGTACTTTCAGGCCCGTGATGAGTGAAGAACTTGCCGGCCACACCATGCATCATGAGTGGATGGAAATTTCCCTTGAAGTCTTGAAAAAACTCCTGAATCATGGGGAGAAGCCGGTAATTGCTGTCGGGACTACTTCGATGCGGAGCCTGGAAAGCATTTATTGGATGGGTGTGAAAATTATTAAGGGGAAGGGAGAGTTGCATATGGAAGCGCTCTGCCCCGGACAGTGGGACCCCTATGAAATGGATGCCGGAGGCATTGGAAGGAGGGAGGCCCTGAAAGCCGTGATTGAATTTCTGGAAAGCAAAGAGCAAAAATTTCTTCGCTGCAAGACACAAATTTTGATTGCGCCTCCCTACCGGGTCAAAATGATCAATGGTCTGATAAGCAACTTTCACCAGCCCGGCAGCACACTGCTTCTGTTGGTGGCCGCTTTGCCCGATTCATCGTGGCAGGCGGTCTACGATCATGCCCTGAACAATAATTACCGTTTTCTGAGTTATGGTGATAGTTCTCTTTTCCTCTTCTGACCGGAAATTTGGCTGTGTTTTTGCGAACAGTGAATAAAATGTAAAAATGAAAAAGGTTTTTCTTCTTCTGATTCTGACGGCAAGTCTGGCATCGTGTGAAAAAGCAACACCCTGTGAAGCCCTGAATACGGGTACACTGTGTATTGAGAATACACTGAATGAGCCGCTGAAAATTTACATTAACGGGGATTATTATCGCACCCTCCAGTCAGGTGAGGAGCAATGTGTGGACGGAGTTCCTTCAGGTACGGTCAGCATCACGGCAGTGGGTGCAATCAGCAATAAAAACTACCTGCGCAGCGAGCGCCTTGCCAATTGCAGTACCCGCAAGGTAAAATATTGAGTCCGATTCTGTTGTTTTAGCGAATGATGAGTTTATGGAGATGGCTTTGACGAACTCCGTTGCTCAGCCGCAGGAAGTACATGCCCGAAGGAATATTCTTAACCGACAGTGTCTCCTCATGAATGCCCGGCCCTTTTATACCATCATCCCAAACCCGTATTGAGCGACCCGTGACATCTGTCAGCAGGAAACGGTTGTTGCCGGTCTTCAGGTTGGAGTATCGAATCTGGATATAGTCGCTGGCAGGGTTGGGGAATATGCGTATGATTCCGAACTGCGATGAAATGCCCTTCGGATTATCGACATAGGCCAACTGACAATCGCTGTAGTTTTCAGCGTTCAGCAGGCTCTTGTACAAGTTAAGCCGACCGTTGCTGACGGTACGCCCGTTGAGATCAGAAAGCGTATCGGTACCGTCAAGGATAAATTTCTTGACCAGCAGGGCCATGCTGTCGGGATAAAGCATGGCATCCTCAATTATTTTTTGGCAGGAAGAAGCATAAATAAGTGCAATTGCTCCGGTGACCTGCGGAGCAGCAAAAGAAGTTCCGGAGTATCCTCCTCCGTATTGATTGCCGGGGGCGGTCGATTCGATTTCTTCGCCCGGTGCACCAAGGTCGATGTTTATTTGCCCGTAGGCTGCATCGGGTGAAAGGCGATCGTTCTCATCGGTACTTGTCACACTGATCAGGTAGGGCGATGGGCAGGTGGTCGGCATGTCTCCGACAATATCCACATCTTCAAAACTGTTGGCCGTAGCGGCTACGCTGAGAATACCGGCTTTCCCAAGGCTGTCATACATGTCACACCAAACAGGAAAACTGTCCGGACTTCCATAGTCGATGCCAAAAGAGGCATTGCTGGCAACAATGAAAGCTCCTTCTTTGCCTCCGCTCTTGTTGTATCGCTTTCTGAATTCCAGCAGATAGGAATAGGCTTCCACGACCGATGCTTCGTTGACTTCTACCGCAATTGGCAGAATTTTGACATCCCAGTTGATGCCCGCCACCCCGATGCCGTTGTTGCCTTTGGCTCCGATAATTCCTGCAATGGGGGTTCCGTGTTGCCCTTCGTAGATGGAGTCATTGCCAAAGTAATAGTCCCATCCGTTGAAATCGTCCACATAGCCGTTTTGGTCGTCATCTATTCCGTTTCCCGGCACTTCGTCCCGGTTTTTCCACATATTGGGCAGCAGGTCTTCATGGTAAATATCTACTCCGTCATCCAAAATGGCAATCACAATGGTGTCACCGTTGGCCGTGACACCACCGGTTGTTATATCCCAGGCTTCGGTTGCGTCAATGTCGGCATCAAAGCGTCCGCCCTGCTGCCCGGTGTTGCTCCGGTCCCACTGATTTGCAAAAAGCGGGTCGTTTGGCTTCTTGCGAAATGTGATCCTGTGGTTGTATTGCAGTGTTTGAATATGTGGATTATTTCTCAGCCTTTTCATCAGGGCTTTTTGCAGGCTTTCTTCTTCCGGCAGGTCGATAAGCCAGATATTCAGCGCTGCCGAGAGGCAACGGTTGACTTTCAACGGAGGCAGTAGGTCCTGCTCATCGGCCGGACTCAGGTCCTCAATTCCCGAGCCGTCTTCAAGCCGGATAATAAGCTGGTTCAGGTGTTCGGGCCTGTCATTGCCGCCATGACTTTGAGCCATAAGCCGTGCAGATGGCAAAAAGAGTAGGATGAAAATGTTTATGCAAAAAAGAAGACGCATCATGGAGGCTCTGATTGTATGCACTTATAAAGATAAGAAATATTAAAAAGTGCATTTAGAGGAAAGAAAATGTGCGGGCGACTGCCGTCTGAAATTGAAAAAAACCCGGTCAGTTCAGGCTTCGAAAATCGACCGGTACCACACGCGAGATACCTTCTTCCACCATGGTGACTCCGTAAATAACGTCCACTTCATTCATGGTCTGCTTGTTGTGTGTCACCAGGATAAACTGCGACTCCTTGCTGAATTCCCGAATGATATTGGTAAACTTCGCAATATTCACGTCATCCAGTGGTGCATCTACTTCGTCAAAAACACAGAAAGGCGCGGGCTTGATAAGATAAAGTGAGAAGAGCAGGGCAATGGCCGTCAATGTCTTCTCACCTCCCGAAAGCTGATTGATGCTCAACGGGCGTTTCCCCTTGGGTTTGGCAATAATTTCAATTTTCGACTCCAGCGGGTTTTGAGGATCGAGCAATTGCAGGCTGCAATCGTCATCCTCTGTGAAAAGTGTGCGAAAAACCTTTTGGAAATTGTCCTGCACGCGGGCAAAGGACTCCATAAACCGGGACTTGGCATTTTCATCAATCTCCCGTATCGTCTGCAGGAGGTTGTTTCGGGCGTCCAGCAAATCCTGCCGTTGCGCGCTAATGAAATCAAAGCGCTCTTTCATTTCTTCAAACGCTTCCACAGCCATCGGATTGATGTCCCCGTAGTTTTCCAGTTTGTTTTTCACTTTGTTGACCCGCTCATTGAGACTATCAAAATCGAGGTCTTCAGCAAGCTCACGGTTCAGCAGGTCGTTGAGTTCTACATTAAATTCGACACTCAGCCTTTCTTTCAGAGAAGCAAGATCGAGTTTCAGCTCGTTCATGCGCTCCTTCAGATCATTCAGCGTCTTTTCTTCTGCTTCTTTTTCCTTTCTAAGTTTCAGGTATTCTTCGTCCAGTGCATTGATGGCTTCTCTCGAGCCGTAGTAATTCTCTTCCGCATCGCGCACGGCTTTTTCTTTCACCTGCCGCTCTTCGTAGAGTAGTTTTAGCTTTTCCCCTGTTTCTTCCAGTTCTTTTTCAAGATTTGATTTCCTCTCTCTGAGCTCGCTGAGTTCCCTGGCACTTTCGTCCAGGTTGCGCTTTGTTTTTTCCAGTTGCTCGCGCTTAAACTGATATTCCTGGCGGATGCTGTTCAGCAGGTTTTCTTCCTGGTGGAATGCAATGTTTTGATTGTTAAAGGCTTCTCTTTTCTCCGCAACGATGGCATTGAGGCGCTTAAAGTCCTCTTCGTGGCGATTTCGTTCGCGGAGAATCTCCTCCAGACGGGCTTTTTCCTTCTTTACTTTCGATTCAATCTCTTCGTTTTCTTTCAGAATCGCTTTGATCTTGCTTTCCGAGTCGAAGGACTTTCCCCGTGCTTTTTCTACCGATTCAAGATAATGCTGTATGCTGGAGTCAAGGGATGCTTTCTTCTGGCGCACTGCGGCTAGGCGGTCGCGTATTTCATTGACCGAGATTCCGTTGATCTCTTCTTTCAGCTTTTCGCGACTTTCTTCGAGTTGACGCACCTTCTTGCCCAGGCTTTCCACAGCCTTTTCCATGCGTGCGATTTCTTTTCCCAGCTTCTCCAGGTTTTTCTTCCGCCCCAGTTTCTTTCCTTCAAACAGTCCGAGGGCCCCGCCCGAGAGTGAGAAACGGCTCCGGGTCAACCTGCCGTTGCGTGTGATGAAGACCGGACTTTTGGCACCTTCCGCTGATTGGTTTTTGAAGTATTCCGCCTTGTATTCTTCCGTAAAATAAACATGATCCAGAAGGAAGGCGGCCAGCGTGTGATATTTTTCCTCTACTTCGAGGACATCCAGTGCGCTTTGTACTTCCGGCAAAACAATGCCGCTTTGCGGCCGGTAGTGGTCCAGTTCATCCAGAATGAAAAAGTTTGCCCGCCCCTTGGAGGCATCGTGCAATATATTTACGCACTGTATGGCCTCATCAGCCGTGTTCACCACATAATAATTCAAATAGGGCTCGAGGTAATTTTCGATGGCCGCCCGGTAATCTTTCCTGGCCGATATGATGTCGCTTAGCAGGGGCGCCTTTTTCGTGGCCTCCACTTCTTTGCGTAGAAATTTGATAGACTCTGGGAAGCCCTCCAGATTGTCAACCAGATTCTTCGTCAGCTTGTATTCGTTCCGCCTGGCATCCAGTATCCGGCTTTCATCGGCCAGTTTCTGCTGCAACTGGCGAAGCAGCTTGTCACTTTCCTCCAGTTTGTCTTTAAGTCGCTGCAGTTGTTTTTCTTCTCTATTGAGGTTTTTCTCCAGCGTTTCTTCTTCCTTTTTAAGCTGACGCTGTTCTTCTTGTAGCTCATGCAGCAGCGATGTGCCTTCGGCTTCCTGGGCTTCGCCTTTTTTGATTTCCTGTCGAAGGTTCTCAAGCATGGCTTTGTTCACCGCCAGCTGCTTTTCCTTTTCGTAGAGTCCTTTTTCGAGTTCCTGATTTTCCAGCCGTGCCTTTTCCAGCAGCGAACGTTTGTTTTCCAGTGCTTCCTTTTCCCGGTCGAGGCCGGCCTTCAGCGAATCCAGTATCCTTTTTTGATCCTGCACCTTTCCGGCCTGCGCATCTCTTTTCAGCTTCAGCTTTTCAATTTCTTCCTCAATGCGTTTAATTTCTTTTTCATCGCGTGCGCTTTCGTGCTGCAGGCGCTCTATCCGTTCGCGTGCGTTTTTGAGTTTTTCTACCAGAAGATTTCGCTTGTTTTCGTTTTGCTGGATCTCAAGGTTATGGGCATTCAGTGCTTTTTGTGCCGTACTGAGGGCTTCTTCTTTTTTTACATTGCCGGCTTTCGCTTGGGCCAGTTCGGCTTCCACCTTTTTCAGCCGGGCTTCCACGCCATTGCGGGCATCTTTGGCCGTGGCAATGCGTTTATTTATGGTCTCAAAGGCCGACTTGCGGTCGCTGAGCATTAGGACGGCCAGGTCAATGCTTGCCGTTTTGTATTCCTCTTTCAGTTTGTAGTATCGCTTCGTCCTCCGGGCTTGCCGTTCAAGGGATTTGAGGTTCCCTTCAATTTCAAAAAGGAGGTCTTCGACCCGGTCCAGATCGCCCTGTGTGGCATTGAGTTTATTGAAGGTTTCCTTTTTTCGTTTCTTGTATTTCTCAATGCCGGCCGCCTGTTCGAATAGCCGCCTCCTTGAGTTGTCTTTGTCTTTCAGCAGGTCATCGACCATGCCCAGTTCGATGATGGCATAGCTGTCGCTGCCAATGCCCGTATCCATAAAAAGACTTGTAATATCCTTGAGGCGGCAGGGCACCCCGTTGATACGGTATTCGCTCTCTCCGCTGCGGTAGTAGTGTCTTGAGACGGTAACCGTACTGTATTCAGTGGGCAGTATGTTTTTCGTATTCTCAAATGTGAGGGAGACCTGCGCCAGACCACTCGATCTTCTTTTCTTCGTCCCGTTAAAGATGAGGTTTTCCATCTTTTCCGAGCGCAGTTGAGAGCTTCGCTGCTCACCCAGCACCCAGCGGATGGCATCTACGATATTTGATTTTCCGCAGCCGTTCGGACCCACCACACCCGTGATATTTTCATTGAAATGAATTACGGTTTTGTCCGCAAAACTTTTAAAGCCTTTTATTTCGAGTGACTGGAGTCGCAATGCGCTGATTTTTTAAGGAAACCGAAATTAAATCAATTTTAAGAATTGCCCGTTTTTCTGTCTTTCGGGCTTGTTGATAACCAATTGTGGCTTTCGTGACAATCCACACAGTAATCTACAAAAAGTTGATAAATAGTCTATTGTGGTGGATTAAGAAGTGGATAATGAGTGGAAATCAGGAATCTTGCTGACAAAGCTTGCACGGCCCTGCAAATGATCGATATGGGCGCAGTAGCTCACATGGCCATTGCTTACCAGCAACCACGGCACTTTCAGAGCCAGGTTGTAACGTCCGGCCTGATCCAGAACCTTCTGGCTGATTTTGATATCAGGGGCTTTGCATTCCACCAGCAGGAGGGCTTTTCCGCTGCGATCGTGTACGAGGATGTCGTAGCGTTTCAGCAGCGGGCCCACTTTGATCTGTTTTTCTACACTGATGAGGCCGCGGGGCACCCCGAGTTGCTCAATAAAGTAGTGGATGAGCATTTGGCGAACCCGCTCTTCGGGATCGGCTTTCACCTTTTTCTTACGCACAGGATCCCAAAGGGCGGGGCCGGGCCCCAGACGGGCAGCTATCTCGTGAAAGTCGAGGTGAATGGGCTTCATATTGCAAATCTACAAGCTGAGCAGATAGAGCGCAGGGAGGCGGGCGTGGAAAGATTCGCCCTTCTTTGCAATCGCTTTCGGCCGCTCTTGGTTAACTTTGAGGCATGGATACGAAGGAAGAAATTGTAAAGAACTGGTTGCCACGTTATACCGGTACCGAACTGGGTGCTTTTGGCAAATATATTTTATTGGTCAATTTCAATGATTACGTAAAGAAATTTGCCGAAATGCACAATGTGGAGCTTCGCGGACAGAGTCGTCCGATGCTCAATGCCACGGCCGAAGGAATTACCATTATCAATTTTGGCATGGGTAGTGCCAATGCCGCCACCGTTTGCGACCTGCTTTCGGCTATCAACCCCAAGGGCATTCTCTTCCTGGGGAAATGCGGTGGCCTTAAAAAGAAGAACGAAATTGGCGATTTGATTTTGCCCATTGCGGGTATCCGCGGGGAAGGTACCTCCAATGACTATTTCCCGCCCGAAGTGCCGGCTCTCCCGGCTTTTGCTCTGCAGAAAGCCATTTCCACCACCATCAGAGACCACCGGAAGGATTATTGGACGGGTACCGTTTATACGACCAACCGAAGGGTCTGGGAGCACGATGTAAAATTCAAAAAATACCTTCGCAGCATCCGGGCCATGGCCATTGACATGGAAACGGCCACTATTTTTTCGGTATCATTTGCCAATAAAATCCCGGCAGGAGCGCTCCTGCTTGTCTCCGATCAGCCGATGATACCCGAAGGAGTAAAGACCGAAGCATCGGATGTGAAAGTGACGGCCCGGTTTACGCACGACCATCTTCAGATCGGAATTGATTCATTGCGCCAGCTCATCAACAACGGAGAAACGGTTCGCCACCTGCGATTCTGAACATGAAAGAAGCTCAAAAAATACTTGATTCACTCAGAAAAGGAGAGATACGGCCCTTGTATCTCCTTCAGGGTGACGAGCCCTATTATATTGATCTGATAACGGACTACTTTGAGGCGCATCTGCTCGATGAATCGGAAAAGAGCTTCAACTTTCATCTCTTTTACGGTCAGGACCTCGATGCGACTTCCCTCATAGAGCGCCTGCGCAGTTTCCCGATGATGGGCCAGCGGCAAGTGATCATTCTGAAAGAAGCGCAGCAAATGCGCACGTTCAAGGGCCTGGAGCCTTATTTCGAAAATCCTGTGGCAAGTACCGTTTTTGTTATTAATTACAAAGGGAAGAAGATTGCAAAGAATACAAAGATCTACAAGAACATTGCGAAGCATGGAGTTGTCTTTAGCAGTCAGCGGCTCTATGAAAACCGGGTTCCGGGCTGGATAGAGCAATATGTGGCAGAGAAAGGACTGAAAATAAGACCGAAAGCCACGGCCTTGCTGGTGGAGTATCTCGGAAGCGATCTTTCAAAGATCATGAACAGCCTGGAAAAGCTGACCATCAATAAAGCGGGCACATCCATGATCAGCGAAGAGGATATTGAAGAACAGGTCGGGATCAGCAAGGACTACAATGTGTTCGAACTGGGCAATGCCGTTCTGAACCGCGATGTGGCAAGGGCCTTCAGAATCATTCGCTACTTTATGGCCAACCCCAAGGCCGGTCCCATGCCCGTGATAACGGCATCACTTTACATGCTTTACAGCAAATTGCTGCTCTGGCACCGCTATCGTCCGGGCAGTTCGGGCGAGATTGTGAAATTGCTGAAAATAAGCCCCTATTACAGCAATGATTATAAAAGAGGTGCTTCGAACTATAATGAAGGGCAGGTTCGCAAAGCAATTGATATCATCGCCACTTATGATCTGAAATCGAAGGGTGTGGGCGTGGCCGAAAACAATGACGGAGCTTTGCTCCAGGAGTTAACCTATAAAATTTTGAATGTATGAGATATGTAATGTACCTGGCTTTTGCCCTCTCTTTTTCTTCCTGTGCCCTTTTCATGGGTTCGCACAGGGCACCTTTTAAAATTGAAGATGCCAGCAGCCGGAAATGGTATGCCGGAGTAGCCGGGGGTGGAATGGGTATCAACTATCATTTTGTCCTGAAAGTGAAAGGCGAGCCTGATTTTCAGGTAGATACGGTCTGGATAGGCAAGCGTCCCTTTCGTCCGCAGCTGATACCGATGGAAGAAGAGGGATATTATAAGCTGGCCATGAGCTACAACAAACGACCGGAAAACATAGAAGACCCTCAGAGTGAGTGGCGATGGCACGAAACTCCGACCGAAGCAGCCAATGCTCCGGAGTTTGAAGGCAGTGCCATGCTGATTTACAGGGTTGGCGGAGAGCGGAAAACGGCCATTTACAAGAAAGAAATAAGGGAGGCGGAACCTCTCAATTATCCCTGATCTTTTAGTATCCTGAGTGTTTCTTCCTTATCGGAATCCATCTGCCGGGCAAGCTCGTTTTTGTCCTTGAAATACATATCGCCCCGTATCTTGTCAAGAATTTCAATGCGGATAAACTGCCCATAAATGTTCTCATCAAAATCGAAGATATTTACCTCTATCGAACGTTCCTGCCCGTCAAATGTGGGCCTTTTTCCGATGTAAAGCATTCCTCCTTTCTCCTTGTTTCCGGGCAGCACCTTCACCGCATAAACCCCGTAGGGAGGGATCAGTTTGTGCGAATCGGATATGAAAATATTGGCGGTGGGATAGCCCAGTTTTTTCCCTATCTGCTGTCCTTTTATCACGGTGCCCGAGAGCGGATAGGGATGCCCGAGGAGCTTGTTGGCCAGGCGGATATCGCCTTCGTGAACGGCCTTTCTGATTTTGCTTGAACTTACCGCAATCTCTTCCACTTCCTGCTTTGAGATTTCCACCACTTCATAGTGATATTGATCTGCATATTTTCGCAGGGTTTCAATGTTTCCTTTGCGGTCTTTCCCGAAATGATGATTGTATCCGATCACAATGACCCTTGGCCGGATAGGGCCCACCAGCACATCGCGTATGTATACATC
This sequence comes from Chitinophagales bacterium, assembly GCA_015487695.1. Taxonomy (GTDB): domain Bacteria; phylum Bacteroidota; class Bacteroidia; order Chitinophagales; family S012-47; genus S012-47. The sequence goes on from WFPF01000135.1 coordinate 15,364, forward strand.
CGGCTCGGTCTGGCTGAATCCCTTTGAAAAAGGCAAAATAATCAGATGATCGATTCCGAACTGATCGAGCAGGGCAATTTTTTCATCCAGTGTGGTCAGCAGTTTCAAAGTCTTGTCCGAGGGGTTAATCACCAGCCTGGGGTGGGGGTGAAAGGTGAGGAGCACACTCTCTCCGTTGATGGCTTCGGCCCGCTTTCGCAGGTCATCGATGATGCGCTGATGGCCGCAATGCACACCGTCAAAGGTACCGATGGTCAAAACGGCATTTTTTATTTCAGGCAACTTATCCAGTGAGCGGTGTACTTGCATTGGAGGCAAAATTAGGACATGGATTGATGATGATCCGGCTTTTGCTTCTCCAAAAGCGATGTCATTTCGTCTATGCTGTATGCATCTTCCACGTGAAAGGAGCCCACAGCTGTTCTTCGCAATGATGCCAGATGTGCACCGACACCCAGAATAACGCCCAGGTCGTGGGCCAGCGAGCGTATGTAAGTACCCTTGCCGCAATGCACCCTGAAAAGGATGTCGGGCATTTCTATTGAAAGAATTTCGAAACGGTACACATGCACCGTGCGTGGTGCCACCTCTACCTTTTTGCCTTTGCGGGCAGATTTGTATAGGGCTTTCCCGTCTTTCTTAATGGCGGAATAGGCGGGAGGTACCTGCTGAATTTCCCCGGTCAGGGCCGATACGGCATCCCCGATCACCTCGTTTGTAATGCCCGTGAGATCGCTTTCCGGTCCGGGAGCTGTTTCCAGATCGTAGGAGGGAGTGGAAGCACCCAGCCTGATTCGGCCTTCGTATTCTTTGTCCAATCCCGTAAGGCTTTCCAGTGTCTTTGTTTTTTTGCCTGATGCCAAGACAAGAAGTCCGCTGGCCAGCGGATCAAGGGTCCCGCTGTGGCCCACTTTGATCTTTTTTCCGACAAATCGTTTGATCAGGTTGCGCACCTTGTTCACGACATCAAAGGAGGTCCACCCGAGGGGTTTGTCGATGAGGAGTATTTCCCCCGATTCGAAATCAAAATCACGGGGATCTTCTTTTTTTACCCAATCCATGTAACCGCTATTGCAATGATGCCGATGGCAAAACAGTAGTAGGCAAAATAGCTTATCCTGCCCTTTTTTACAATGGAGATCATCCATGAGCAAGCGATCAGACCGGTGAGGAATGCGGCCAGAAACCCGGCAATAATGGCTGAGGTGCTGATTCCCAGGGTGCCGGCCGCGGAAAGTTCCATGATATCCTTCAGGTCGAGCAGCATGATTCCGAGGATGGGCGGGATGACCATCAGAAAGGAAAACTCTGCGGCTTTTTCACGGTTTACCCCGAGGAGCAGGGCGGTGGAGATAGTGGCACCCGATCGGGATATGCCCGGGATGACCGCCAGCGCCTGGGAAAGGCCGATTAGCAGCGCTCCGGGGCCTGTGATGTTTCTATTTCCCTTTCCTGCTCTGCTTGTCAGCAAAAGCAGGCTGCCGGTAATCAGGAGCATGAATCCCACCAGCAGGGTCCTGCCCTGAAAAAGAGCTTCCACTTCGTCTTTAAAAAAGAGGCCGGCAATAGCAACCGGTATCATGGAGACCAGAATATGAGTGACGAAACGGCTCGAATGATTCCACTCCGGGCGCAGACCACTGAGTATCTTCCAGATGGATTTCCGAAATACGATCAGTGTGCTTAATACCGTGGCAAAATGCACGATCACAGTAAAAGCCAGATTATCGGCCGATCCTGTACGGAGAAGTGCTTCGCCCAAGACGATGTGTCCGCTGCTGCTGACCGGTAAAAACTCGGTGAGCCCCTGCACAATGCCAAGAATGACGGCCTCAATCCAGGTCATGCCTGTTCCTGCGAATCTTTAAACCGGGCCTTGTAGAAGATGGCTACGACCTCTACCATAAATCCCAGAAGTATGAGAATGGGAGCGATGGTAATGCGCATCGGGTGATAGATCTCGGACGGATCGAAATGATCGCCCCGTTGCTCACCGCCTCCGATAAAAATATATCCGAGGATGAGCAGCGCGGCACCGATGCCCATGAGTATGTAATTTAAGCGGGTAAATCGCGGCCCTTCATGCCGAACCCTCAGGCTTTTCTCCTGTGTCAGGGCGCCCGTTCCTCCGCTCTTCCGGGATGCTTTTGCATCGGGTTTCTTAGCCATAAATCAAATGCTTTGTTGCAGATGCAAATATACGTATAGTCTGAAGATTTGCCTTTATACCGCCTTTATCAATTGAAAGTCTCAATAGAGGTCCTCAAGTTTCATTTTCAGGTATTTGCTGACGGCCCGCCTTGTGCTGAAGACGTTGATAACTATGCCGATCACTACAAGCGAAGCAAAGAGAACACCCCAGTCGCGGAGATTTTGCAAGCGTTTGAGTTCGGGAACCTGGCGATAGGCCAGACTCATAAAGGCTATGAGGCCCAGGATGGCAAGCATGGCGCTGATCATGCCGTTGATCACGGCACGTGCCAGATAGGGCTTCACGATGAAAGCCCGGGTCGCACCGATCATCTGCATGTTCTTGATTAAAAAGCGATTGGAATACATGGCAAGGCGTACGGTGCTGTCGATCATGAGTACCGAAATTATCAGAAGCAATACACACACGCCCAGGAGCACAAAGCCGAGCAGGCGGATATTTTTGTCGAGGCTGCCCACAAGGGCTTCATTTACGCCCAGGTCGCGATAGTAGCTTCCAAAGTTTTCGCGCACCGTTTCCCTGATATGGGCGATGCTGTCGGCATTGGCATATTCGGCATGCAGAAAGAAATCGATATGTGCCGGCAGCGGATTGTAGCCGATAAGATCTTCAAAATCATCTTCGGCATCGCTGTTCATAAGAAAGCGTTTCTTCGCTTCCTCCTTGCTTACATATTCGCTTGACTTTACAAAAGGCTCGGCTTCGAGGCGTTTCTGAATAAGCAGCACATCGGCCTGCTTCACATTGTCATGGAGATAGAGCGAAATTTTGATCTGTTCTTTTACCGTTTTGCTCAAGGCCCTGAACTGCAGCACGATCATGCCGGCCAGTCCGAGCAGAAACAACATGAGCGCAACCATCAAAATCGATGTGATGTAGGTGGGTTTTCCCTTTTTTGCTCTTTTTTTTCCGGCCTGCTCCATATCACTTCTTGAATTACCGGTTAAAAATAGAGCCTGCAGGGTCGACCTGTGCAGGCCGGCATCCCCGCACGACTGTGGAAAAGGCTGATATTGTGTCCTCTGTGCATCAATAGGGGCTGAGCAGCAAATTTGAAGCATTGACAGGGATCAGGCTGCTGTAATCTTGAATTTTCAGGTTAATTTTGCGCCTTACTACAAAGCGTGGTGTACTATGGATTATAATTTTGCGGAGATTGAAGCCCGTTGGCAGGCATACTGGAAGGAGAAAGACATTTACCGGGTTCGGGAAGATGAAACCAAGCCGAAATACTATGTGCTGGACATGTTTCCCTATCCCTCGGGGGCGGGCTTGCATGTGGGGCATCCCCTGGGCTATATCGCTACCGATATTTTCAGCCGTTACCGCAGTATGAAAGGTGACAATGTGCTGCATCCCATGGGCTTTGATGCTTTTGGGCTTCCGGCCGAACAATACGCCATTGAAACCGGGCAGCATCCCGCAAAGACTACCGAAGAAAATATTGCAACTTACAAAAGGCAACTGGGCAAAATCGGATTCAACTACGACTGGAGCCGCGAAATTCGTACCTGTGATCCGAAATATTACAAATGGACCCAGTGGATATTTCTGCAGCTTTTCAAAAGCTGGTATGACAAGAGAGCCCAGCGTGCACGGCCCATTGACGAGCTCGTTGCCATCTTTGAGAAAGAAGGAAACCGCAATGTAGACGCTGCCAGCCACTCCGATCTGGATTTCAGCGCCAGCGAGTGGAACGCCCTGAGCGAGAAGGAGAAAGCACTTCGACTGCTTGACTACCGCCTGGCCTACCTGGCCTACAGTGAAGTAAACTGGTGCCCGGCATTGGGTACGGTGCTGGCCAATGACGAAGTACGGGACGGGCGCAGCGAAAGAGGCGGGCACCCTGTCATCCGGAAGAAAATGCGACAATGGTTTTTGCGCATTACCGCCTATGCCGATCGCCTGCTCTACGCGCTCGATTCGCTCGACTGGCCCGAATCGCTGAAAGAAATGCAGCGCAACTGGATAGGCCGCTCAGAAGGGGCAAGCGTCTTCTTCGATATCGAAGGACAGGAAGAAAAACTGGAAATTTATACCACCCGACCGGATACGATTTTCGGAGCCACTTTTATGGTGCTGGCTCCGGAGCATCCTCTGCTGGAGAAACTGACCACGGCATCGCAGCACGAAAAAGTGGAAGCCTATGTCGATTACGTTAAAAAACGCAGCGACATTGAACGGCAACAGGAAAAGAAAGTAAGCGGTGTCTTCACGGGTTCTTATGCGCTTCATCCCTTTACGGGTAAGCGGCTGCCTGTTTATATTTCCGAATACGTGCTCATTGCCTATGGCACGGGTGCCATCATGGCCGTGCCATCCGATGATGAGCGGGATCAGCGCTTTGCGCAGAAATACCAGCTTCCGATCATTGAGGTAGTCGACCGGAGTGATTACCCGGGTGCGAAGATAGAAGACAAGGTGGGGCGCATGATCAACAGCGATTTTCTAAACGGGCTCGAAGTTAAAGAAGCCATTCGTGTGGTGATCGACCGGCTGGAAGCGGCAGGCCGGGGAAAAAGGAGTGTGAACTACAGGATGCGGGATGCAGGATTTAGCCGGCAGCGATACTGGGGCGAGCCATTCCCGATTGTCTATTACGATGATGTGCCATACCCGCTTGATGAGAGCGAATTGCCTCTTGTGCTTCCCGAAATTGACAGTTACCTGCCCACAGAAGACGGACGGGCCCCGCTGGCACGAAACCGCGAGTGGGTTGAACTGCCGGATGGTGGTATTCGCGAGACCGATACCATGCCGGGCTATGCCGGCAGCAGTTGGTATTTTATCCGCTACATGGATCCGCACAATGACGAGCGTCTCGCATCCGAAGAAGCCATTGCCTACTGGCGCGATGTCGATTTCTATATGGGCGGTGCCGAACATGCCGTGGGCCATCTGATGTATGCCCGCTTTTGGCATAAGTTTCTTTATGACATGGGCATTGTTCCCACGGAAGAGCCCTTCCGGAAACTGATTAACCAAGGAATGATTCAGGGGCAGAGCAAGATAATTTACCGCGTAAATGACGAAAATAAATTCGTTTCGAGGGGCCTGAAAGATCGCTACGGCACGACACCCATCCGGGTAAATGTGCATTTTGTCGATCACGATGAACTGGACCTGGAGCAGCTTAGAAACTGGCGCTCCGAGTTTAAGGATGCGGAGTTTGAGTGTGAAGACGGGAAATTTCTGGTAGATACGGAAGTAGAAAAAATGTCGAAACGCTGGCACAATGTGGTCAATCCCGATGATGTCATCGACCGCTACGGAGCCGATGCGTTTCGTATGTATGAAATGTTTTTGGGACCCATTGAGGATCACAAGCCGTGGGATACCCAGGGCATTGACGGTGTATCCAAGTTTCTCAGAAAATTCTGGCGACTTTACGTGGGTGATAATGACGAGTGGCTGGTGAAGGACGAAAAAGCCGCCACCGGGGATTTGAAGATTTTACATAAAACCATCCGCAAAGTGGGATCGGACATTGAGCGGCTCTCGCTCAATACCTGTGTAAGTGCTTTTATGGTCTGTGTAAATGAATTGCAGGCCGCTCATTGCCACAGCCGCGAAGTGCTGGATCCTCTCGTGCGCATCATTGCACCTTTTGCACCGCATATTGCAGAAGAACTTTGGCAGCGCATGGGCGGGAAAGGATCGGTGCACCGGGCCGAGTGGCCGCAGTATGACGAGCAATACCTGATTGAAAGTGAATTTGAGTATCCGCTTTCGGTGAACGGAAAGGTACGTACCAAAATGCTGCTTCCGCTTGATATGCCGAAAGATGAGATCAGTGAAAAAGTGCTGGAAAATCCGGTGATTCGCAAATGGCTTGACGGCAAGGCTCCGCGAAAGGTCATTGTGGTGCCGGGCCGCATCATCAATATTGTAGTCTAGAGACTTTACATTCCCCGGCAATTGTCGGATCATTGTCTATGCAATGAAATGGGATTTTTCAACAATATCATGACCTGTTTTATCCCATAAATCAGCGCTTAATCTGTATTTTCAGAGCAATCTAACAAAATACACTCCCGAGGATGAGCCGACTAAATATACTCCTGCTGGCAGCTATTTCCACACTCTGCCTTTATCCCCTGCATGGACAGCAGTATCTGGAGATGATACAAAATGCCAATGATCAAACCCGCTTTGAGGATATCCGGGAAGCGGCAGAACTGTATTTCAGTACCCACGACAAAGGAAAGGGCAGCGGATACAAGCAATACAAGCGCTGGGAGGAGCATATACGTTTTCGCCTGGACGATGACGGAACGCTCACAAATTACAGTGCGCGGATATTTGAGGAAGGCGTGAAAGCCGGACGGGTCCGCCTCGGAAGCGGAAACACGGCCCTGCCGGGAAATCAAAATCCATCGGCCGGAAACAACTGTGCGGGAGATACATGGACGGAACTGGGGCCCAGCGCCTATGTCAATGGCAACTACGGTTACAATCCGGGCCTCGGCAGGGTCAATGTGATCGCCTTCGACCCGGAAGACAGCAATGTGATTTATCTGGGTGCTCCGGCCGGAAGTCTCTGGAAAACCATCAACGGAGGCAACACCTGGACTCCGCTGACCGATCAACTTTCGAGCATCGGAGTGTCGGGTATAGCTATTGATCCCGATGATGGAAACCATATTTTTATTTTGACCGGTGACGGTGACGGAGGCGATACCTATTCCATCGGAGTGATGGAGTCAATGGATGGCGGACTTAGCTGGAATACAAGCAATTTTTCCTATTCACAAAGTCAGGTGAAGAGGGGATATAAACTGATCATGTACCCCGGGCATCCCGATACCATGTTTGCCGTGATGCGTGACGGGATATACAGAACCTTCGATGCCTGGCAGAGTTGGACCCGTGTTCAGGGAGGCAACTTCAGAGACCTGGAATTCAATCCGGATAATCCGCAAATTGTATATGCCAGCACCACAAGAGATTTTTATCGCTCGGTAAACGGTGGCAGCACATGGGCCATCATCCCCGATGCCCTCGTATCTGCTACAAACCGAATTGAGATCGGTGTTTCGGAAGATGAACCTTCTTTCGTCTATCTCATCTCGGGGCCCTCCACCGGCAACGGACAGTTCACGGGTATTTCGCGCTCGGTAGACAATGGACTTACTTTCACTTCGGCCATGAATACCCCGAATATTCTGGGTTATTCACCCAGCGGGTCGGACGGCAGTTCCCAGTCATGGTACGACCTGGCCATAGCCGTATCTCCATTGGATGCTTCCACGGTCATCACCGGTGGGGTTAATGTCTGGAAATCAACGGATAGCTGCAACAGCGCTACCGTACGCTCTTACTGGGTGGACCCTTCGGGCTATGAATACACTCATGCCGACATCCACGAACTGGTTTTCAACCCGCTCGACAATAAACTCTATTGCGGAAGCGATGGGGGAATATTTGTCAGCTCCGATTATGGGGACACCTGGACCAATATCAGTGACGGGATTGTCATTACACAGTTTTACCGCATTGCCAGTTCCGAGAAGCGCCCGAATGTAATCATCGGAGGTGCTCAGGACAACGGGTCAAATAAATGGGTGGGCAATGACACCATCGTGCATATTTACGGAGCAGACGGAATGGACTGTATGGTCGATCATACTTTTCCCGATACGATATATTTTTCGTCCCAGGGCGGGGGACTGCGCAAGTCGCTGAACGGGGGATTTACCAGTGTCAGTATTCGACCAACCAATGGTCCCTGGGTGACGCCCTATGCCATGCATCCCGACAGCTCAAATATTTTGTACGGGGGCTGGAACGATCTGTACCGCTCGGATGACGGAGGGCTGTCATGGGTCAATACCGGAATGCCTTGCAACCGGGCCATTGCCATTGCCGAGAGCAATCCGGACATCATCTATACAGCCAGTGGCAGTTCGGTCTACCGCTCCACTGACGGGGGAACGACTTTTGTCAATGTTTCCCAGGGATTGCCCGGGCGAACCATTGCAGGATTGACCGTAAATCCGAAAGACCCCGATGAAATATGGACCTGCTACGGTGGATTCTCCGCTTCACAAAAAGTTTTCAGATCACTGAACGGAGGCAATACCTGGGCCAACCTCTCGAGCGGTGTGCCCAATGTGCCCGTTAATGCCATCCGTATGGTCGATCACTTCAAAAACGGGGGATTGACGGGAGCCGTGTACATCGGAACCGACCTTGGCATGTATTACCGGGATGACTATACTGCCTGGACCTGTGCCAGCAACGACCTGCCCAATGTGCCGGTATTCGACATTGAATTCAATTACGGCAACAATAAAATCCGTGTGGGCACCTTTGGCAGAGGCATCTGGGAGAGCAGCATCATCACTTCCGTGGAAGCCATATGCAAGGATGCCATAAAATACCTGGATGAAAACGGCAGGGTGATAGTGACTGCTTCGGATGTGGACAGTGCATCCCATTCTCCGCTCGGCATCGACACGATGTATGTGACCCCGGATACCTTTTATTGCTCAGATAAGGGAGAAAATACAGTCATACTCACAGTCATTGATCTGGCCGGACACATGGACCAATGTGAATCGGAAGTCACGATTCTGGATACGAGCGCTCCCAAAGCCCGATGTCAGCCACTGCAGCTTTATCTCGATAGCAGCGGCAATGCTTCCCTATCGGCATCTCAGATCAACATGGGCTCGTCAGACAATTGCGGAATCAGTGAGATGTGGGTTGAACCCAATCATTTTAGCTGCGAAGACCCTGATACGGTCTGGGTGCAACTGCTGGTGCAGGACGAAAGCGAAAACCGTGATACTTGCGAAACCTATGTGCTGCTGACAGACAGCATCAGGCCCTGGCTGACCTGTGCCGATACGACTTTGTATCTGGATGAAGCGGGGCAGGCGGAAATCAGCCCCCCGGGGCTGATCGAAAGACCTGTCGGACATGATACCTTCTTTTTTATTGGACAAACGGCCACCTGGACCGTGCCTGCAGGAGTTGACAGCATTACGATCGAACTCTTTGGAGCAGGAGGAGGCGATGGAGCCCAGGGGGCGCTTGGCGGAAAAGGCGGCTGGGTGAAAGCCCGTATTCCGGTAGCTCCTGACGATACATTCTATATTCGGGCCGGTGGTGCCGGAAGCAGTTGTCATAACTGTCCTTCCGGAGGCTTCAATGGTGGAGGAGGTACAGAAGTGCTTAATACCTCATACACAGCCGGCACCGGTGGCGGTGCCAGCGACATCAGGCTGAATGATACAGTGCTGAGTGCACGCATTGCCGTGGCCGGTGGTGGAGGCGGGGGCGGTTTTGTCACCGCTGAAGCTTCAGGTGGAGATGGTGGCGGACTGCTGGGCGCAGATGGAGGTTCATGGAGTGGTTATCCGCCCGGCAAAGGCGGAAGCCAGAATGCAGGAGGATCTGGCGGAAGTGGCGCTGCCTACGGACAAAGCAATGCCGGAGATGGCTCGCTCGGCTTCGGAGGCCGGGGCAAAGGACTGACAGGTGGCGGTGGTGGTGGCGGTGCCGGATATTACGGAGGCGGGGGTGGTTTCGTTGCCGGAGCTGGCGGTGGCAGCAGCTATACCGCTTCAATGGCCTCGAATGTGGAGCATCTGCAGGGAGTGAAGGAAGGCAACGGCCTCGTGATTATCCACTGGAGATCCCACGGAAGTTTTGGCGACAATTGCGAGGTGGATTCGCTTTCAGCTTCCCGCACCATATTTACAACGGAAGACCTGGGTGTCAATGAAGTCATCGTAGGCATTGTGGATGTCAATGGCCTGCAGAACACGTGTGTGTCGCTGGTGACCATACTTGATACGGTCTCGCCCGATATCAGCTGTCATAATACCGTGCTTTATCTGGATGAACAGGGTTGGGCACTATTGCAGGCTGACAGTGTTCTGGAATCAGTATCTGATGCCGGAGGAGTTGATTCCCTCTGGGTGCTTCCTGATACCTTTAACTGTGAAAATATCGGAAGCAACGAAGTACAGCTTTATGCACGTGACAGCAGCGGCAATATTTCTCATTGTACTGCGCTTGTCGAAGTCCTCGACACGGTAGCCCCGGTGGCGGTCTTACGCTCCGACACATTTTATCTCGATGCAAATGGACATGTATCTCTCGAAGCCGACTCCTTTTACAGCTTCCTGACCGAAGCCTGCGGAATGGATACCGTTACCATTGACCCTTCTGAATTTGGCTGCGAGGACACGGGATGGCATGGGCTGAATTTGCGTTTTGTCGACAGGTCAGGGAATGTCAGTGAATACACAAGCAGCGTTTATGTCATCGACAGTACGGCTCCCATAGCCCGTTGCAGGCATGCCGTTTTGTATCTCAACGAATCGGGAATAGCCATTCTTGAGGCGGAAATGATTGATGACGGATCGGAGGATGCCTGTGGCATTCAGTCGCTTAGCGTAAGCAGGGATACTTTTGGCTGTGACGAGATACGTACACCTCTGGTCGAATTAACGGTGACCGATCGAAATGGAAATACGGCAAGCTGCCTTGCCGAAGTGCAGGTGAAGGATACCCTTCCGCCCGTTCTGCATTGTCGCAATGCCGAGCTATATCTCAATGAGGAAGGAATCGCCATCCTGAGTACAGAGGATGTGATTGAAAGCATGGAAGACAACTGTGGAATTGCTTCCGTAATTATTTCAAGAGATACTTTTAATTGTGCCGATATCGGTGAAAACGAGGTGCACATTTTGGTAACGGATATAAATGGGAAACAGAGCGATTGCGCAGCTGTGGTCATTGTTCGCGACAGCAGCGCTCCATTGCTTGTTTGCCATGATACTACGGTCTACCTGAATGCTGACGGAGTAGTGGAAGTCAATGCAGAGGCACTCATGACAGCCTCGGACAATTGCGAAGTATTTACAATCCATACGGGCCGTACCCGTTTTACCTGCGATGATACGGGCGTACAGGAATTGTTGATCGAAGCGGAAGATCCCTCAGGAAACAGCAGCACTTGCGTTTCGCACATAACCGTAACGGACAGCACCTCTCCCATGGCCCGTTGTGAAGATGTTGATTTATACCTGAACGAGGACGGTGTTGCAGAGCTGGAAGCCTCGCAGGTGGATGCCGGATCGGAAGATGCTTGTGGAATTCAGTCACTGGAGATGGATCACAGGCGCTTCAGCTGCAGCGATCTGGGTGAAAGTTTAATCACCCTCTATGTAGTCGACAGCAATGGTAATAAAAGCAGTTGCCAATCCCGGCTGCGTGTCATTGACACAGTACCTCCCGTAGCCCGTTGTCACGACACATTCGTAACACTTGATGAAGCGGGTCACGCGGTCGTAACTGCAGAAATGATTGACAACGGCTCGGAGGATGCGTGCGGCATCGACAGCATGTGGGTGATTCCTTCCGCATTCGGACCCGGGGACATTGGCGAGCAGACCGTGGTCTTGCATGTACGCGACAGCAGCGGAAATATTGCAGAGTGCGAGGCAATTGTAGTAGTCCGGCCCTTCCCGGTGGGCATTGCATCCCATGGCGGTGCAGCTTCCCTGCATCTCTATCCCAATCCTTTTGAACAGGTGTTTGTTCTTGAACTTAGCAACCCCGGAAGGGGAGAAGTGTCATGGGAAATATTTGACCTTCTTGGCAGGAGGGTGGCCGGTGAAAATGAAGGAAGTCCGGCCGCTTTGAAACGCCAAATCGATCTGAAGGACCGGGCAGCCGGGTCTTACTTTATTCGTATCCGCATAGGAGAAGAGTTGCTGGTAAGGAAGCTGATCCGGATGTAACAGTCACTCTGCCTTGAACCAGAGCTTGCTTTGCGACTCAGGCCGGAAACTGTAGTTGATAAAGATCTCCCCTCCGGCAGCAATGGGCTTCAGGCAATGAATACGAATGAGATCGGCTGCAAGGTCGCGTTCCGCTTCGGCATTGGCTTGGTTACTGTGATTGTAGAGCATGCCATAGCCCAGCGCCAGTGCAATGCTTTCCCGCTCCTCATCCCACAGGAAGTAATAATCGTGGAGGATGCTTTGATCTATCAGGACTTTTTCTTTTCCCGGAATTATAATGACGGGGCATATTTCAATAAGGTCACCGGGCCGGAGCTCAGCTGCCGTGAATACTCCTCTGCCTCTTTGCCCGGAGGCAGCTACATACAGTCCGGGTACTTGCATCATGAAAAATTGTATTTAGTCAACCGGAACGGGCCCGGCATGATTATTCGGAAGATTGATTCTCATATTCATCCCGCAAAAGCCTGCGCATCACTTTGTTGCTGGCTGTGCGGGGCAGAGACGCGCGAAGAACCACATCACTGATTCTGAACAGGGGATTCAGCTTTTCTTTGATCAATTGCTGAAAAGTCTTCATCAAAGTTTCCCTGCTTTGTTTCTCTCCCTCTTTCAGCACCACATATATCACCAGCTGTGACGGGCCACCGTCTTTGGGATTGCTTGCAATGGCGGCCGTCTCTTTGACTCCGCTGACATTGTCAAGCAGGCGCTCTATCTCCACCGAGCTGGTTTTGATACCGCCCAGATTCATGGTGTCGTCAGCCCGGCCATGGGCTCTGAAGTACCCGTTCTCCAGCTTCTCCACTTCATCGCCATGGCGCCTGATGATGGGCGGCAGCCCCAGGTTGTATACTTCTTCTTCCAACGTAAGCCCCATGGCCGTCAGCATATCGGGTCGAACGGGCGGCAGATCTTCATAATAGGTTTTGTGGTGGTCTTTATTGAGAAGGGAAGTAGAAAGGCCAATAGATGGTGGCACGATAAACAGTTCTCCTTTATCGGTATTTTCCCCGTTTTCGTCCAAAATGAGCACATCGAGGCCCAGTGTGACGGTCGAGAAGGCAGAGGGGGAAGCCGGCTGAACAACTGTCCCGCTGAAATAACCCCCGCCAATTTCCGTCCCACCGCAATATTCAATAACCGGCTTGAAGTCACCGCGGGCCATGAGCCAGAGGTAATCGATGGGATTCGAACTTTCACCGGTAGAGCTGAACACTTTCACCGAACTCCAGTCGAGGCCTTTCATGCAATCGCTTTCTATCCAGCGTTTCACCATGCTGGGAACGAGGCCGAGCATGGTGACACCGGCCTTTTCAACGAAGCTTCCAAAGTCTCTGCCGGTGGGGGCTCCGTAATACAAGGCCATCGTTGCCCGGTTGATGAGAGAAGAAAAGATAAGCCAGGGCCCCATCATCCAACCGATATTGGTAGGCCACGCCAGCACATCCCCTTCGTGAATGTCATGATGATAAAAAGCATCTGCCGCACTTTTTACCGGGGTAGTGTGTGTCCAGGGGATGGCCTTCGGATCGCCCGTGGTACCCGATGAGAACAAAATGTTGCATACATCTCCGGGCCGGCATGAAACGGCATTGAATTCCTCATTGTCGCTCAGGAAGTCGCTCCAGCTGAGGTCACCTTTCCGCAAGGGGCAGGCAAGCTCGCCCCGGGCCGGCAGCACAATGCTCCGGGGTATCTCCGTAGTGAGCAGTTTTTCATAGAGGGGCAGTTTTTTGCTTCCGCGCAGAATGAAATCCTGAGTAAATAGAAACCGGGCACCGGCAATTCTCAGCCGCTTGATTACTTCGGGCGGAGCCAGGCTGTCGGCTATGGAGACTACGGCACCTCCGGCTTTGACGATTCCCAGGTAGATGGCTACCGCCTCGGCTGTCATGAGCATGTCGATGGCGGCCGTGTCGCCTTTTTTAAAGCCCAGTGCATAAAGAGAATGGGCCACACGGTTGCTGAGTTTATCCAGTTCGGCATAGCTCATCTTTCCCGAGCTACCGTCTTCGCGGCCGTAAATGATGGCCGTCTGCCCGGGATTGGCCCTGAAGCAGGCCTCGGCAATGTTCAGTTCGGCTTCCGGATACCATTCGGGGTTTTCCAGCGAATCGTTGAAATGCACTACCTTTTTGTATTCTTTTCGAAAAGGAATGCCCAATTTCCGGGTGCTCAGATCCCAAAAGCCCGCCCGGTTGCAGGCCGACCAGCGGTAGAACTCGTCATAGGTTTCCAGCCCCAGTTCGCTGGCGGTTTGGTATATATTCGAGCCGCTGATCCGTTCACTGTCGGGTATCCAGACGGGGGGGCAGGAGTCGGGATGCTGATCAATGCGAAAGAGATTGCGGTAAACATACTCAAGTACCGCACGGGTGCTATCGGGATGGAGGGGGCCTTGTATCAGTTTCTGCCAGCAATAATTAGCCCCGAAAGCGATATTCTTTTTTATCGTGTCTACAATTTGCAAAGCTTCGTCCTCACCGGCTCCCCGCTTTTGAAGCTCTTCTGCCGAAAATTCAATAATATCACTCATTCTTCCTGACTTTTGGTGTTAATGTCCCCCTTCCACATCTATTAACATCTGATCTTCCATGATCTGCAATCGCTCGTTAACCAGTTCATAGACCTCGTTCATCAACTCGGGGTTGTCTTTGTAATAGGCGAAGTTTTTAAAAAATACCGAAGGCTCAATGTGATGAATCTGAAATACCAGATTATAGTCTTGCAAATAGGCTTCGCGACTGGAATCGAGCACTCCCCTGCCTGTCATATAGGTGGACTCCAGCAGGTGCAGATCGCTCAGTATGGCTGCAAAATCCTGCTTTTCTAAAAGTGCCTCCGGCCGCTTAACTTTGTTTTGGCAAGAAAGCAAAAAGAGAAGCATCATGATAATAAACCCCGGTAATCTGAATGAATCTTTTGACATGCCCAATGTTGAGAGATACAAAAATATAAAAGAATATTGCGACCGGCACGGAGTGACACTGGTGGCCGTTTCAAAAACCAAAAGTGCCCGGGCTGTCGAAGCGCTCTACAAAGAAGGGCAGCTCGATTTCGGTGAGAACAAGGTACAGGAATTAAGCGGCAAAGCATCGGAACTCCCGGCCGAAATCCGATGGCACATGATCGGCCATCTTCAGCGCAACAAGGTGAAATATATAGCACCTTTCGTTCACCTCATCCATTCGGTCGACAGCTTGCGTCTGTTGAAAGAGATCGACAAGCGGGCGAAAGCGGCAGGTCGCGCGATCGACTGCCTTTTTGAGATACACATTGCCAAAGAGCCGAGCAAATTCGGCCTGAGTGCCAGTGGCCTTCGCGAGATATTGGAAAGTGATGAATTTGCAGGCCTGGAACATGTCCGTATCTGCGGTTTGATGGGTATGGCATCGCTTACACCTGAGAGCGAAGAGATCCGGAAAGAGTTCCGGGGGCTCCGAAAGCTCTTTGAAGAAATCAGGGAAGAATACTTCCGGGACAATGAATACTTCAAGGAACTGTCGATGGGAATGACAAGCGATTACCGTCTGGCGATAGAAGAAGGCAGCACCATGGTAAGGATCGGATCTGCTATATTTGGCCCGAGAGCATCAGCAAACGTATGAAAAAACAAAGCAGAGCGGAACGCGAAGCAGTCAACCCGCAGCAGGCGTATAAAATTCTCAAAAACGGGAATGAACGCTATTTGAAGAAATTATCTTCCGACCGGGATTTAAGCGCCCGTATTTTGCAGACAAGCAGAGATCAAAACCCCTTTGCTGCCGTTTTGAGCTGCATCGATTCGCGGGTGCCCGTGGAATTTATCTTCGATCAGAGCATTGGCGATGTATTCAGCATCAGGGTAGCGGGCAATGTGGTAAATCCCGATGTGCTGGCCTCGCTGGAATTTGCCTGCCAGGTGAAAGATGCCAAAATAATAGTGGTAATGGGCCATACGCACTGTGGTGCGATAGCCGCTGCGTGCGAAGGCGGAGCAGAAGGCAATATGACACAATTGCTCGGGAAAATACAAAATGCCGTGAAGGCCCTCAAAGAGGAACGGCCCGATGCCGGAGATGGGGAGCATTTCAGAGATGAAGTGTCGATTCGCAATGTATTTCATTCCATAGACGAAATCAGGAAAGGAAGCAGGGTGCTGAGAACCCTTGAAAAAAGCGGAAAGATGCAAATACTTGCGGCTCTTTATGATGTACGAAGTGGCGGGGTTCGTTTTCTGGATGAAAGGGCTCAGAAATCATAGTAAATGCCCAATCCCCATTGCAGGCTGTTGATGCCTCCATTGGGGAGGTCCAGCCCGGCATTGCTTAAGTGACGGAAAGCCGGCCGGATGTCAAGGTAAATATCCTCTTTTACACGCAGCAACAGACCCAGTGCAAAGTTATCGGAAAAGATAAATCCTTCTTTCTGTCTTTTTATTCGCCCGCTGATGTAATGGGGGCCGGCATGAATGGCCATATAAGGTATTAAACGCCTGTAGCGGTCTTGCCACGAGAGAATAAAGCCCCCGTTTATACCGGCTTCTATGCCCTTTTGGGTCGGGCTTTGCGGGTCATAGCGGTAAAGACTGTATCCGGTCTGCAACTGCAGCAACCATTGAAGCTGAAAAGCTTTTTTACTTGGGGAGCCGCTGCTCCGCAAAGGGCCATTGAACTGGATCTGCAGCAGGCGACTTTGGTATTGATAGTTCAGATTCAAAAGCTGCTGGCTTCCGATCGAAGGGACGATAGATGCACTGAAACGGTGCCCCGCATCGACAGTTCCTGCTTGTCCGGCCATAAGATGAGAGGCAAAAAGAAAGACCATTATGAGAGCAGAACTTTTCGGGATACCTGTCATTACGAAAATTCGATTGCAGCACTTCGGCCAAACGTTAGAGAATCAAAGAGCGCGCTCCGGGAGTGGCCGGCAGGGTCTGATCAGCTTCTGTCTTTCCTTTTTCCGTAATCATTCCCCCTCATCTTAATAACTCCGAGCGCGGCTTCTTTTATGATGTTTTTACTCATTTTCGATTTTCCCAGTTCGCGATCGATAAATGTGATCGGTACTTCAATGAGCCGAAACCCGAGTTTCCATGCCGCATATTTCATCTGAATCTGGAAGGCATAACCGACAAATGTGATTTTATTGAAATCAATGCTTTCCAGCACATCGCGGGTCCAGCAGATAAATCCGGCCGTGGTGTCGTGAACCGGAATGCCCGTAATGGCCCGTGCATATACCGAGGCGAAGTAGGAAATCAGGATGCGCGAAAGCGGCCAGTTTTTCACCTTGCCGCCTTTCACATATCGCGAACCCACGGAAACATCTCCTCCCTGCACGGCATTGGCCGCCCGCAGACGCACCAGGTCCTCGGGGTTGTGAGAAAAATCCGCATCCATTTCAAAAATGTACTGATAGTCGCTACTCAGACTCCATTCAAATCCTTTGATATAGGCAGTTCCCAGGCCAAGTTTGCCCGAGCGCTCCACCAGGTGCAGCCGATCCGGAAATTCTTTTTGCAGATCTTTTACGATCTGTGCCGTTCCATCGGGTGAACCGTCATCCACAATCAGAATCTCGAAAGGGTGTTCGAGTGAAAAAACCTTCCTGATGATTCTTTCAATGTTCTCCTTTTCGTTGTAGGTAGGAATGATTACAATGGAATCTCTTTTCAAGTCGCTCGCTTTATTAAATATTAATTAATAGGGATCAGGACATTTTCTTTTTTATTTCTTTGAGCTTTTGCTTCGTGTCGCTCATAAAATCCGCATTCATAATCCAGTCGTAATATTGGGGTTCGCGTCTGAGTACGTCCACTACCTTACGGCCCTTGTGCTTGCCAAAGTTAAAGATAACTTCTCCCTCTTTGAGTATCATCCTGCGTCCCAGATCGACAAAATCGTCTTGTTTGCAAAAGCGGTCCAGTGCTTCGGGCGTTCTTTCCAGATCGTTATAACGTGCCAGCTGCGATTCAAGTACTTCGAAGGTAGCCGTGATGTCGGCTTCCGCACTGTGTGCGTCAATTAATTCCTTGTCGCAATAAAAGCGATAAGCCGCACTGAGGTCGCGCCTTTCTTTTTGTATAAAGATTTGATATGCATCAATGAGCTTTCGGTCATCGATATCGAATTTCAGACCTGATCGGGCAAACTCTTCGATGAGCATGGGTACATCGAAACGGTTGCTGTTGTATCCGGCCAGGTCACACTGATCAAGATATTCCAGAATTTCCGCTGCCTTGTCGGCAAAAACGGGGGCATCTTTTACATCCTCATTGCTGATCCCGTGAATTTTCACAGCTTCCTCGGCTATGGGCATTTCGGGATTGAAGCGATAAACGCGGGTTTCACGGAGTCCATCGGGAAAGAGCTTGAGAATGGCCAGTTCTACAATGCGATCTTTCGATACACTCGTTCCGGTGCTTTCAATGTCAAAAAATGCCAACGGCCTCGTTAGTTTCAGATTCATAATGTTCCCTTTTTTCGGGCAGCAGCAAAAGTAGCCAAATCACTCCAATCTTTGCCACCCCAATGGCCGGAGCTCATCAGCAGGATGACGTTGTTTTTATTGCTTTTATTTTTTACCGCCTTCTGAATTTCGCTGATATTTTGTGAAACCGTAAGTCCGGGGAATCCGAAGCTCCTGTAAATCATCTCTTCATCTACCCCGGCTCCCTTTTTTTTCAGTGCATCGGGGTTCAAATAGACATAGGCTTCATCGGCCTCACGGAGGCTGTCTTTATACTCTTTGAGGAATTCGGGGCGAAGAGAACTGAAGGTATGCAACTCCAAAACTGCGGTAAAATGATGACGGGGATAATGAAGACGAACCGCAGCGACACTGGCCCGTACCTTGGAGGGAGCATGGGCGAAATCATTTATCAGGGTCAGATCTTCACTTTGTGCTATGATTTCAAGCCTGCGCGAGGGGCCGGGAAAGCCGGAAGCAGCCCGCGCTATCAAAGCGGAATCAAGGCCATACTCCTTTGCCGCAAGAGCAGCAGCCATATAATTGCTGGCATTGTGAACTCCCAGCATGGGAAGCACACATGTTTCCTGATCCAGCTCAAAGTGAATGCCATCGCTCTGTGCTTTGCACGGAGGGCTGATATATGGGATGCGCTTACAGGGGGCATCGGTCTGCTCCACGAGTTCAGCAAGGATGCTGTCCGATTGGTTGTAGATCAGTGTGCCATGTGGCGGGATGCTGCGAATCAGTTTTCTAAATTGTTCGAGATAAAGATCAAAACGCGGGAAGACATTGATATGGTCCCAGGCTATGCCCGTAATGATGGCAATGTCGGCTTTGTAAAAAAGAAACTTGGGAACAGGCTTCAGAGCCGAAGCGAGATATTCGTCTCCTTCGAAGATGGCCAGCTCGGCTCCGGGGTCAATGTTGACCATGGTTTCGTATCCTTTCAGACGGGCACCCACAAGAAAGTTGCAGCTGCGTCCGGCTTCTTTGAATATATGCAGCAGCATGGAGCTTACCGTAGTTTTGCCATGGCTGCCGGCCACCACAATGCGGGGCTTATCTTTTGCAATTTCATACATAAACTCGGGAAAAGAGTAAATCGGCAGATCCAGCTCGAGTGCTTTGCTCAGCTCCGGATTGTCTTTCCCGGCATGCATTCCCAGGATCACGGCATCCAGGCCGCTGTGAATGCGGGAAGGAAACCAGCCGTTTTTTTCGGGTAGCAGTCCGTGCTTCTTCAGGGCCGAATATGCCGGCTCATAAATTTCATCATCGGAGCCTGTGACATGGTGCCCCGCCTTCGACAGAGCAATGGCCAGGTTGTGCATCACACTGCCCCCGATAGATATAAAGTGATATTTTTTAAACATGGATGTAACAATATAGGAGATGATGCGTAGTTATAGAAAGTAACAAAATACCTTAAATATGAAAAGCAAAAAAATCCAAAGCAGAGGTGCAATTTTAGCACTTATTTTATTTGCAACAATGTTAATTGCACAATCATGCTCTGTAAGCCATTACGGTTGCCCAAATCAAATTACAAAAGCCGAAACCCATCAGGACGTAAACGGTTAAAAATAAACGAAAAGTCCATTTACCCTAAGCTCCGGGTAGGATTTGCCAGGCACTTCAAAGGCCAACGCAAACCTTACCCGGTTTTTTTATGCCTTTCGGGCAGCAATCGGGCGCATAATTTTACCATGCAATGACCCGAGACACGAGAAATCGGCTCCTATGCGTTAAATGCTTTGCGGCAGCATGCGGGAATTTTATATTTTTATACGAGCTTAATAAATGAAAGATCGAAATTTGAAAAAACTATTCATTCTCTGTGCATTGCTGATATTAGCACCCGTGCTCCGGAGCCAGTCAACAGAATTGGGATCGGAGGAGAGCTTTAGTACGTTAAAGCAAAAAGAGTTGAGTTTCGGTGGCAGGCTGAATACCAACGGCTGGTCGGCTTTTGTCACTTATAATAAGAGCACAGGCTTTTATAAATCGAAGTTTTATCAGTTTGAGCTGATCAACTACCGGGATCCCAAGGAGAAGAAAGTGAATAATGAGAGTGCGATTACTATTACCAATCGCTTTGGCAATCACCCCAAGTCATACATATTTGCGAAGCAAAACACATTCTTAAGCCTGCATTTTTCAACAGGCAAGCGGCTCCTGATTGGTGACAAAGCTGAGAAAAGCGGGGTGTCTGCAGAGTTTACCTATCAATACGGCTTTTCCCTCGGACTCATCAAGCCTTATTATCTGGACTTGATTTACACGGTTCGAACCGATGGAATCACTCAGAATATTCCGAGACCGGAGCGTTACAGTCCGGAGAACCAGGATAAATTTCTAGACCAACGCTACATCTTCGGATCTTCAGGTTTTACAAAGGGACTGGATGAAATCACACCGGTACCCGGATTGCATGCCAAGAGCGGTCTTCGATTTGATTGGGCACCTTTCAACGAATTGGTCAGGGCCCTTGAGATAGGATTGGCCGCTGATGTGTATTTTCGCAGGATTCCGATTATGTTGAATGATCAGAACAAGTTCTATTTCGTCAACATTTACCTCGGAGTGGAGTTTGGTAAAAGATGGTAAAGCGAAAAAACAATGATAGATCTTCCGATTGCCGATAAGGTAGAAACCCGCAACGGGAAACCGAAATGGCTGCGTGTAAAGCTGCCCATCGGGGAAAATTACCGAAAAGTAAGAAAGCTGGTTGATGACAATCAGGTGCATACCATTTGTCAAAGTGGCAATTGCCCCAATATGGGCGAATGCTGGGGAGCGGGCACAGCCACCTTTATGATTCTGGGCAATATTTGTACCCGATCCTGTGGCTTTTGTGCGGTAGCTACCGGACGTCCGCTGGCTGTGGACTGGAGTGAGCCGGAACGTGTAGCCCGGGCGGTTCAAACCATGGGCGTCAGGCATTGCGTTATCACGTCCGTTGACCGTGACGACCTCGAGGATTGTGGAGCCGCTTTTTGGGCAGAAACGGTCAGGCAAATAAGAGCTCTCAACCCGGAAACGACCCTCGAAACACTCATCCCTGACTTTAAAGGGAGGCCGGAACTCATTCAGAAAGTAATAGATGTGAAACCGGAAGTGGTTTCTCACAATCTGGAAACCGTGAAACGGCTCACAAGACTCATTCGCCCGCAGGCAAAATATGAACGCAGTCTGGATGTGCTGCGAATGCTCAAAGCAGGGGGCGTGAGAACCAAGTCAGGCATCATGCTTGGTCTGGGTGAGAGCGAGCCCGAGGTGCTCGAAAGCATCGATGACCTGGCCAATGCCGGAGTGGATGTGCTGACCATCGGCCAATATCTTCAACCGAGTAAAATGCACGCCAGGGTACTGGAATTTGTGCACCCCGATCAATTTGAGAAGTATCGCCTGTATGCCCTTGATAAGGGCTTTATGTTTGTCGAAAGCTCCGCCTTGGTACGCTCTTCCTACCATGCCGAAAAACATGTATTGTAAGTGCAAAGTAAAAATGGATTTCGCTCTGCCTCTTACATGAATAAATAGTTTTAATTAAAGCGGCTTAACGATTATATTTGATTCTGGTAAAATCCAAAAAAATCCTATGAAAAAAAGATTACTCGTTTCTTCCCTCACTCTGATACTGGCAGTGTCAGGGTTTTATTATTTCAATACGGGGCTGCAGCAGCCTGCAGATAACGAACGTTTTGTGCTGATGGATGCTCCGGAAGGAGTCGCTGTTTTGCAAAAAGCGGAAAAGAAAAACAAAGAAGGCATTGATTATTGGGCGGACTTTTCATTGAAAGCACGAGCCAATCAGTTTACACATGATATTGACCCGAAGGATGTGTATGAAGCCAGAAAAGCACATTACGAACTGATCAGGAGAGTTGCTCAGCAACGATCATCAAGCCTCAATATCGATTTTGATTTCATGGGCCCCAGCAACAAGGGTGGCCGTACGCGGGATTTGCTTTATGACCGCAACAACACCAAGAGAGTATATACCGGAGGGGTTTCGGGAGGACTCTACATCTCCAATGACGGGGGTTCTACATGGGAGCCATACTGGGGGAATGATACCCTGGCCGGAGTAAGTATCGTTTCGCTGACACAGGCAGCCAATGGTGACATATATGTCGGCACAGGTGAATTCGTGAGTACGGGCTTTTCTCAGGGTACCGGGCGTTCAAGAAGCTTTATCGGTCAGGGAATCTGGAAATCAAGCGATGGAGGAAACACTTTCCATCAGCTGAAAGCCACTGCTCCGGTACCAAGTACCTCATCGGCTACCTTTGCATTCGTAGCCGAACTCGAAGCGCACCCGAGCGATCCCAATGTCATCCTTGCCGGGACGGCCAAAGGGCTGAAAATAACATATGACGGAGGAGCCAGCTGGGAAGAAGCCAGCACAGCACTCGGATTGAGAAACAAAGACATCCAGGACCTGGAAGTAACGGCTTCGGGCAAGGTTCATTTAACAGCCGGTGGCAAGTATTGGCATGGAAATATCGATGACAAGACTTCTTATCAGGAGGTGAATGTAGGCAGCAGCTTTAAGGATGCAAAAATTGCCACGGCTCCTTCCGATGAAAATTACGTATACCTTATCGGATGCAATGGTGGTGGAGAAACAGCCGGTCTGTACCGCTCTATTGACGGAGGAAACACATGGCGAAACATCGGGCCGAGTACCATGCCGGCTGCTTCATTTAACCCGACCGGTACACAGGGCGACTATGATATGGAGATAGCGGTACATCCGGCCAATAAAGACATTGCATATGTTGCCGGTCAGTTTTCGGTTTACGAGTACAATTACTCCGAAGAGAACGGACAAGCCAAAGATTTCTGGTGGCCCATCAGCAACTGGTGGAGCGGTTCATCTGCTTTTGATCCGCACTATGTTCATGCCGACCATCACCGCTTCGTTTTCCATCCGAATAATCCGGATGTAATGATTGTTTGTACGGATGGTGGTTTGTTTCGAACCAATGAGGCTTCCAAAAAATATCCGAATCCGCCTGACTTTGAACAAATCAATAACGGCTACGGGGTGGCTCAGTTTAACAACATTGCCGTCAACCTGAAAGGCCACATCATCGGTGGAACCCAGGACAACGGGGTCATGATTATCAACTTTAACGGAAATTCGACTACCCAGGCATTTCGTGCAAGTGGATTCGGTGATGGCGGATATGTCGAAGCATCCAAATTGAATGACCAGGCCTTCTTCGGCTCGTCCTATTTTGGAATTTTGGCACGTTCATCCAATGGCGGAGATGGGTTCTCCAGTTTCTATGACAATCATATTGATGGCAATGGAGACCGCCTTCCGGATGCCGGAGCACCCTTTGTTCCCGTAAGTCATTTGTATGAATTTACGGATATGAACAACCCCAACTACGGGAAAGGCCTTTTCCTGTGGACCCCGTTTGATGGGGTGTGGGCGGCATTTGATGCTTTGAACTTCGGCTCTATACCGACCTGGTTTCATATCGCAGGATCAGCCAATGGACTGCCATCAGCTGCAGAGTATACGGCTATGAACATCTCCGAAGATGGCAACCATCTCTTTGTGGGTACGTCAAGCGGTCGCGTTTATCGCATATCCGGACTGAAAGATGTGGAATGGAAATACAATGACAACGGTACTCCAACCAATCCGGATGACGACTTCTTCGATCCGACTGCAGAGGGCATCACAACCCAATTGATTGGCAACTTCAGCAGTCGCTTTGTGAGTGATATTGCAGTGGATAAAAACAATCCTGAGCACGTTGTCGTGGCATTGGGTAATTATGGCAATAGCCATTACGTGTATCGATCTACAAATGCCGTATCTACTAATAATGCAAATTCATTCTCCAGCATTCAGAATAATTTGCCGAAGATGCCTGTATATAGTGTGGTGATTGACAGATATGACAGCAAGAATATCATCGTGGGTACTGAATTGGGTGTCTACGCATCCAACCTGAATGGCAGTAATTGGCAGCCTGAGTTCAACGGATTGCCTACCACACCGGTATTGACATTGAATCAGGAGTTGGTCTATGATCTTAATGGTGATTGCTATATCCTTTATGCCGGAACCTATGGCAAGGGAAGCTATGCATCGGCATCACTTTCGCCCTCGGGATGCCAGATTCCGAAAGGGAACTTCAGCACCGGGACAGGCAATCCGATTGCAAAACTTAACGGAGAGCTTAGCTTATTCCCGAATCCTGCATCGGATCAGTTGAACATCCGATTTACTCTGACAAAACAAAGTGATGCGCAGCTCCTGATTTATGACATGTCAGGCAAAGTTGTTGAAGATCGCTACCTGGGCTTGCTCACGGCTGGTGAGCAGCAGCAGGGCCTCACGGTAACATCGTTGAAAAACGGACAATACATTGTGGTGCTGCGAACAGACGACAGCCAACTGGTTAAAAAACTGTCCGTATTGCATTAATCAGTTTGGCATACGAAAGACATAAGTACCCCCGGAGCATGAATCAAAATGTTGCGGGGGTTTTTCTTTTATGTGCTCCGGCAAGACCAGAACGAGACTGCTCCCAGACCTGGGTAGCTTTCGGGCCGGGGCAATTGGACAGAAGACGCTGAGCTGATTATTAGGAAATACATCAATGGAAGGTAAATGAACCCAATGCCCGGGTAACTTTGTTTCAGACGGTGACAGAGCCTGCAAGACAAGTGCAGCTTCCCGGACTTATTCAGAGGTTTGTGACTTCCTCCAGCTCTTCCCGGTTGAGCGCAATGATTTCCTTTCCTGTTTTCTTGTCAATGAAAGTCAATTGGTCCTTGTACTCGTCAAAATCACTGAGAGCTTTGAACTTGAAATATAGGAAAGCTTCACGGTACCAGTAGTTTTTCTTTTGATCATCCCGGGGAATTCTGTCTTCGTCAATCTCCATTACTTTTTCCTCTATTCTTAGTTCCAGGGCCCCTGCATTCCGCAACGCTTCAAACTTACCAAGTACTTGTAATGCTTTTGTGATATCTCCCATTTCAGAACATTTCCGGCCCTGGCCGGGTAACTAAGATAAATGATTTGTTAAACAAATGGGGCGACCCACAGGACTAAAAAATCGTGAATCCTGTTAATAAACTATTTCCAAATCGTGATCATAAGAAAAGAACAATACTGTGACCCGGGAAAACAGAGGGAATGTACCTTAATGTAACCTTGCTAAGTTATAAGTTCTGGCCTGGAAGACCGGAGGGCATAAAAAAGCCCCCGGAAAAACCGGAGGCTTTTTTAAAATAAATGAGAATAAATTAGCGTGCAATAACCAGTTTGCTTGTGGAAACTCCCAGCTTATTTTTAATCTGTATCGTGTACATTCCGGGTGCAAAATCACTTACATCAATATTTTCCAGAATATTATTGGTGTTGCGGTAATTTATCGTTCGAATAACCTGTCCTGAAATATTTGTAATCACTACCTGATAGTTTGAAGTTACTTTACTTTCAACTTTCAACTGGAATTGATCACTTGCTGGATTTGGATGAATCGATACATTGCCTACTTCCAATTTATCTATTCCAGTAGGTTTACCAAAGATGACGCGAATCCATACGGCCTCACCATCGGTATACCACTGTCCGTCAGGATAGTAGTAGTAGATACTGGCAAATGCGCCCTGATCTGAAACGCGGTCGTCCAGCATGGTGATCACATTGGCTCCGTCATTACTAAACATACTGACAGATACATAGTACATGTTAGGCATTAATACACGATCCTGAACGGCCCCGCCAGTGAGTACTTCCGGAATTGGAATTTCGGCATAACCGCGGGCTGTATCGGCATCCGTAATTCGGTAAGGCTCGGATTTCAATACTACGTTGGTCCAGTCGCCACCCAGATTGGCATCGAATGCGGTTCCGAAAGTAGGTGTGGTATCTTTAATTTC
The DNA here is from genome assembly GCA_015487695.1 of Chitinophagales bacterium. Taxonomy (GTDB): domain Bacteria; phylum Bacteroidota; class Bacteroidia; order Chitinophagales; family S012-47; genus S012-47. Next base: position 41,713 of record WFPF01000135.1, read on the forward strand.
AATAAAGACATCGCCACCGGGAATGGTTGAAGGACCGAGATAAATGCGAACAGCCGTTACCGTATCGGCATTTTTGATGTGCATTACGTTGGCAAAGCGGGCTCCGTCTCGTGCCGCACCGAATCCGTCAGCGTAATCAGATCCGATCTCGCGGCTGGCGTAACCGTTGTCCACGGCATAAACAGTATTCGTAATCATCAGTGTATTATCCGGGCTGACAGAGTCAACAGAAGGACGCACACCGGCCGGGTCGAAGTCGCTGGCACTGTCTGAAATAGCGGCCAGAGCATACATGTATTCGGTAAACATATCGGCTGAAGAAAGGTCGATCATATTGTTGGTAATACGGAATGAGTCAGCTGCCAGCGTAATAGTTTGAGAAAGATTGCTGAAACTTGAGCTGCTGCTGTAAACATAGAATTTCGAACCGGCATTGCTTTGATCGTAAACGCCCTGGTTCAGAAGGCCGGCCAAAGCGTAAGCAGCCGGGTCCTGCTCAATAGGAATCTGACCGTAAGAAACCGTTACTGGTCCGTTGAAGTCAACCGAGCTGATGGCATAGTCGGCCAGTACGAGGTCATTCTTGGGTTTGGCAATCAGGCGGATGTCATCCACCATCCAGTAATAATATCCGTCAAATGCGGCAACACGGCCACTTGGCTGCCATGAAAATTTCAGAACAACTTGGTTTGAACCTCCGGCAATCGATGATATGTTAAGCGAAACAAAATCATCAAATGCTGATCCTTCATTAGGGTTGTAGAAGTCGCGGGCATCATATACCGTTGTATATGTGGCTCCACCGTCAGCGGATACTTCCAGTGAAGGGATGGCTGAGAAATGACGAACTGCCTGATACCATTCGAGCAGGATGTCATTGTAACCCGAGCAATCAATCGGATCGGTGATAAGATAAGACTCGTGCGGTACCGGTACGAGGCCCGATCCGGAGGCTCCGCCACAGGTAGCACCCGGGTCGTCATACCAGTTTGAATCGAATAGCACAAAGCCATTGGCCTGAGTGGCAGACTCAAGAGGCGCAAAGCTGGAGCAGGACCCTCTGGAACCTACGGTAATATCAGGAGTCGTATTCGGTCCGCGGTATTCCCAAACGGCCGTATCCGTTCCGTTGACAGTACCGGTATTGGACCATGTGGCAGGAATGCCGGCAGAAAAGTCTTCGCCCCAAATGACCGTGATGGCTTCACCATCTTCGGCAGGTGCTTTGGCTTTTGCATAAGCGGAATGTCTCACGACATTTTCTTTACTGGGTTTTTGATTGATCTGTCCTATTTGATCCGCCTGCCCGAAAAAAGGCATAGAGACCAAAACAGCAACAGCGAGTAGTAAGATTCTTCTCATAAGGCTAGTTTTTGTTTTAATGATTTAGATTTAAATGTGTACCAAATTTAATAAAAAATTCACGGGGTGCACGGGGATTGTGCTTATACGCCCCCCATTCCTGAAAGAAACCCGTATCGTGGTAAGATGAAAATAGGAATAGCAGGTGGCAATATGTTCAGAAAATTGTCACTTTTTATTAAAACAATGGCGGCAACGGGGCTCATAGATGTCCTTTTCGCCCAATTCAATCTGTTGCTCGCTGGCCGTAAGCCGAAAGGAGTAGGATGCCGGAGATCCGCATTGCATGCAAATAGCGTGCAGTTTCGTGACATATTCGGCCATACTGAGCAGGGAGGGCATCGGGCCAAAGGGTTTTCCCGTAAAGTCCATATCGAGTCCTGCAATGATTACCCGGCTGCCGGCCGAAGCGAGTTTGTTGCACACTTCCGGCAGTTGATCGTCAAAAAACTGAGCCTCGTCAATACCAATCACATCGACACCCGAGGCCAGCACGAGAATGCTTTGTGAATTGCTGACCGGGGTGGAGGGAATGCTTCTTTTGTCATGAGAAACAATGCTTTCTTCATCATAACGAATGTCAATATGAGGCTTAAATATTTCCACTTTCCTGCCGGCTATGACGGCCCGCTTGAGCCTTCGAATCAGCTCCTCGGTCTTCCCCGAGAACATGCTGCCGCAAACAACTTCAATCCATCCCCGCTTTTCGCTTCCCGTATGTGGTTCTACAAACATCCGGCTATTCCATATTTTTGCATCGTGATAAAAGGAATGATGACTTTTGACGTTAACTTGAGGATCAAATTCAGATACGACCCATGTTGAAAACAAAAATAGAGGTATTGCTTGATAAAATTCAGCTGGTGTTGGAAGAGGCCGGGGATAAATTGACAGACGTAGACAAACGCCTGCTCAGACGCTATGCTTCGCAAATTGTTTCAGCCGTTGACAACGAATTGCCTGCAAAGCAGCCATACTTTTCGTCTGCCGGTGAAAATGGACGTCAGGAGGAAATGACCCAAGTGCCAAAAGTGGAAAATGTGGATGCCGGTGTTAAGAATTCGCTTGCAAGGGAAAACGATGCTCCGCTGCAGTTGATAAACGCTCGCGATGAAGCCGGCTCGAAAGAGGAGCCGCAAAAAGTAGAAAGCGAAGAGAAGAAAGAAAGAGAGGAGAAAGAAGAAGTCTTTGGTTTTCTGCATCCGCAGGATAAAGACAAAGCCAAGCGAGAAAAAAGTGAAGAAGCTTTTAAAGATATAAGCCAGAGCCTGGAAGCTATCAAGCAGGCAAACATGAAGAAAATGGCACTGCTGGAAGAAGAAGATGAAGATGAAGAAGAGGAAAGAGTGGATGCCGGAGACGGTGCCCCATCGCTTAATGACCGGTTTAAGGATGAGCAGGCCGTATTGATTGATCAGCTGAAAGAACAGCCCATCGCCAATTTGCAGCTTGAAATTGATCTGAATGACAAATTTTGGTTTGTAAGCGAACTGTTTGAAGGTGATGCCAATGCATTCGGGAATTTGTTAAAAGCCCTCGATCAGGCGGCCAGTCTGGATAGTGCCCTCAGACTGCTGGGCGAAAAGATTGACCTGAATGACCGGGGGCAGGCCGTTCAAAAACTGCTCCGCCTTGTGAAAAGGCGTTTTATGAATGCCTAAAGAAAGGCCTCTGCTGCTTTCACTATTTTTTCACTTCCCCCAAGGTGCGAGCGCACGTAATCTCTTGATATTGCACCCATTTCCTTTAACTTTTTTTCATCTGTCAGCAATTCGTTTATTTCGCGGGCCAGCTTTTCCGGTGAATCGCTCAGAGCCGCTCCGGACTGCAGCAATTCCCGGGCTTCAGTGAATTTTTGATGGCGGGGTCCGTAAGCCAGCGGAATGCCGTAGACGGCTGCCTCCAGAACGTTGTGAACTCCCCGTCCATAGCCGCCACCAATGATCGCCAGATCGGCATAACGATAATATTTTGCCAGTTGGCCCATACTGTCCAGAATGATGACCGCCTCCCCCGGCCATGCACCTTTCCATTTGCTGCTTCTCAGCACCTGCTGATCAAATGCTTCGCTTATCGTCCGGATATTTTTCTCATGAATTTCATGGGGTGCAATGATCAAGATGATTTGACCGGGATTCAGTTTTCGGAGCAAAGGCAAGTCGCTGGGCCAGATACTGCCGGCCACGATAACTTTCTTTCCGTTCGCAATGTGGGCAAAAGCTTCGTCTTCAAAGGGAATCTGCGCAATGCGCCAAACGCGGTCAAACCGGGTATCCGGGGCCGTCATTGTATTTTCGATTCCGATCTTTCCGAGCAGGGCTTCCGAGTCCGTATCCTGCACGATGAGCAAGTCGAAACTGCGAAGGATTTTGCGGAACAAAGAGGCGTAAGGCTTGAAAAAAATCTGATTCTTGCGAAAAACAGCAGAGAAGAGAATCCGGGGGACGGATGCTTCCTTCAGCGCTTCCAGATAATACATCCAGAATTCATATTTAACGAAAAGGGCCAGTTTCGGATTGGTCAATTCGATGAATTTCCTTGCGTTGTAGAGGCTGTCGGTCGGCAGGTATGATACGAGATCGGCCAGGGGTTCATCCTTGCGCACCTCATAGCCCGAAGGCGAGAAAAAGGTGAGCAAATAAAAATAGCCGGGATGCCTTTTCTTCAGCAATTCAAGTACGGGGCGGCCCTGCTCAAACTCTCCCAATGAGGCGCAATGCATCCATACCAGGGGGCGTGTGTTTTCATTCATTGCTTTGGCCAGCTGCTCAAAAACAGATTTCCGGCCCCTGACCCATTGCCGGGCTTTGCGGTGGCCCGACAGGGCTGCCAGGCGAATCGAAGCATGGTAAGCCCGGATGCCAAGCCGGTAGCAGATTCTTGAAATCATCGCAATGACGGTTCGTTTGGGAACTTGACTTCCGGTCTTTTGTAGAAGGGCAGTATCCATGACGCCTTGAGGGCAAAGAGCAAATCAATTCGCAGACCTTCGTCACGGTTGTTGCCTGCATAATCGTAACCCCTTCGGTTGCGGGTGAGTGCCTGACTCATATCAAGTCCGATATTGAAATTGACAAGATGATTGCTGCTCAGGTAGTGATAGCCGACATATTCCGAAAGGCTGAATCCATTGCTGAGCCGATCGTAGCCTTTCAGGTATTCTCCGCTAATCTGAGGTACGGTGCCGCTTTCCGACAGATAGTAGTTGATGCGATGCTGCAAAAAGCCGGCTCCGAGCATCGTTAGTATTCCGCTCCCCGACTTTGAGCGCGATTCGAAAAGTTTCCCCACCCAGAAGGTCATTTGCCAGCCCCGCATCTGCAGTTCGGGCAGGTAGAGAAAACCATCGGCTCCTATGATGCGTCCGTCAGGTGTCATGATATCTTTTAGCAGACTGTTTTCTTTCACATTTGAATTAAAAAGGAAGTCTGCGGCCAGGCCCATGTATAAGTTATTGTGAAAACGATAGAGCAGGGAAGGCCCGACCTTGCCGAGCGTGCCAAAGCGATCAGCTAAATCACCGGCAGGCACTGCAGGGCCGCCTTCTACGGCAAACATCCACAAATTAGGATGTTCCTGGGTTTGCTGCGCCATGCCGCTTTGCATATAAAAAACCAGGCCGGTCAATAATAATGTAAGGGTCTTTTTCATTAGTCTTGAAATAGCATTTTAAAGCAGTCTTTTTAACCGGTTCAATTATTTCCGCCCCTCCAATTATCCATATATTTGCAGCTCGAAAATAGATGATTCCATGAGAAAAATTCAGATGGTCGATATCCTTTCACAATATGCAAAAATAGAAGAAGAAATTACTTCGGGCATGAAAGCGGTTTTTGATAAAAGTGCATTTATTGGAGGTCCGGCCGTCAGGGATTTTGTGACTGAGTTGGGAGCGTGGCTGAATGTACGCCACGTGATTCCATGTGCCAACGGGACGGATGCCCTGCAAATTGCACTCATGGCACTGAATCTGAAGGAGGGCGATGAAGTGATAACGACTCCTTTTACATTCGTGGCAACGGCCGAGGTGATTGCCCTCCTGAAACTGAAACCGGTATTTGTAGATGTGGAAGAGGAATCATTTAATATGGACATCAACGAGGTGGCCAAAGCCATCGGCCCACGTACCCGTGCCATTATTCCGGTTCATCTTTTCGGCCAGGCTGTGAATATGGAAGCGCTGATGGAGCTGGTAGCCGGTCGCGAGATAGCCATCATCGAAGACAATGCCCAGTCGATCGGGGCGGAGTATCGGTTTGAGGACGGACACAAGCAATTTACCGGCACGATAGGAGATATCGGAACGACTTCCTTTTATCCGACCAAGAACCTGGGCGCTTATGGTGACGGGGGTGCCCTGATGAGCAATGACGAGCATTTGGCGCAGCGCATGCGACTGATTGCCAATCATGGCTCAGACCGGAAATATTACTATGACGAGATAGGCGTCAATTCGCGTCTCGATGCCCTGCAGGCCGTGGTGCTTCGCAGCAAACTGAAGCGACTCGAACAATACAACCGGGCCCGACAGGAAGCCGCAGCCCGCTATGATGAAATGTTGAAAGATCTAAGCGAGATACAGACACCTGTTCGGGTGCCTTATTCAACGCATGTCTTTCATCAGTATACACTCAGGGTCAGCCGCGACCGCGATGCCCTGAAAGATTTTCTGGCATCTCACGACATTCCTTCCATGGTTTATTATCCGGTGCCCCTGCATATCAGCAGCGCCTATGCAAAATTCGGATATGGAGAAGGTGACTTCCCGGTGGCCGAACAACTTTCAAAGGAAGTCTTGTCGCTGCCTATGCACACGGAACTCGATGAAGAGCAACAATACTTTATAACGGAAAAGATTAAAGAATTCTTTAAAAGTCGAAAATGAAAATATCAGTCGTAGGAACAGGATATGTGGGATTGGTGACGGGTACCTGCCTGGCGGATACCGGCAATGAGGTCATCTGTGTGGATATTGATGAAGCGAAGGTTGCCATGATGAAGGATGGGAAAGTACCTATTTACGAACCGCAGTTGGAGACCATATTTGATCGGAATGTCCGGCAGGCGCGGCTGACTTTTACTACCGAACTGGCCGAAGGACTGACCAATTCGGATGTGGTTTTCCTTGCACTGCCTACTCCGCCCGGTGCCGATGGCAGTGCCGATCTCTCGGCTGTTCTGAGTGTGGCGGAAGAAATCGGGAAATTGATTGACCGCTACAAAGTGATAATTGACAAGAGTACCGTGCCGGTAGGTACGGCCGAGAAAGTCAGAGCCGCCATTGCAAAAAATGCCAGGGTTGATTTTGATGTGGTCTCAAATCCCGAGTTCCTGCGCGAGGGCTTTGCCGTGGAAGACTTTATGAAACCTGACCGTATAGTTATCGGTACCCGGTCCGAAAGGGCCAGGGCCATTCTACAGGATCTCTATAAGCCCTTTGTACGTCAGGGAAATCCAATACTCTTTATGGACGAGCGATCGGCCGAGTTGACAAAATATGCGGCCAATGCCTTTTTGGCTACCAAGATTACCTTCATGAATGAAATCGCCAATTTTTGTGAAAAAGTCGGAGCCGATGTCGATATGGTACGCATGGGCATCGGAGCCGATTCGAGAATCGGAAAGCGCTTTTTGTTTGCAGGCATAGGTTTCGGTGGCAGCTGTTTTCCAAAGGATGTGCAGGCTCTGGCGAAGAGCGGCAATGAATTTGGTTATAATTTCAGTATCATTGAAAAAGTGCTGGAAGTCAACGAGCGGCAGCGAATCCTGCTGGCCGAGCGTGTGAAAGCGCATTTCGGAAGCAATCTGAAAGGTAAGAAAATAGCGGTTTGGGGACTTGCCTTCAAACCCGAAACCGATGATATTCGTGAGGCTCCGGCTCTTTATTTGATCGATAAACTGCTGGAAGAAGGGGCAGAAGTGACCGCATTTGATCCGGAGGCCATTGAGAATGTGAAAAAATTACTGGGCGATAAGATTGGATTTACGGACAACATGTATGAAGCTTTGCGGGGAGCTGACGCCCTGCTCATTGCTACGGAATGGTCGGTATTCCGGAGCCCAGATTTTGAAAAAATGGCTGAATTGATGAACGAAAGACTCATTTTTGACGGTCGCAATCTTTATGATGTGGCCGATATGCAGAAGAGAGGCTTTACGTATAAGAGCATTGGCCGCAAAACGGTTGGAAATTAATGAAACGGGTTCTCATCACGGGTGCTGCCGGATTTCTGGGCTCTCACTTATGTGAGCGTTTTCTGAAAGAGGGCTATCATGTAATCGGAATGGACAATCTCATTACCGGTCGCATCGAAAACATTGAGCACCTTTTTCATCTCAAGGAGTTCACCTTCTACCATCACGATGTGACGCGCTTTGTCTACGTACCCGAAGAGTTGGACTACATCCTTCATTTTGCTTCACCGGCCAGCCCTATTGATTATCTGAAAATACCGATACAGACCCTGAAGGTGGGTTCTCTGGGCACGCACCATCTCTTGGGCCTGGCCAAAGCTAAAAAAGCCTGCATCCTTGTGGCATCTACATCCGAAGTATATGGCGATCCACTGGTGCATCCCCAGTCGGAAGACTATTGGGGACACGTCAATCCCATCGGGCCGAGGGGCGTATATGATGAAGCGAAACGCTTCCAGGAGGCCATCACCATGGCCTACCACCGATATCATGGTCTGGATACGAAGATTGCCCGCATATTCAACACCTATGGCCCAAGGATGAGACTCAATGACGGACGGGTTCTGCCGGCCTTCATCGGGCAGGCACTCAGGGGAGAGGAGCTTACCGTCTTTGGAGATGGAAAACAGACGAGGTCATTCTGTTTTGTGGATGATTTGGTCGAAGGTATTTACCGCCTTTTGCTGAGCGATCATCACGAACCCGTGAATCTTGGAAATCCGGATGAAGTGACGATTCTGGAGTTTGCCCGCGAAATACAGGAACTGACCGGAGCCCGGAGCAAAGTGGTATTCAAACCCCTTCCTGTGGATGACCCGATGCAGCGGCAACCCGACATCGGCAGGGCAAAGGAATGGCTCGGATGGGAACCGGTCGTCTCGCGGAGCGAGGGGTTGAAAATTACCTATGATTATTTTAAATCTCTCCCCGAAGAAGACCTCTATAAAACAGAACACAATAATTTCGAGGAATACATAAAGAAATGAAAGACTATTTCGCTCATGAGACGGCTGTGATTGATGAGGGCTGCCAAATCGGAGCCGGAACACGCATCTGGCACTTTTCCCATGTCATGCCGGGTGCCGTCATTGGCCGCAATTGCAATTTGGGTCAGAATGTAGTGGTATCTCCGGATGTCGTTCTGGGCGATAATGTGAAAGTTCAGAACAACGTATCGATCTATACCGGAGTCATCTGCGAAGAGGATGTCTTCCTCGGCCCCTCCATGGTCTTCACCAATGTGATCAACCCGCGCAGTGCCGTGGTGCGAAGGGGGCAATATGCCAAAACGACCGTGAAGAGAGGTGCATCCATTGGTGCCAATGCCACGATTATCTGCGGTCATGACATCGGCTCTTTTGCTTTTATAGGTGCAGGAGCCGTTGTCACCCATGATGTGAAGCCTTATGCTTTGATTATTGGTAATCCGGGCAGACAGGCAGGCTGGATGAGTGAATACGGGCATCGCCTTCACTTTGATGCGGACGGGATAGCGATTTGCCCCGAAAGTGGCGAGAAGTATAAACTAGAGAAAGATTTTGTAACTAAAATGGAAGTATAAATCCCCTTTTATGTACCACGAATTACTGAATAAAAAGAAGAAACTGGCAGTCATCGGACTGGGCTATGTCGGATTGCCCATAGCGCTGGAATTTGCAAAGAAGATACCGGTGCTTGGCTTTGATATCAGCGAAGAGCGAATTGCCCTCATGAAAAAAGGGATTGACCCGAGCCAGGAACTGGAATCCGAAGCTTTTGAAGGACGCGATATAACGTTTACGGCTGATCCGCAGGATTTGTCGGAAGCCGATTTTTATATTGTTGCTGTACCTACACCGGTTGATGAGCACAATGTGCCCAACCTCAAACCCCTGCTCAGCGCCACGGAATTTGTGGCCAATGTGCTGAAAGAGGGAGATTATGTGGTGTATGAATCCACGGTCTACCCGGGCTGTACGGAAGAGGAATGTGTGCCTGTGCTGGAATCGATATCCGGACTCAGAATGGGTCCCGGGTTTAAAGTCGGGTTTTCACCCGAAAGGATCAATCCGGGAGACAAGGAGCACACGCTCTCGAAGATCATTAAAGTGGTTTCGGGTAATGATGACGAAGCCCTTGAGAACATCTCGAAGGTCTATCAGATCGTTGTGAAAGCCGGGGTACACAAGGCTTCTTCCATCAAGGTGGCCGAGGCGGCAAAAATCATTGAAAACACCCAGCGGGATCTCAATATCGCACTGATGAATGAGCTTTCCATCATTTTCGACCGCCTGGGTATCAATACCTACGAAGTATTGGAAGCAGCCGGCACGAAGTGGAACTTCCTCAACTTTTATCCGGGTTTGGTAGGCGGGCATTGCATTGGCGTAGATCCCTATTACCTGACTTACAAAGCCAACGAACTGGGCTATGAGCCCGAAGTGATACTGAGCGGAAGACGAATCAATGACGAGATGGCGGCTTACATAGCCAAGAAAACCGTGCAGAAGATGATCGCCAATGACAAGTCGCTGAAGGGCGGCAGGGTGCTGGTGATGGGAATCACATTCAAGGAAAATGTCTCGGATATTCGCAATTCAAAGGTGGCCGAGCTGGTCAAGGAACTCCAGAATTACTCCCTGACTGTCGATGTGGTGGATCCTTATGCCGAAAAGGACGAGGTGCGTGCCGAATATGGCTTGGAAATGGTCGATGCGCCCTCAGGCCCCTACGATGCCATTATCGTGGCAGTGAACCACAAAGAATATCTGAACCTGAACGAAAAAGACCTGCTGGCACTGGCCAATGGCAATACCGTGGTGGTGGACGTGAAGGGGATGTTGAAAGACAGAATTAAAAACATGGACTACTGGTCTTTATAATAAAAAGAAACAACAGCAGCGTGAACAAGGAAAAGAAAATGAATAAAAGCATTATTGTAACAGGAGGGGCCGGATTTATCGGTTCTCACGTGGTCAGATTGCTGGTCAACAAATATCCTGATTACAATATCATCAATCTGGACAAGCTGACCTATGCAGGAAACCTGGAGAATTTAAGGGATGTCGAATCGATGCCGAATTACGTGTTTGAGAAGGCCGACATCACCGATGAAGCCCGTATTCGCTCCATTTTTGAGAAGTACAGCCCTGACGGAGTGATTCATCTGGCTGCCGAATCACATGTGGATCGCTCCATCAGCAATCCGCTTGAGTTTGTACGTACCAATGTGCTGGGCACCGTCATTCTTCTCAATGCAGCCAGAGATTACTGGAAGGATGACTATGATCGTCATCGTTTTTATCATGTCTCTACGGATGAGGTGTACGGCTCGCTGGGTGAGACCGGCCTCTTTACGGAAGATACGCCCTATGACCCGCGAAGTCCCTACTCGGCTTCGAAAGCCGCCTCCGATCACTTCGTAAGAGCCTACGGCAATACTTATGGAATGGATGTGGTCATATCCAACTGCTCAAATAATTACGGCTCGCATCAATTCCCCGAAAAGCTTATCCCGCTCTTTATTCTCAACATCAAGGAAAAGAGGCCACTCCCCGTTTACGGAGATGGCCGGCAAACCCGCGACTGGCTTTGGGTTAACGATCATGCCCGTGCCATTGATCTGATCTATCACAGAGGGAAAAGTGGAGAAACCTACAATGTGGGAGGGTTTAACGAATGGCAGAATATTGACCTTATCCGCTCCTTGTGCCGGATCATGGATGAGAAACTGGGCAGAGAAGAGGGAGAATCGGAAAAACTGCTGACCTATGTAAAAGACCGGGCCGGGCACGACAGGCGATATGCCATCGATGCTTCCAAGATAAAAGAAGAACTTGGCTGGACCCCCTCAATCACTTTTGAGGAAGGGCTGGAGAAAACAGTAGATTGGTATCTGGAGAATGAAGCCTGGCTGAACAACGTAACTTCGGGGGAATATCAAAACTACTATCAGCAACAATATGAAAACCGATAAACCATAACGTGAATTATTCCAAGGCATTTCACCTCTGCGATCTCTCTGACTTTAAGGTATTGGTTACCGGTGGAGCCGGCTTTATCGGTTCCAATCTGGTGGAATACCTGCTGCAGCACGGGGTGAAGAAGTTGCGTGTGATCGATAACCTCTCTACAGGTTTTGAGCGCAACCTGAAGGAATTTATCAGCGATCCGCGCTTCGAATTTTTTCAGGGCGATATCCGGAATGCCGGGGACTGCAGAAAGGCCTGCGAGGGCATGACCCACATCAGCCATCAGGCCGCATTGGGGTCGGTTCCGCGCTCTCTGAAGGAGCCGGCAGCTACCAACGATGTGAATGTGGGTGGTTTTGTGAACATTCTGACGGCTGCCCGCGATGAAGGGATCAAGAGAATCGTCTACGCTTCGTCCTCTTCTGTTTATGGCGATGAGCCTACGCTCCCCAAGATCGAAGAACGGGTTGGAAAGCCGTTGTCTCCTTATGCCGTAAGCAAGAAAGCGAATGAGCTCTACGGAGAGATATTTGCAAGCAGCTACGGAATGACCATTGCCGGCCTACGCTATTTCAATATTTTCGGCCCCCGCCAGGACCCTCAGGGTGCCTATGCAGCGGTAATCCCCCTTTTTATGTACAAAATGCTGTCGGGAGAGCGGCCCGTAATCGATGGTGACGGGGCGCAGTCGCGGGACTTTACTTATGTTGAGAATGCTGTGCAGGCCAATGTGAAAGCACTTACAGCGGCTCTTCCCGAAGCCCGGCACGAAGTCTTTAATATTGCTGTCGGTCAGCGCTTTACGGTAAATGATCTATACTCGAAACTGGCCGAACTGCTGGATATCGACACTCCGGCACGCTACGGTCCTGCCCGCCAGGGCGATGTACGCAACTCGCTGGCAGATATCAGCAAAGCCGAGAAACTGCTCTCCTATGCCCCGGATGTGGATTTCCATGAAGGACTGAAACGCACGCTTCATTATTTTCGTGATTATTATTTCAAATAGGCATCGATGCACTTTCTTGATACAGGATTTCCGGGGTTGCTAGTAATCGAACCGAAAGTGTTTGAAGACGAGCGGGGATATTTTTATGAGAGCTACAATGCACGCCTTTACAGGGATGCCGGCATCGATTGTGATTTCCTGCAGGACAATCAGTCCAAATCCTCATACGGAGTAATTCGGGGCCTGCATTATCAGCTCGAGCCCCATGCACAGGCTAAACTGGTGCGGGTGATCAGCGGAGAAGTGCTGGATGTGGTGCTTGACCTTCGGAAAGGATCTCCTCGATTTGGAGAATCATTCGCAGTGAGGCTCTCGGCAGAGAATAAGAAGCAGCTTTTCATTCCGCGGGGCTTTGCCCATGGTTTCTCGGTACTAAGTGAAGAAGCGGTTTTTTTCTATAAATGCGATGGCTATTACGAAAAGAACAGCGAGCGGGGCATTCGATTTGACGACCCGGACCTGAATATCGACTGGATGATACCGGAGGGACAGCGAATCGTATCGGAGAAAGACCAAAAGCTGCCGTTCTTTAAATTGGCAGAACACGAATTCAAATTTCAGCTATGAGCCGGATACTTGTCACCGGTGCCACAGGTCAGCTGGGCAGGGCTTTTCAGAAGTTCTCGCCCGGGTATTCGGGGCACGATTTTATATTTGCCGGCCGTGAGCAACTGGATATAAGCAAGCGCCAGTCTCTTGAAGAGATCCTCGATAAGAAAGCCATTGATATCTGCATCAACTGTGCAGCCTACACCGCGGTAGACCGGGCCGAGGAGGAGACGGAAAAAGCAGAAGCTATTAATTACAAAGCCGTCACGGTGCTGTCTGACCTGACGGAAAAAAGAGGAATCGTTCTGGTACATTTCAGCAGCGACTTTGTCTTTGACGGAAAGAAATGTTCGCCCTATCTGGAGAGCGACCGTACCCATCCGCTGGGCGTCTACGGGCAAAGCAAAGTTCTGGGGGAATCATATATCCTCAGGCATCATAGCCGTGCACTGGTATTTCGCACTTCCTGGCTCTATTCATCACTGGGGCATAATTTCCTGAACTCCATGCTGCGCCTGGGAGCCGAGCGTGAAAGCCTGGGTGTGGTCTTCGATCAAACAGGCACACCGACCCATTGCGATGATCTGGCTTCAGCGGTGCTGGAAATATTGCTTCGGAAAGGAGGGGAGAAGAACTTCGGCCTCTATCACTACAGCAATGAGGGAGTTTGCAGCTGGTACGATTTTGCTGTGGAAATTATGAAACTGGCGAAATTGCCTTGCGTTGTGGAGCCTATTCGCAGCGAAGCATATCCGACAGCTGCGAAACGACCGGCATACAGTGTGCTGGATAAAAGCAGGGTAAAAGACGTTTTTGGGATCGAAATTCCGCACTGGAGATCAAGCCTGGAGAAATGCTTCGATGACCTTAGTCGTACAAATGGCTGATCCGGGCCAGACCCTTGGGGTCTTTGATGATGATTTTCGATTTGTTTGTCACCAGAAAGCCGTCTTCTTTAAATTCTTTCAGGACACGGATGGCTGTTTCCTTCACGGTACCGACCAGGCTCGCCAGGTCTTCACGTGTAATGTTTATGATACCATCCGGATTCTCGGTGGATGTGTAGGTTTCCCTGAGCAGCAAAAGAGCCTCGGCAAGGCGTCCTTTGACCGGTTTGTACGAGAGGTCGGCCATGCGTTCGTATGAGTTCGTGATGGTACTGCAAAGCAGCCCGATCAGGCCTTCGGAGAACTGCTCGTTGTGGCGAAACATTTCGGTAATAGTGGCTTTTGGGATCATGCACACCGAACTGTCTTCGAGAGCAGCTGCCGATACGGGATAGCGGATCGAGGAGATCAGTGAGCAATAGCCGATAAAATCACCCGGCTTGGCAATCCGAATGATTTGCTCTTTCCCATCCGAAGCATACTTGTAAATCTTGATCTTGCCCGAATTGATGCAATAGAGTCCGATGGGCTTGCTGCCTTCCTGAAACAGTATCTGACCCCGTTTATAATGTGCACAGGTCTTGCTGTAGTTGAGCTCATCCAGTTCATTGGTGTGGCAAAAGTGGAACAAGGAACTGTTTCGACTTTTGCAATGATGGCAATCAGGCATTTCAAGCTTCATGGTGCATAAGTATTAGCAGACGAATATTCTGTAGTAAAATTAAGCATTAATGATGACCTCTGCATGTTTAATGCATGTGGAACTTCGGGCGTCAGCCATGGAAGGTCAGAATAGGGATTTTGGGATGAAAGGTCATGCGTTTTGTGAGACTGGGATTGAAGATGCGTTCGATGATGTTTCTTCGGTGCCTCAGCATAGCCAGAATGTCTGCATCATGGGCTTCAAGGAAGCCTTCAATTCCCTCTTCCACGCGCTCGTTCGTCACAATTTCGAATTGAATATTCTCCATGGCAAGCTCTCGCCAGAAATAACTTTTAAGTTCTTCTACTCTTTCCTTATCGGGTTCTTCACCGGGCCTGGAAACATGAAGGAGCGTGATGCGTGCCGAGAAACGGCTTGAAATGTAAAGAAGCTGGTCGATGTACTGATAATCTTCGGATTTTAGGTCGGTAGCATAGACGATGTGCGAGATATCCTTGTAACGGGCCTCTTCGGGAACTGCCAGCACCGGTGATTTGCATTTTTCACTTACGAGGGCTGTATTGCTGCCCAGTATTCGCTTCAGGCCGCTGGCACCGCGCGTGCCCATGATGATCATAAACAAATCCATCTCCCCGGCACGCTGAATGATTTCCTCCACGACAAAGCCGATCTTCAGTTCGAAGCGAACCACTACGCCAAGGCGGGCAATGAGTTCCTGCAAGCGGTCTTTGAATTGCTCCAATTCATTGCGTGCACTTTTTTGAGCTTCTTCTATCATGTCATCCACCATTTCAGGGGGCATGTTGGGATCAATGACCGGAATATGAAAAACATGCAAAAAAAGCACTTCCTTTTTCAGGGCAGCAGCCATGTGCAGGGCATAGACAGATGCGTTATAGGAAATATCGGAGAAATCACAGGGTACCAGTATCTTTTTCATATTGCATTACTTAAGATCATAGAGTTCTTTCATCATTTCATCCTTCAAACCGGGATCGGTCAAAGGCTTTTTAATGACCAGAAGCAGCGCCCTGAGCGAACCCCTGACGAGACGTTCCGTCAGGCTGCCAAGTATCTGTCCTTCATGAGCGGAGAGTCCGCGCGATCCGGTAATGACCATATTGGCTTTGCGCTGATGCACAAAGCGGGTAATTACCGGGGCAATATTGGGATTCTTCGTGGTCAGGAATTTCGGATTTACATGAATGTTTTCCAGATCAAAGCGCTCTATAAATTTATTGTATTTCTCTATTACCTCCTGTGTGGCATATTCGTCATCGTGGGTATGACTGACATGCAGGCTGGTTATTGAAATTTCTTCCGGATCTTTCCGGGCCAGTGCCAGAGCACTCTCCATGGCCATGGCCGAGTATTCCGAAAAGTCATTGCAAACAATGATTTCCGACATCTCGCAGTGGCTTTTTTCCGGTACAAAAAGCAGATGGGTAGGCGAAAAACGAATTAATTCCTGCGGCAAAATCCCGCTTCCTCGCAGATCGTGCTTCTTCCCCATCAGCAGCAGATCCGTATCCTGATTGACGGCCTGGTCTATGATTTGCAGAAAAGGGTTGCCCGTTTTGATAGACAACTTGTAGTTTTCATCTTCCCCGAAGTAGCTTTCAATCTCTTCTTTCAGTTCCTCTTTGATCACTTCGAGCTGCTGGCGCGAAATGGCCTTAATCTCCGGGATATCCATCTCGGGCAAAACGGAGTCGGGGATGATGTGTGTAAAGGAAATATTCATTTTTGGATAGTAGCGCTTCAGCAGAGCGCTGCATTTCAGAATGGTCTGATCCAGCATCGACAAGTCAAGTCCAACCAGTATGTTTTTTATGTCTTTCATGGTATTTTATAATTATCGCACAATTAGAATGGGTATTTCGTGATCGTATTGAAGCATTTTTTCGGTTGTGCTTCCCAGAATGAGGGACTCAAGTGTGGAGTGCCCTTTTGCACCCATTATGATGAGGTTGATGGTCTTTTCCTGTGCATAGTCTATGATCTGGCGTGCGGGGTTGTTCCGTATGTTTTTGAGCAGCACTTTCACTATTGGCAGACGTTCGGCTCCCTGGTCCTCTAAGTATTTTTCCATGCCCTCTTCCGCATTCTTTTTGAATAGCTCTTCCATCTGCTCGGGCAGCATCTCGATCTTATAAGGAAGCAAGAGAGGAACATCATATACGTAGAGGCAATGTATTTCAGGGTCGTTGAGCAAAGGATGCAGCTGAATGGCAAAACGGAGGGCCCGGCTGGCATTCTCTGAATAATCTGTGGGAATTAACACTTTTTTGGCCGGATAACGGGCCGATTCTGTGACAAAGAGAATCGCGCAACGGGTTCTGCGTGCCAGCTTCTGGGCGATGATGCCGCTGCCATTGCTCCTGACCTTTTTGCCGACCACCAGCAGGTCGGGTTTGAATTCCTGTGTGAAGCGCAGCAGCTCAGGCAGCGGGCTTCCATGCAAAATGATTGTATTTACCACGATGTCTCTGCGGTGTCCGAAGTATTTGGATTTAATATCTTCCAGACCCTCCAGGATGCTTTTTTCTCTTTCCTGCAGGTAAGCCTCGCGGTCGCTATCCGATTGAAAGAGCTTGTCAGGC
>WFPF01000136.1 GCA_015487695.1 Chitinophagales bacterium
CCCCCTTCTTGCTAATCATTTTAAATCGCGCTCTTTAGCCTGATTGCCGGTAAGAAATGTTAGCATGCAGGTGAATTGATCCCCAAAACCTTAAGAATTGTTAGCAAAGGGTTTTCTACCCTCACTATGTTTTAATTTTGATATTCAATAAAGTTCATCCAGCAATGAAGAAAGCAAGCGTCTTACTCTTTTTCAGCATCCTGTTCCTTGCCTCCTGCAAGGAGTCTGAACCGAAAGAGCGCAATGAAGGCATATTTCCCTATGCCATCATCACCGATTCTCTTGACAATGGCCTCAAACTCGTCACGGTACCCTACGACAGCCCGGGATTGGTTTCCTTTTATATCATCGTCAGAGTAGGCTCACGAAATGAAGTAGAGCCCGGCAAAACCGGCTTTGCACACTTCTTCGAGCATATGATGTTTCGGGGAACCGACAAATATCCACCGGAGAAATATGGCAAGGTGCTGAAGCAAATTGGCGCTTCGGCCAATGCCAACACCTGGCTTGACCGAACGGTGTATCACATGACGGGCAATGCAGCCATGCTCGACAAGATGTTTGAAATCGAAGCCGACCGCTTTCAGCGGCTCAACTACAGCGAGCCCGACTTTAAAGTAGAAGCCGGTGCGGTAAAAGGAGAATACACGAAGAACTTCGCCAACCAATTCAGGCAAATCAACGAACTGCTCAGCGATTCGGCATTCAACGAGCATACCTACGAGCATACCACCATGGGCTTTTACAAAGACATCGTGGATATGCCGAATCAGTACGACTACTCCAAACTTTTTTACGACCGCTTCTACCGGCCCGAATACACTACCATTCTGGTGGTAGGCGATGCCAAGCCCGAAGAGGTCAAAGCACTGGCCGAAGAATACTTTGGTGAATGGAAGCGGGGCCATTACAAGCCCGAGATCAAAGCCGAGCCTAAACAGAAGAAAACCCGCTATGCGCACATTCAAAACCCAAACTTCACACCGGTAATCTCGCTCAACTACAAATCGCCCGCCTTTGACCCCGAGAGCAAGGAAGTCGCGAGCCTCGATCTGATTTCCACCCTCGCATTTTCGGAGCGCAGCGAACTGTACAAGCGCCTCGTGATTGAAGAGCAGAAAGCCTATAACCTGATGGGATACTACTATTACACGGTAGATCCGTATCTCTTTCAGATTATGGCCATGGTCATTGATGAGAATGACCTGCAATATGTAAAGGACGTGATCACAAGCAAGCTGGATGAACTAAAAAAGAAACCGGTAGACGAGAAATTGCTTGAACAGACCAAATCAAGGAACAAATATCAATTGCTGATGGAACTTGACGATCCGAGCAACATTGCAGAGGTACTTAGCTACTTCATCTGGGTAAGCAACGACCCGGGGGCACTCAATAAATATTACAAAACACTCATGTCCGTAACACCGGAAGACATAATGAATACCGCCCAAAAATATTTCACCCCCGAGGGACTTACCGTAGTGACTGTTTCATCCAAAGAAGAAGGAGGTGTAAAATGAAATCGCTTTTAAAAGGAATCCTGCTGATCTTTATTATTCAGTCAAGCCTGTCGATGCATTCGCAGGAGTTGGTCGAGCTGCCACTAAAGCAAAGCAAAAAAATCATCGTACGGCTCATGTTCAGGACCGGCTCCATCTGCGACCCGAAGGGCAAAGAAGGCCTTAGCTATATGACGGCCAATGCCATCACAGACGGCAGCACAAGAGAAATGAGCAAAAGCGACATCGAAGAGTTCATTTATCCCATGGCAGCCGATTACGGGGTGACCGTTGACAAAGAAGTGACGGTTTTTTATTTTGAGTTCCCCAGTGATTTTGAGGAAGACTTCTACCCTATCATTTACGGGCTTATGAGAGAGCCTGCCTTCAAGGAGAAAGATTTTGACCGGGTAAAATCAAGACAGGAAAACTTTATCAGCCGGATTATCAAAAACAGCAGTGATGAAGATTACAGCAAAGTGATTCTCGAAGAGTTCCTCTTCGATGGAAGCAATTATGCACATCCGGTTCAGGGCTATGAACACTCGGTGAAGTCGATCACCCTTGATGATGTAAAGGATCATTTCCGCAAATTTTTCACACGCGACAATCTCATTGTCGGCATTGCCGGAAATTACAGTGAAGCATTCAAAGACCGGCTGATGAGTGACATGAAGACCCTCCCGGCTTTGGATACGGAGCTGCCTGTTCCGGGCAAAGCCCGCATGCCGAAAGGTTATGAAGTAAAAATCGTCACCAAGCCCGATGCCTTCGGCTCGGCCATATTTATGGGCTATCCGCTCGAAATAACCCGTGCGGATGACGACTTTGCCGCCCTGATGGTGGCCAACAGTTATTTGGGCGAGCATCGCAAGTCATATGGCCGGCTTTATCAGAAGATCCGCAAAACACGCTCCATGAATTACGGAGACTACAGCTACATCGAATGGTACCCCATGGGCAGCAACTATCAGCTTCCGATTGCCGGTTTCCCGCGCAGCAGCAACTACTTTTCCATCTGGATCAGACCGGTTCAGACGGGCGAAAAGCTACGGGCGGCCTATCCCGAACTGAAGAACATTGAACTCGGTCATGCCTACTTTGCCATGCGCACCGCCATCCGTGAATATGAGACGATGGTAAAGAACGGTCTCAGTCAGGAAGATTTCGAGTTGACGCGCGATTTCCTGAGAAGCTATATCAAATTATATGTCAAATCTCCCGACCAGCGCCTGGGCTACCTGATGGATTCCCGCTTTTATGGTCGCGAAGACTGGATCAGCGAGGCCGACCGGCTGCTCGGAAAGCTCACCCGGGAAGACGTCAATCAGGCCATGAAAAAATATTTTAAAACCGGTGACTTTGCCATTGCCGTGGTCACCTCCGATGATGAAGGCCGGGCGCTTGCACGCTACATGAGAGAAGGGCTTCCTTCACCCATGGCGTACAACAATACGGTAAAAGAAGGATTGCCCGAAGAAGTGCTGGCCGAAGACCGGGAAATCATGATTTATCCGATGAAAGCCAGCTACATCGAGATAAAGCCATCCACGGAAATGTTCAAATAGCAGGCAGAACGAAAAAAGATGCTGGATTCAACTTGTAAGTGCAACTCTTGGCTGTCGGGCCTGGTGATTGTTATTCGATCACTGTAAAAGGTATTTTAATACCATTTGGAAGTTGAATCGAAGTGACAATAGGCACACCAAATCCCGGCAGCCTCTTTTTTTATTTCTCATTCAAAAATTCTTCGACCTGCTTCAGCAGCCATTCGGGATCGTCATACATGATGTAGTGATTGGACCTTCCGTTGTATTTAAAGCTCTTGTGTTTCAGCCCGCGATACTGCCGCTTCCAGATTTTCATCGCTTCTTCTTTCTCGTATCCGTTGGCAATCAGCAAGAGCACCGGACATTGAATCGAACTCATTTCCTGACGCAGGTCGAGGTTGATAAATTCTCCGTAGATATAGCCATAGGCATAGGGATCGGAATTCATAGCCCACGCCACAATATAGGGTACCTTGCTCTGGTCATTTACCATACTCGAAGCCGATTCGGTGACCAGATTTTCAAACTGCTCTCCTTCTATCGCCTTATAAAGGCGGGCCGTTGATTCGGGATTGATTCCCGTTGTTTCTTCGGTCACCTCCGGGTCGTTGGCAGCCGCCAGAAACGGCAGTGCATCGACCACTACAATTTTTGAAAAGGTGCCCGGATAAGCTGCTTCGAGATAGAGCGCCAGATGCCCGCCCATGCTGTGCCCAATCGCCACTGCATTCCGGATTTGCTTTGTTTCGAGGTAAAAATGCAAGTCCTGCATCAGCTTTTGATACATGGGCTCTTCCACTGCCGCCACACCGTTGAATCCGGGCAGGGTGATCAGGTGGCACCGGTAGCGGTCTTCCAGCTTTCTGGCAATCTCGTGCCACTCCTCCCCGCTGCAGCCAAATCCCGGAAGAAAAATAATATCCTGATCTCCGTCACCCATCACTCTGGCCCGCAGGGCATAGTCCTGGGGAAATGCGGAAAGTGCAAGAAAAATCAGAAGAAGGGCAAGATTGAGTTTCTTCATCATGCGAGGAGTGTATTTTGAATTTTCAGGAAATCATTTCAAAAATAGCTTCAAATGGAAAGCAAAAAATAAAAATAAAAGGTTTCCTGCTTATCAAATTCCTGAAACACGGGTTCATATCTCGGGCCAGCGTCTATTTTTGCTTTTTATATCAGAGCTATGGACCGCCCACTGGATTACAAAACACACATAAGGAAGACCACGTTTATCGCCCTGCCCATCATGATGGGCCATCTGGGGCATGTACTGACCGGCATTGCCGACACAGCCATGGTGGGCCGAATAGGAGCCACAGCTCTGGCCGGTGCGGCTCTGGGAAACAGCGCCATTGCCATCTTTCTGACTTTCGGCCTGGGCATTTCCATGGCCATCACACCAATGGTGGCCTCCGACTTCGGCAGTGGTCGCAAACGGGAAATTGCCAGCTGGCTCCGCAATGGATTTTTTCTTGGCATTTTCAACGGCCTTGCTTTGCTGGGTGTTTCGCTGCTTTTTCTTCCCATTCTTGACATGCTCGATCAGCCGGCCGATGCGGTGGCGGTGGGCAAGCCCTATTTCGTGCTCCTGGCCCTATCCCTTGTTCCGCTGATGATCTTTCAGCATTTCAAACAATTTGCCGAAGGCCTGTCGTTGACTCGTTTTGCCATGTTTGTCAGTGTGGGAGGCAACCTCCTCAATGTGGGGCTCAATTATCTGCTCATCTTCGGTAAATGGGGATTTCCGCGTCTGGAACTGGCCGGTGCCGGATATGCTACGCTTATTGCCCGGATGGTGATGGCTTTGATCATGTTCTGGTATGTCTTTCAAAATTCTCATTTTAAAGCCTATCACAGTGGCTTTGTGCTCAACCGCTACCGAATGGACAAGATCCGCAAACTCTGGAACCTTGGTTATCCCATCGGGCTGCAATATGTCTTTGAGGCCGGAGCCTTTGTGATGGCAGCCTTTATGATCGGCTGGATAGGAAAAATACAACTGGCGGCACACCAGGTGGCCCTCACCCTCGCCTCGGCCACCTACATGGCGGCCAGCGGACTTTCAAGTGCTGCTACCGTAAGGGTGGGCAACTTTATAGGCAGCCGCGATCCGGTCAACCTAAAGCGGGCCGCGACCACGGCTTACCTCCTGGTGGCCCTGTTTATGAGCTGCACGGCCCTTTTCTTTATTCTTTTCCGACATATCCTGCCGGCTTTCTTCTCCAATGACCCCGAAGTGCAGCGCGTAGCTTCCGATCTGCTCGTCATTGCTGCTTTCTTTCAGCTTTCTGATGGTGTCCAGGTGGTCGGACTCGGTATTTTGCGGGGGATGAAAGACGTACGTCTGCCTACCCTCATCGCACTTTTCTCCTTCTGGCTTATCGGTCTGCCCACAGGCTACGCCCTTGCCTTCTTCTTCGGCATGCAGGTAAACGGCATCTGGGTCGGTCTTGCCATCGGCCTTTCTCTTTCGGCCATCCTCATGTACAGGCGTTACCGGCATAAGTTGCACATTTTCGAAAGATATACGATTGCGGAAAGCTGACGTTTTTTCACCTTGCATTTCCTTCCGGAAAAGATATTATTCCACGAAGCCCGGGCAAGCCCTTTTTCCTTTCTGAAGAAAACTTCTCTTGCATTACTTTTGCGACTCAATATAAACGCAGAATATAAAATCACTATGAAAAAAGAAATCAGCTTAGTTCTTCTCGCCCTGATGACGACCGTGGGCTCTCTGATGGCCCAGCAAAAGCCGGCCTACCGGATATTTGACAGCAAAGGCAAAAAAGTAAAATACAGCAAGATGCTGAAAGAACTCAGCAAAGCAGATGTCGTGCTCTTCGGTGAATATCACGACAATCCCATCTCGCACTGGCTCGAACTGGAAGTGACCCAGGACCTCGATGCATTGCGTGATCTGGTGCTCGGAGCCGAAATGCTGGAACGCGACAACCAGGATGAACTCAAAAGATACCTTTCGGAGGAGATTGATCAGGCCGGGTTTGACACCCTGGCGCGCCTCTGGCCCAATTACAAAACCGACTATGCCCCGCTGATCGATTATGCACGGGCTCACAAGCTGCCATTCATTGCCACCAACATCCCGCGCAGATATGCCAACCTCGTCTATCGCAAAGATTTCGTGGCACTCGATACACTCTCAAAAGAAGAAAAATCGTGGATGGCTCCGCTGCCCATCCCTTTTGACAGCACCCTGCCCACTTATCAGAATATCATTAAAATGATGGGAGACCACGGCAGTCCGCGACTGGTGAAAGCCCAGGCCATGAAAGATGCCACCATGGCATGGTCTATCGTAAATCACCTGCCCGAAGGTGCCTTGTTTATCCATTACAACGGCTCCTATCATTCCGATTATCACGAAGGCATCGGCTGGTACCTGAAGCAATACAAACCTTCGCTGAAGGTAAAAACGGTCACCACCGTTTCTCAGAGCGATCTGAAAAAGCTGGATAAAGAAAATCTGGGGAAAGCCGATTTCATCATCGTGGTGGACGAAGACATGACAAGCACCTACTAAGCGCTTGTTCGAGATAAAAAAAGCCCGGAAAATTCCGGGCTTTTTTGTGGGTGACCGATGGGGATTGAACCCACGACCACCAGAACCACAATCTGGTGCTCTACCAACTGAGCTACGGCCACCGTTTTGCCGGATCTGCCAAAAGCAGATGCAGCGCTGCAAAATTAAGAATTATTCCATTTCTTTTCTTGAATTCTTCATGAGCGAAGATGGATTTTTTTGCCTGCTCTTTTTTCAACAAATCTTAGGGTTCGGCTCTTCCCTCAAACCGATCCATCCCTTTCCACTGCATTTTTTGAAATGACCGGGCGGGGATTAAATCTTTTGCTGCCCGCATCGGGTTTCCGCCAATAATCAAGCCCACCGTGCACTTTCCGCTCCCGTCCATTGCTTATCTTAGACGCTGATTGCAGGCGCTGAAAAAAGAAGGAGCCATGCTCCCATGAGGCATATATCCCTGCGAGCAGAGCAGTGAAAAATCACAGAAACCAATCCTATGCTTAAAAACGGCTGGAAGATGCTGAAAGAGGATATGCGGAAGAATCCCCGCATCATCCGGCATACCCTGGCACTTTTCGCTGCACAGATAGCCGTGATTCTTGTGGGCTTTTTGATCAAAGGCATACAGACAAGAGCCCTCGGACCCGAGACCTATGGCCTCTATGCCTTTTTCGGAACGGTAACCGGCATTCTGGCAATCATCTTCCGCTTTGGCCATTACAATTCCATCAAAGTACTGCTGGCCGAAAACAAGGACCCCGAAAAAGAAAGGCAGTACTTCGGCCTGGGGCTGCTCAGCGCCATTGCCATCGGCTTTATTTATGCGCTGACCATCTTTCTGGTAAGTTTTCTAATCGATTACCGTTTCGGGCCGGATTACGGGCAGATATTCAGGGTCTTTGCGGCATTTACCATTGTCTACCCCATGCAGTTTATGATCAGCGACCTCTCGGTGGGCAGCAACCGCATCTACCCTTCGGCCGTCATGGAAGCAGGATCAAAACTGCTCTACCTCATTCCGCTTTACATTCTTTTCAGCCAGGGATCGCTTGACCTGTATCAGGTGATCTTCCTCAACCTGATCACGGGCCTCGTGGCCGTGATAGCTGTTTTCATCTGGCTCCGTCCGTCTTTTGAGCATCTCGACCGGCTCTATGCCGTACTAAAACAGAAAAACAAGGAATACGGCTGGCATTTCTACCTCGGCATTGTGAGCAATCAAACCACCTACCGCCTCGATGAGGTCTTTATCGCCACCATCATCAACACCACGCAATTGGGTTTCTATTCACTGGCCGGCATCATCTGCTCGCCCATGGTGATGCTGAGCCGGGCATTCTCACAATCCATGTTCAGGCGTTTTGCACATAGTGCGAAGATTCCGGCAAAGCTTTTTGTTTACAATACGCTTTGGCTTCTCCTGGCCATTGCGGCCGTCTATCTGCTTGCGGGGCCGGTGGTTCATTTTCTTTTTGGCGAGGCTTTCGCACCCGTGGCCGATTATGCATTTTGGCTTTCCTTTGCCTATTTCTTTCAAGGGGCCTATCAGCCTTTCACTTTTCTTTCGGCCAAGTCGCAGGGCCGGGAACTGCGCAATGTAGCCTTTGCCGAGGCAGTCGTCAATGTGCTGGGCAATCTTATTCTCATTTGGTTTTATGGCATCTACGGTGTTATAGCTGCCAGCATTCTGGCCCGTTTCGTTCAATTTTCAGGATTGTTTTATTATTACAGAAAATATCTCAGAACACACTTAAAGCAAGAATAACCGGCATGGCAAAAGCCCACATATGTATGCTCACTCTTGAGCATGCGCCCAATGACGACCGCATCTTCGAGAAAGAGGCCCGCAGCCTTGCCGCAGCGGGATACAAGGTATCTATCCTCTGCAAAGCCGATGCGGACGGACGCATACGCAGTTTTGTAGGCCGGCAGGTCATCAACCCCGATGCTGCGCTGGAATTTGAGCTGGACGGCATCCCCGTGATGGCCGTAAAAGCCGATGAAAGCGCTGTGGGACGCCTGCTTCATAAAGTGCAGTCAGACCGCTTTTCGCGGGAATTTATACACAAAGCCCTTGAGATAAATGCGGATGCCTATCATGCGCACGAGCCCGTCTCCTTTTATCTGGGCCTGCTGATCACAAGAAAAAACGGGAAAAAACTCATATTCGACAGCCACGAATCGTGGATAGGCGGCAGCCGAAAAGAACAGATGATCAAGCGCCTCTACCTGCGCGAATTGAAGTACCTGATCACGGCCAATACCATCAGCCGGGGGCATCTGCTGGGCCTCAATCCCGCTCTACAGACCGAAGTTATCTACAACTTTCCCGATCCCGCTGTCTTCAATTTGCCCTTCAACAAGAGGAAATTCGAGCGGATCACCATTGCTCATGACGGCATCCTGCTCTTCAACCGGGGCCTGAAGACCATGGCCGAAGTGATGCGCATGCTCAAAAAGAGCCACCCCGAGATCAGGCTGAAAATAGTGGGAGAAGGCGGAGATGCGGAGAACCGGTATCTCGAACAAATACGAAAGGAAGGAGTGGACAACATAGACGTGAGCGGCTGGCTCCCCTACCGGCAGGTGCCCGCAGCCCTTCACGACTGCAGCATCGGCCTGATCATGAAAACCCCCGTACCCGTCAATAATGTGCTGGGAGGTCCTTCCATTAAACTATTCAACTACTTTGCCAGCGGACTGGCCGTGCTCGATGTCAACCTCCCCGAGTCCTCTTATTTTCTCAATCAAAGCCGCTCGGGTGTGAGCGTCAGGGTGCCCACGGCCGAAAACATCTATCACGCCCTGATTCGGCTCATCGAAGACCCGGAGCTTCTTGAAAAATATTGCAAACGTTCCTTTGAGTGGGGGCAGCGCTGGCAGTGGCCTTCAGAAGCCCGCAAACTGCTTGCCTTCTACGAAGAGCTTGTTTTCAACGAAAAGCCCTGGATCTTCCGGTAGTGATGAATCGCTTTCCTACCCCTTCGACAGCCTCGTTATCAGCCTGCGCGTAATGTGCAGGAAGTTTTGCTCTGTAATGATGCCGATAAGCTTGTGATTTTTCACCACGGGCAGGCAGCCGATATTTTCTTTTTCCATGATATTCATGGCATCCACAATGGTCGCTTCGGGTGAAATGGTGATGGGTTCGTCAATCATCACCTCACCCACCGAGATCAGCGATTCTCCCTTGCGCTTGATCATCTGCCGCAGGACGATGCGCGAAGTGATCAGGCCGATCAGATTGTTGTCGTCATCTTCCACCGGCATGTAGCGGATCTTGCGCCAGTCCATCATCTCGGCCACAAACTCGAGGATATCTGAAGGCTGCACGGTGTAGAGGTCGGTAGACATAAACTCCTCGACAAGGAGCGCATAGGGTTTCCAGTCTTCCACATCGCTCAGCGATGCCGGCTCCCAGAGGTGTACCGGAATGTTCTTCTTTTGATTTTTCAGCATGGAGGCGGATATGGCCGTAATCACCTCATCGCGCGTGCCGATGCGTATCAGTTCGGAGTAGCTGTCCAGTTGCCAGTCGGCTCCCGTTTGCCGGCTGCTGTTGCGCGCCTCTATGATTCCCAGGTAGCGATCGATGTCTTTTTCATCGATTTCCATGGAGCGCAGGCCCGCCCGCGCCAGGGGCAGCAATTCTTCCCTGATGAGCTCGGAGGCCGAATAGCGTTCTCCGTTGATCCAGCGGAAATGCGTATCGAGGCCATGCCTTGCCGCTGCAAAAAAGTTGTTCTTGGCATGGTCAAAATCCATCACCCGCGCAATGTCGTCATAGTGATTGGCCATGCCCTTGATCATGCCCAGCCAAAAAGCGGCACTTGCCATCTCATCGGCTACCGTGGGCCCCGAGCCAAGCACCCGGTTTTCGATGCGAAGGTGCGGCACATTTTTCGAAACTCCGTAGCAAGCCCTGTTCCAGCGATACACCGTGCCATTGTGAATCTGAAGGGCACTGAGTTTGGGCGTTTCGCCCCGTTCCAGTTTTGCGAATACATCTTCGCGCTCCTTTGAACTCAGCAGCACCCTGAAGCGGGAGACATCTTCCTTGTAGATCTCCAGAATGGAATCGTGCAGCCAGTCGTTGCCAAAGGTCACCCGCGGACTGCGCTCCCGCAGGTGCTCGCTGGTTTTGCGCGTGTCCACCGACTGCTGAAAAAGAGCGATACGCGTCTCTTTCCAAAGGCGTTTCCCGAAGAGCATGGGCGAATTGGTGGAAACCGCCAGCACCGGGGCCGTGACAGCCTGCGCGATGTTGTAGTATTTGACAAATTCCGAAGGATGCACCTGCAAATGCACCTGAAAACCCGTATTGGCCGCCTCGAGCAGCGGTGAGTCGGTCTTGAAGGATAGCTCGTCAATGCCCGAAAGGCGCAGTTCGAAGACCCCGCCCCGCAGGCGCTGAATGGCCGAAACCAGCGCCTTGTAGCGTTCCAGGGGCGTCAGATTGTCCAGTTCGACATCAAACTTGCGGATGGTCGGAAGGATGCCGGCCAGTATAATATCCGAATCAAAGGTAGCTGCGGCTTTTTCTACGTCTGCCAGGCGATTCAGTATCTGCTGCTCCATGTCCGAGAGGGCCGAGCCTTTGAAGACCATCGGGTCGAGGTTGATCTCAAAGTTAAACTTGGCCAGCTCGGTGGTGCAATAGCCGGCATCACTGCGCTCGAGCACTTCCAGGTTGTAGGGGGCCGGGCGATATTGGCGGTCAATGAGACAGAGTTCCTGTTCGGCTCCGATGCGGGTGATGTCCTCCTCGAACAGGTCGTGGGAGATCATATAATCCAGCGCTTCGATGTCATCGAGGAGATTGCGCATGAAGGTTTTCAGCTGCTCGTCACTGGAGGCCAGGGTTACGTTTAAATCGCCCATAGGCAAGAGGGGTTTTGGGTTTGCTTACTAAAATAAAGAATTTATCGGCATTCCCCTTTCTCCGCCCCAAAACGGGAAAGAAGGAGTAAATATTCAGGCAGAACAGGCCATTGCTTTACGGCCGGGCGGGCAGCGAAAAAACACAAATACCATATATTCAATGATTTTTATATTACATTTGATTCTTTAAAATCAGAAAACCAATTCAAGACGCATTCCGGTTTGAACGCAGCGTAGCCTGAGAAGCACCACAACTACCTGGTTGAAATCCTTGCCGTTTCCTCAAAATGAAACTTTAGATTATGAGTTTAGAAATCATTGGTGCCGGCTTCGGACGAACCGGTACATTGTCGACCTATACCGCTTTGAATACATTGGGCTATACATGTTACCACATGTTCGAAGTCCTCGAAAACAAAGAAAACAAGAGCCACCTCGACTTCTGGAATGGCGTGGCAAACGCTCCGGCCGGCCGGCAGCACGACTGGAATCAGGTCTTTGAGAATTATACCGCTACTGTGGACAATCCGGCCTGCTGTGTGTGGCGTGAACTGCTGGAAGTAAACCCCGATGCCAAAGTATTGCTCACCCTGCATCCCCGCGGACCCGAAGCATGGTACGAAAGCACCATGGAAACCATTTATTTTACCGAGAATATGTGGCAGTTCCGATTTCTCATGTGGTTTACACCCTTTGCCAAGAAAATGGGCAACATGTCCTCCAAATTAATCTGGAATCGATCGCACAAAGGAACGATGAATGACAAAGCGGCTGCGATTGCACACTACGAGGCGCATATTGAAGATATAAAAGCAACGGTTCCACCCGATCAGCTGCTCATTTTCAAAGTAGATGAAGGATGGGAGCCCCTCTGCCGATTTCTTGATGTGGAAGTGCCGGATATGGACTTTCCCAATGTCAACGACCGGACGGAAATCAAAAAGACCATAGCAGACATTACCAAAGGGGCTTATGTGTTCTTAGGCATCGGGGCGCTGGCCCTCACGGCACTCATCTACGGCCTCAGCCGGCTTTTGGGATAGAGAGAGGATTGAATAAGCACCATCCATTCTGAACATTTCTTTTATTTGGATATAAGAATAAAAGCACTGACTTTATAATGTGCTAATTCATGAGGTCCATAGGTCTTTGTATATGCCATTGCTCAAAAATTAATTTTGAGATATCAATGAGGAAAGGACTATGCAGAAACAAAAGAGCAGGCCAATGAACGGTTTGGATGAAGCAAGGAGGAAATTGAAATAATTGATAAGAGTTAATGGCTAAAGCCAGAGCAATTTATAATGTATTTGCTCACCGCGCTAAAGCGCGGAGCAAGAAGAGAATGAGATATTTCGTACCGACCATTGCCCCGACTTTCAAGTCGGGGGATGGATTGAATAGAAAGATCACAAATTTGGCTTTAGCCATTAACAGAACAATCAAAAAAAGCAAAATATGCCATTTGTAAAGTTATGGATACATGCAGTGTGGGCTACCAAAAGTCGTGCAAAACTGCTAAACAAAGAAATAAGACCACTTGTGTTTGAGCATATCCATCAAAACGCACTGAAGAAAGAAATATTCACGGATTGTGTGAACGGGGCAGCGGTTGGCAATATCGAGAAGGCGCTGCCGCTGTTTTTCGACCTAATTTCCAAAGAGTTCAATTTCATACTATGTGAAATCGATCTTACTTCGTTTATTGAACGATTCAGCTATTAATAAAATAACCACAAAAGCATAAAATTAGAAGCCCCAGTACTTAAAAGTATATCAACGTTTTTTGCCCTGATAAAATGAAAAAGGCCGTCTGTCAAGATTAAAACGATATTCGTAGAGCCAAAATTTTAAATCTTCATATTGTAAATGAGCAAAACCATCATCATAAAATATAAAATTACTTGAATCATATTTGATCCCATCTACTTTAACCATTCCTTTCAAATGCGAAATATCCTCTATTTGAATGGAATTCCAATTTTTGTCAAATACTTCAAATAAAATTTTGGAATTATTATATAAATAAATAAATCCATAATAATTCTCAAAAATAGGCCCGGAAGCATAAATATAAAAAGGAAGTACCGGGTATTCAGGATCTGTCATGTGTTTGGGAAATTTTTTCTTAATTTCTTCGGAACCATCCCCGCTTAGTCGGGCAACCGGCTCGGGCGAATTTACAGAATAAATCTCCGGCCATAGATCATAATGGAAATATAACCGGCCATTAAATTCAAACAATTTATAATACAAAGAAAAGTCCAATGCCTTTTTAAAATCTCTAGGAAACTTGGGCTCAAGAAAAGAGTGAAAAATATATCGTTCATTTCGTCTGACAAATTTTGAAAGAGCATGGTTTCGATGCTTCAAAAAAATACGAGAATGAAACATATATTCAGGTGTATTGAACAAATACAAAAAACTATCCTTAACATAGAAAGCAAAATCAACACTGGATAGATACATCCTTTTTGCAGATCCGGGGTAAGTGCTGTCGTCAATATAATATATTTTATTTATATCCAAATTTGTATCACAATGATATAGAAGGCTATAATTATAAGCAAAAAGCTCCCCTGGATCTATGAAAAATTTATTTCCGTAAACATCCTTGAATTTTAGCTTCTTACTTAATTTTATAAAAACCTGTAATCCACCGGAAAGATAAATGGAGTCATTATATTGCCTGCCCGATATTATTGGAAGAGTCAATCTCTTTATAGAGTCCAGAATGGCTTCATGCTTTTTTGAGTAGGCATAACTATTCGAATCCTTGGCAATCAGCTCATAATAGAGCTGAGACGCATTGTATCCATTTAGATCTAATAATTTATGTATATAACCTGTTCGGTGTTTTGGCCCCCTAAGAAATCGGACATAATTATAGTTAGATATCTGTAATAATTTTTTAAAATTATGTCCTATGGAAAAGCGAACATTCA
>WFPF01000137.1 GCA_015487695.1 Chitinophagales bacterium
GGGCTTCCGAGCTGCCTCACCCATAAATTATTCCCCTCGGCATCAAATTTTGCGATGAGAATGTCATCGTCCCATTCCGATCCCGATGTCGAGTAGAAATGCTGCCCGGCAAATTCGGAGCTTCCCTCGAAGCTGCCCACATAGTATATCTTACCGGTCTGATTGACCTCTACGGAGACGTATCGGTCCAAGCCGGCTCCTCCTTCGGCCTTGGCCCAGTCGAGCTTGAACTGCCCGCGTGCGTAAAAAGAAGAAAGGACGATGATCAGGAGAAAGCAGTGACGTAAAATCATATGCGTTTATTTTTTCAGAGTTAAAGCAGGATAAAGACCTTTCTCTTCCCGCGTAAATCCAATGTGCGGCATCGCATCATATCCCGCTCTTTACTCGTTATCCGCACACTCCTTCCAAAGGCTCTAACAATATACACATTCTTTTAGCCACATACAAATATTTGATTGCAATATTCCGTTGCCAGACAAGCCCAATCCGCGTATCTCTTCCTCATGATCTCCGGTGAAATTTCACACTTTCCGAGTCTCATATCCCCTGCCCGGCTGCAAATTTCAGTATCTCCTCATCAATTTTAATCTCGTGCATGCGAATGCGATTTTTCAGGACAATCCCTTCAAGGGTCGTACAACGGCTCAGTGCCACGTAGATCTGTCCGGAGGCAAAGGCGCCTCTTCCCGTGTCGATGATCACCTTATCAAAAGTTTTTCCCTGGCTCTTGTGGATGGTTATGGCCCAGGCCGGCCGAAGAGGAAGCTGGCTGAATGTGCCAATAACATCGGCTTCCACGGTATGTTTCTTCTCGTCAAACTGATACTTCAACATTTCCCATTCCACCTTTTCCACTTCATACTCCAGGCCGTTTTCGACCAGCTCGACCAATACCCTGTCGTCATCCAGCCCCGTCACCCTGCCGATGCTTCCGTTGACCCATCTACGCTGAGGATCGTTGCGGATAAACATCACTTGGGCACCCTCTTTGAGTTTCAACTCTTCGTCATTGGGCGATAGCTGGTCGGGGAAAGTGCCGCTCCTTTTTGCCGTGTACGATCTTTCCGTATCGGGCAAAGCAGCCAGGTGTCTCTCATTAATGGAAGCGGCTTTGCGGTTGGTAGCCGTCAGCGTGATATAGAAAGAATCTTTTGGCGCCTCGAAGTCAGGCATGTAGCGGGAGTTCAGGAGTTCAAGCTGCCCGGGGCGAAGCTGCTTATGCCGGACGGCATTCAAAAGGTCCATGAATACGGGGTCCTTCTGTCGGTAAATCTTTTCCAGATTCAATGTTTTCAATCCGGTCTTTTGCAGCACGTAGGCACTGAAAAAGTAGGGTGATTCGTAAAGGAGCGCCATCAGTTGCTCCTCTATTTCATGCGCAATCACAGGTGGCAACTGAAAGAGGTCACCGAAAAAGACCATGCGCACACCACCAAAAGGCTTGTCTGATGAGGGACCGTTTTTTCGCAGAAATGCATCCATATTGTCCAGCATATCGGCCCGCACCATCGATATTTCGTCTATGATAATCATCTCAAGATTTTCATAGAGTTTGCGTCTTGCTTTTGATACTTTGCGAACCTGCGAAGGATGGAAAGGATGGAGCGGAAAACGAAAAAAGGAATGGATGGTCTGGCCGCGGGCATTCAGAGCCGCTACACCGGTCGGTGCCAAAACGGCCATATTTTTGTCGCGGTTCTTTGCCGTAAAATGACGAAGCAGGGTAGACTTGCCGGTCCCGGCCTTGCCTGTAATAAAGAGGGGTTGCTCGCATGACTCCAGCAGGGTCAGCGCTTCGAGGGCCTTTCCCTCCCATTTTGGAATATTTTCTTCAGACTTGCTCACTCCGATAAAATTACAACCCCACGATAGAATATTGTCACTTCCTTCAGTTTTATCCTCTTTTTAAGAATCTACTTTTTTTATATATTTTATTTTCTTTCTTTGTTTTTGTATATTTATTAACATCTTACATAATTAACCCTATTAACTATGAAACACTTAACTTTTATCTTAATGCTTGTCATCGCCTGCTCTGTGCAGGCGCAAAGTTTGCGGGTATCCACCGGCTATTCGCACGGAAAACCCGAAGTACTGGGAACACGCAGCAACTCCGATGGAAGCACTTTTACCGATGAGGTCATCTGTGGCTCACTGGGATCGGGGATGGACCTCGGACTAACCATGGGATTTGACATTTGCGAACGCTTTGAGTTCATCCTTCGTGGCGACTGTTTCAGTGGTTTTGAGCAGGAAGTAGGCGAATCCACCACGACCTACAGCGGAGAGCGCTACTACAACCAGGATTTTATGAAGTATTCGCGACTTTCCTTCGGCCCCGGCATACGCCTGAATTCAGGCACTGCTGAGAACAAAGTCCGGTATTTTGGCGAAGCCGGCCTGAAACTGCCTGTTTACAACAACACACGCATCCGGCAGATCAGCGAGTCTCCCCTCTCCGATCCGGGCGAGGTGACCATTATGCGGAAAGACGCCTTCTCACCGGGTATGTTTTTTGGCCTCGGTGCCACCTATGAGTTCAACGATAAACTTTCTCTTTTCGGCCAGGTGCAGGGAACGGCCATCAGCGGAAAAACCAAATCTTCGAAAGTGACGAGGATAGTGGAAAACGGGGTGGAACAGGACTTAAGCAACCGTTCGCCCTATCAAATAAGTACGGAGTATACAATGAAGGTGGACAACAACAGCAACAATTCTTTCTACAATCCAAATTACAATTCCGATATGCCCAGACAGGAACTGGAAATGTCAAATAATTACTCTTCAAGCGGTGTATATATCGGATTAGAGTATAAATTCTGAGCTCCGGGGAGCCGGTAAGTAAATCTCTTTGCAGTTTGCAGCAAAGCAGCTGAGAGGGAATTGTATGCCCTGCCTGCTTTCCTGCCGTGCTGTGTAGCTGAGGTTTAGCCGCCTTGTCGCCACATCCCCGCACTGGCCGATGTAGTAGCCCTGGCACTTTGCAGAATACAATATGTACACTTCCTGTGACATAAAATAAAAAAGCCCCAAAGGGTTCTCCTATGGGGCTTGCGGTCCGGATGCTGACGCGAACGGTCAGCAAGCTGACTTTAGCGCCCTGCGCTAAACGTCAGCTCGGGACGACTTAATCCGGTGGAATAAGTGGATATCGACAACATCTTCTTTGTATTTCTCCATAAATACCATGAGGCGGCTGCGACTCAGGTTTTTCAGCTTCCGCTCCAGACGCACAGCCTCCGAACGATTTGCTTTCTTTGTCTTCCACAGCAAAGCCCACGGACGCCAGGGTGCCGTAGAAGGAGCCTCGCCCCGCTGATGGCGCTGCAGACGGGCCTCCACATCTCCGCACTGGCCGATGTAGTAGCCCTGGCGCTTTGCAGAATACAATATGTACACTTCCTGTGACATAAAATAAAAAAAGCCCCAAAGGGTTCTCCTATGGGGCTTGCGGTCCGGATGCTGACGCGAACGGTCAGCAAGCTGACTTTAGCGCCCTGCGCTAAACGTCAGCTCGGGACGACTTAATCCGATTGAATAAGTGGATATCGACAACATCTTCTTTGTATTTCTCCATAAATACCATGAGGCGGCTGCGACTCAGGTTTTTCAGCTTCCGCTCCAGACGCACAGCCTCCGAACGATTTGCTTTCTTTGTCTTCCACAGCAAAGCCCACGGACGCCA